>DASZRQ010000037.1:0-31319 GCA_035549115.1 Occallatibacter sp. | reverse complement strand
CTGGTCGCGCACTTCCGCGCGGTCTGCTGATGCAAGTCATTCGATCTAGTTTTCGAGGAGGAAGCCCGCATTCATGTCCAGGCTGCTTCGCATTAAACCCATGTCGATGCTTACGTCCGAAGCGCAGGAAGAGGGCGAACATACGCTCAAGCGCTCGCTGGGCGCGCTGAACCTGATTACGCTCGGCATTGGAGCGGTGATCGGCGCGGGCATCTTTACGCTGACCGGGCAGGCCGCCGCGCTGCACGCCGGACCGGCCGTGGCGCTGAGCTTTGTGCTGGCCGGTTTTACCTGCGCGTTTGCGGGCCTCTGCTATGCGGAGTTTGCCTCGATCATTCCGATTGCTGGATCGGCCTATACCTATGGCTATGCCACGCTGGGCGAACTGGTGGCATGGATCATCGGCTGGGATCTATGCCTGGAGTACGCCTTTGGCGCGGCGACCGTGGCGTCAGGCTGGGCGGGCTATTTCAACAGCCTGCTGCAGCAGCTCGGGATTGTGTTTCCGCCGACGCTGACCACGACGACGGGTAATGTGCTGGTGAAGTATCAGGGCATCTGGATCGACAAGATGTCTCTGCCGCCGGGCGTGAGCGATGTGGGGCTGCCGCACGTGACGGGCGCATTCAATCTGATCGCCGTGCTGATTGTTGTGCTGGTAACGACGATCCTGGTGGTGGGCATCAAGGAGTCGGCGAACTTCAACTCGGCGATTGTGATCGTGAAGGTAGGCATCGTCGGCGTTTTTCTCGTGGTGGGCGGCTACTTTCTGCTGAAGCATCCGGCGATTGCGAGCGCCAACTGGCATCCCTTCATTCCGCCTTCCGACGGGCACGGAAACTTCGGCTGGGGAGGGATTCCCACAGCGGCCGCCTCGATCTTCTTTGCCTATATCGGCTTCGATGCGGTCTCAACGGCAGCGCAGGAGGCGAAGAATCCGCAGAAGGACATGCCGATCGGCATTCTGGGCTCGCTGGTGGTGTGCACGATCCTCTACATTCTCGTGTCGCTGGTGCTGACGGGATTGGTGAGCTACAGGACGCTGAATGTCTCTGCGCCGGTGGCGCTGGCGATTGACGCAACGGGCGTGGGCTGGGGCTCGATGCTGGTGAAGATTGGCGCGGTGTTCGGCCTGGCGACGGTGATGCTGGTGATGCTGCTGGGACAGTCGCGTGTGTTTTATTCGATGTCGCGCGATGGCCTGCTGCCCAAGTGGGCTTCGGCGATTCATCCGAAGTTCCGCACGCCGTGGATCACGACGATTGTGTTCGGCGCGTTTGCCGCGGTCATGCCGGCAATCTTCAACATCGATGTGCTGTCGCAACTGGTGAACATCGGCACGCTGCTGGCGTTCACGATCGTATGCGCGGGCGTATGGGTGCTGCGCGTGCGGCAGCCGGAGATGGAGCGGCCCTTCAAGACACCCATGGTGCCGCTGGTGCCGATCCTGGGTATTGTTTCGGCGGCTTATCTCATGTCGCGGCTGGCGCTCATGACGTGGGTGGTGATGATTCTCTGGCTGCTGGTGGGCCTGGTGATCTACTTTACCTATTCGGTGAAGCACAGCCGTGTGCAGGCAATGCCTGCGGCGCGGGAAGGCGACTGAGTTCTACTCAGCGCATAACGGAAACGGCCTCCCTCGGGAGGCCGTTCGCATTTGTGCCGCTGACGCCTACTACGCGGTTGTTTTGGCGCAGAGCTCATCGAAGGCGCGCACGAGCTCACCGGCAATCTGCTGCGCGGTGGCGTTCTCGATGATGAAGCGCTGCATGAGGTAGACGAGCTTGCCGTCGCGCAGGATGGCGATGGCGGGCGAGGTGGGCGGATGGCCCTCAAAATAAGAGCGGGCGCGCTCGGTTGCTTCGCGGTCCTGACCGGCGAAGACCGTGATCGCCTGATCGGGCTTGCTGGCCGCGCTTGCCAGGGCCAGGCGCACACCGGGGCGCATCTTGCCTGCGGCGCATCCGCAGATGGAGTTGACGACGACCATCGTCGTTCCCGGTTTGGCCAGGGCTGCGTCCACTTCCTCAGCGCTTCGCGTTTCAACAATCCCAGCGCGCACCAGTTCCTCGCGCATGGGAATCACCATAATCTCTGGATACATGCATGCCTCCGGCAGGGAAATTGCCTGCATCTATTTTAGCTGGAATTGCACGGGCAGTGTAGTGCGCAGTGCCGCGCATTGTGTGATATAGGCTTGGGGTGGACATGCAGATCGAGGAGAATCAGCCGCTCGCGCCGTATACAACCTTCGGGATCGGAGGGCCAGCGCGATGGTTTGCGCACGCGGTGAGCGAAGACGATGTTGCCGAAGCCGCGCAGTGGGCCCGCGAGCACGGTGTGCCCTTGTTCGTTCTGGGCGGCGGCAGCAATCTGCTGGTGGCCGATGCGGGATTCGATGGCCTGGTGCTGCATGTCGAGCTGTGCGGCATCATGCGCGACCGGGATGGCGATGCGGCGCTCTACCGTGTGGCTGCAGGCGAAGACTGGGACAAGTTTGTGCAGCGCGCGGTGGACGAGAACTGCGCGGGCATCGAGTGCCTGGCGGGGATTCCCGGCACTGCGGGCGGGACGCCGGTGCAGAATGTCGGAGCATATGGGCAGGAGGTTGCCTCGGTCATCGAGCGCGTGCGCGCGTTCGATCTTGCAGCATGTGCGTTTGTCGAGTTCAGTAACGCGGAGTGCGCGTTTGCGTATCGCCACAGCCGGTTCAATGCGAGCGCGCGCGGGCGGTACGTGGTGACGCGCGTGGACTACAGGCTGATTGAGGGCGGCGCGCCAACGATTCGGTATGCCGATCTGCAGCGCCAGTTTGCGGACGCTCCACAGCCGACGCTGCGCGACGTTGCCGAGGCTGTGCGGCGCATTCGCGCGGGCAAGGGCATGCTGCTGGTGGAGGGCGATGCGGATTGCCACAGTGCCGGAAGCTTCTTCAAGAATCCCGTGGTGACGCACGAGCAACTGCAGGTTGTTGTGGCTGCGGCGGAGAAGGAGCCGCCGCGTTTTCCCGCCGGAGCGGATACGGCGGAGAGCGTGAAGATTCCCGCGGCGTGGCTGATTGAGCAGGCAGGCTTCGTGAAAGGGTATGCGCGCGGACCGGTTGCGATCTCGTCGCGGCATACGCTGGCGCTGACGAATCGCGGTGGCGCGACGGCAGAGGATGTACTGGCGCTGGCGCGGGAGATACGCGGCGCTGTCGAGGGCCGGTTTGGTGTCCGGCTGGAGATGGAGCCGGTGCTGCTCGGCTTTCCGGATCAGGATGGGCTCAGCCGCTGAAGGATGCGGACGCGCTCTTCAGCGAGAGCTATTGGCGCAGGGCCCTGGGCGACGATGCGCCCCGCGCGCAGCAGCGCAACCTCGGCGTCGGCTGTGTAAGCGTCGGTGGCGTCGTGCGTGACCTGCACGGCCTGTATGCCGTGCGCGCGCAGCCAAGGACGCAGACGCAGCAGCAGAGCGTCGCTGGCGGCTCCGTCGAGAGCGGAGAAGGGCTCATCAAGCAGAAGCAGCCGCGGCAACGGAGCCAGAGCGCGGGCGAGAGCTACGCGCTGAGCCTCGCCGCCGGAGAGGTCTCGCGGACGGCGGTTGAGAAGATCGATGGCGCCGACGAGAGACAGCGCTTCTTCAACGCGCGAAGCCGCCTGCGCAGCATTGAGTCCGCGGATTCCATAGCGCACATTGGCAGTAATGCCGAGATGCGGGAAGAGCGCGGGATGCTGCGCCACGAAGCCGAGCCTTCGCGCGCCGGGCTTCACGTGCAGATGGCTTGCTGTATCCGTGAGCAGATGGTCATCGAGTGCGATGCGTCCACGATCGGGCTGATCGAGACCGGCAAGCAAACGGAGCAGCGTGCTTTTGCCCGCGCCGGAAGGACCGAAGATGACGGTCCACTCCGAGGTGAAGCGAGCCTCGACCTGCAGCGAGAAGACGGATTTGCGCAGCTCCAGGGCAAAGTCAAGCATTGCGGCCTCCGCGGGAGCGACTGCCCGCATAGATGGCGGCAAGCGCGGCTAGGCTCAGCACGAGCAGCAGGCCCGCGGTGCGGTTGGCGGCGGCGTAGTCGAAACTCTCCACCTGGTCGTAGAGCAGGATGGAGAGGGTGCGCGTGGCTCCGGGGATGTCGCCGCCGAGCATGAGCACCACGCCGAACTCGCCGACCGTGTGCAGAAAGGTGAGCACGGCGGCAGCCAGCAGCGAGCGGCGAGCAAGCGGCAGAAACAGCGTGAACACTAGGCGCACCGGACCAGCTCCGAGAAGCCGCGCCGCATCGATGAGGACCGGTTCGATGGATGCAAAACCTGCGACCAGCGATTGCACGGCGAAGGGCAGGCTGTAGATGACCGAGCCCACGACGAGTCCGCTGAACGAGAAGGCGAGCGGGTGCCCGATAACCCCGATGAGCGCCCGGCCGACGGCGGTGCGCGGACCCAGAAGCACAAGAAGAAAGAAGCCGAGCACTGTGGGCGGCAATACCAGCGGCAGAGAAGTCAATGCTTCCAGCGCGGCAAGCCAGCGGGCGCGATTGAGGACCAGAAGAGCAGAGAGGGGAACCGAGATCACCAGCAGCACGGCGGTGGTGATGGCCGCGAGCCGCAGAGTGACGTTGATTGCCTGCCAGTCCATGCTATTTCGCGGGCGACAGGCCGCTCTTGGCCAGTTGAGCCTGGATGGGGTGGGAGAGCAGGAAGTCGAGGAAGCGCTTTGCGGCGGCCTGCTGCTGGCTGCGCGCCACGAGGACCGCGCCCTGCTCGATGGGCGGATAGAGATTGCGCGGGATCACGAAGTATGTGCCCGCGCTTTTCAGCCTGGGCGTGAGCGCGGAGGTGAGAGAGATGAGCCCCGCGTCGGCGTTACCGGAGTCGACATACTGCGCGGCCTGGGCGATGTTGCCCGCAGTCACCAGACGCGGCTTGAGCGCGTCGTAGAGCTTGAGGCTGGTGAGGGCGGCGACGGCGGCGCGGCCGTATGGGGCGCGGTCAGGGTTGGCGATGGCAAGGCGGCGCAGGGCGGGGCTGCGCAGCAGCTTGAGCGAGGGCGGAGGCAGAGCCGCGTCAGTGCGGGTCCACAGGACGAGCGTGCCATGCGCATAGACGAGCGGCTCGGCCGCGTCCGCCGGGCCCTGGGCCTGATGCTCGCCGATCAGCCGCTGCGGATAGCTGACATCGGCGGCGAGAAAGACATCGAAGGGCGCGCCGTTTTCGATCTGCGTGGTGAGCGCGGCGGAGGCCTGATAGGTTGCTTCGGCGTGGATGCCGGTGGCCTGCTGAAACTCGTCGAGGAGCGGCGGCAGAACAGGCTCGAGGTCCGCGGCGGCGGCGATGCGCAACGGTGTTTGCGCGGTGGCTGCGGCGCAAAGGATGAGGCCAAGGAGGGCCAGCAACGAACTTCTCCATGGCAGAATGCTGCGGTCGCGGCTCACGCGGTGTACCTCGCTCATTCTGGTAGGCTAACACCTAAGGATGAACGACAATCTCCATCAATTACGCTGCTTTGGCTGCGGCGACCGCATTCCCGGTGCGGACGCCCGCCCGGACTTTCGCTGCGCCCGCTGCGGCGACCTGTTTGAAGTGGAATATCCGGGCTGGACGGTAACGCGCGGCCACGACCGGCCCAACCCCGGCGCGCTCAAGTGGCTGTGGCGCGAGCGGCGCGCCTCGTCGGAGCTGCTCGACCAGTCCGGCGTGTGGCGCTTCCGGGAACTGCTGCCGATTCTGGACAGCTATGGCAACGCGGTGACCCTGCGCGAGGGCAACACGCCGCTCTACACGCTGCCGCGCACGGCAAAGGCGCTGGGCATGGACCAGCTTTTTGCCAAGCACCAGGGCATGAATCCGACCGGCTCGTTCAAGGACACGGGCATGACGGCGGCATTGAGCGTGGCGCGCGAGCGGGGCTTCGAGTGGGTGGCCTGCGCTTCGACGGGCAACACCTCGGCGGCGATGGCAGCCTATGCTGCGCGCGCCGGGCTGCGCTCGCTGGTCCTGATTCCCGACGGCAAGATTGCCTGGGGCAAGCTGTCGCAGGCGATGGACTACGGCGCGGTGACCTGCCAGTTGAAGACGGACTTCGACGGCTGCGTGCGCGTGCTCACAACGATCGTGCAGCAGGCGCCGATCTACCTGCTGAACTCGGTGAACCCCTACCGGCTGGAAGGGCAGAAGACGCCCGCGCTGGAGATTGCCGAGGCTTTCGACTGGACGGTGCCGGACCATCTGATAGTGCCGGGAGGCAACCTGGCCAACAGCTCGGCGCTGGGCAAGGGCTTTCGTGAGCTGAAGGAACTGGGCCTTGTGGCGCGGGTGCCGAAGATCTCGGTAATTCAGGCCGAGGGCGCGAACCCGCTGGTGCGCAGCTTTGCGTCGAGCCAGGGCATGGCGCTTGAGGCGGTGGAAGCGCACACGCGGGCGACGGCGATCCGCATCGGCAATCCGGCATCGTGGCGCAAGGCAGTGCGCGCGATTCAGGAGACGGGCGGCTGGTGCCTGGATGTGACGGAGGCGGAGATCGCGATTGCCAAGGCCGAACTGGGCGCGGAAGGGCTGGGCTGCGAGCCGGCGTCGGCGGTGACGCTGGCGGGGCTGAAGAAGCTGCGCGCGGATGGCCGCGTGGCGCCAGCAGACTCGGTGGTGCTGCTGCTGACCGGGCACACGCTGAAGGACGCGGACTACACGATTGACTTTCACCGCGGCACGCTGCTGCGCGAGGACGAGGCCGCCGGGCTGGAGACGGAAATTGCCGCACTGCGGCGCAACGCGGTTCCCGTGGATGCGACTCCGGCAGCGGTGCTGGCGGCCATGAAGGAACGGGCCGGATGAGTGCCGCTCCTGCGCACGACAAAGGAGCGCTGAAACTGCGGCTGCCCGCGACCTCGGCGAATCTGGGGTCAGGTTTTGACGCCGTGGCGGTGGCCCTGGATTTTTTCCTCGAGATCGAGGCTGCGCCCGCCGATGCCTTCTCCATTGACGCGACAGGGCGCGATGCGGAGCGGTGCGCGCGCATCAAAGACAACCTGATTCTCGGCATCTACGAGCGGCTGCTCCAGGAGAATGACAGGCCGGCGACGCCGCTGGCCATCCGAATGAGGAACGGGATTCCGCTGGGAATGGGCTGCGGCTCTTCGGCTGCGGGAAGGCTGGCGGCGATCCTGCTGGCGGACCACTTTGGCGGCCTGGGCTGGAGCGACGAACAGATTCTCGAAGAGGTCACGGCGCTTGAAGGCCATCCGGACAATGCGGCGGCCTGCTGGCTGGGCGGATTCATTGCCGCAGCGTGTGAAGGGCGCGCAGTGCGCGTGGCGCGCGTGGAGCCTCCGGCCGATTGGCGGGTGATTGTGGCCATGCCTTCGGCTCCGCTGGCCACGAGCAAGGCCCGGGCTATTCTGCCGGAGCGCTACTCCCGCGCCGACGCAGTGGCGAATATCCAGGCGGTTTCCATACTGGGGATGGCGTTCGCGCAGGGCAGAGGCGGCCTGCTGGCCGCCGCGATGACGGACCGGATTCACCAGCCCTACCGGGGTGAGATGTGCCCGATGCTGCCGCTGATGCTGCCTCTGGCAGGGCAGGGCGGCATTCTGGGCGCGGCCCTGAGCGGGGCAGGGCCGGCCATGCTGGCGGTGGTCGAGCATGAAGATGCGCTTCCCAAGGCAATGACGGCAATTCGGGCGGCTGTGAGCAGCCTGCCGGAGCCGGAACTGCTGATCTGCCATTTTGAGAAGGCGGGGGCGAGGGCTGAGTATCGGAATTCCGGGCGCTGAGAAGGGCCGGTAACGTAGGCTTCCGATCTTCCGGGCAGGGTGTTCACTCTGGCGTAACAAGCGCTAAGTGATGGGTAGCATTCTGGTTAATCACTATAGTGTGATTACCGGGTCATTACCTAAGTTTGCTTGCGTTTCAAAGAGTAAGCCCTTACATTCGCTCCGTGGGCAGTTCTGGGGGAGGGCTGCTCTAGCGCCCGTGATCCTTTGACAAGGATCCGGGCGCTTTTGATTTGTTGAATAGACTGCCTTTCGGGTTGCCTGCCCATGTCCCCTGCGACCGAATTTGAACCCACTGCATCCTATGAGAGCGCGGTTTGGGTACACTGGTGGTATACGAGCCGTTAAGGAGGAACATGGCGGGTTTGGGCGTAATGGAAGTGAGCGATGCAACCTTTGAGCAGGAGGTGCTGCACAGCGAGCAGCCCGTCCTGGTGGATTTCTGGGCAGTGTGGTGCGGCCCCTGCAAGGCAATCGCCCCTGTCGTGGACAGCCTTGCGACGGCCTATGCGGGCAAGCTGAAGGTGGCCAAGGTGAATGTGGATGAGAACGGCGCCACGCCCTCGCGCTATGGCATTCGCGGCATTCCCACGCTGCTGTTCTTCAAGGGCGGCAAGGTGGCCGATCAGGTGGTCGGCTACGTGCCGCAGAACGTGATCGAGGAAAAGGTGCAGCGCCTGCTGGCGTAAACGCTCTGTTGAGGCGAGAAAAAAGGCCCGGCACGATGCCGGGCCTTTCTGCGTCCGGGGGCAGGGAATTCAGCGGTACTTGCGCAGGACGCCGAGCACGCGGCCCTGAATAGCCACCTGCGCGGCGGGAACATAGATGGGGTCCATTTCGACGTTGGCGGGCTGCAGGCGCACCACCTGGCCCTCGGAATAGAAGCGCTTGAGGGTCGTCTCCGCGCCGTGAACGAGGGCGACGACGATCTCGCCCTGGCGGGCCGTGCGGGTGCGCTCGACGAGAACATAGTCGCCGTTGATGATGTGCTCGTCGCGCATGGAGTCGCCGCGCACCTCGAGGGCGAAGACATCCCGGTTGCCGACGACATCGTGCAGGGAGATGGTTTCGGCGGTCTCCGAGGTTTCGACCGGCAGTCCGGCGGCGATGCGTCCGGCCAGAGGCAGCCGGTCGCTGGAACGGGTGCGCGCGCCCGGCGGAAGAATGTCGATGGAACGGCTGCGGTTGTGAACCCGGTCGAGCATTCCCTTCTTTTCGAGGTTGGAGATGTGCTTATGGACCGTGGCCAGGCTCTTGAGGCCCATGCCGCGCGCAATCTCCTCAAAGGAGGGGGAATAGCCGTTGCGGGCCACAAAGGATTCGAGGAAATCCAATATCTCTTTTTGTCGTCTGGTGACAGCCATGGGCGCATTATAGCGAACAAAAAGCGAACCGCAAGAAGTATTTCTCCTTTTCTTTGCATGGAGGTCGCGGAACCGGCAACAGGGTGCGATTAGGTGTTGTAGATGGGCCGTTTTCAGGAAATTTTCGCGGACGTAACTCGAAATCCCTGTTGTCTTTGGCAGAAGTGCCGATAGCTGGCCTGAGTGTGTGTCTCGATGGGATGGGCCGCACCGGGAAAGCGACCGCCGCCGGATGATCTCTCTGAAACAGTATTTAGACTGCGCAACGGGCGAAACCAAGACTGATGCGCGGAAGACGGCACCGCCTGTGCCGGAGAGCATCGGCCCGGCGCTTTTCGCGTCCTATTGCTCGGCGCTCGACGAGATGGCCGCAGCCGGCGTGAAGGTCTGCGCCACGCCCGGAGGCGACCTGCAGCAGGCGCTTGCGGAGGTTGCGCAGAGCCTTGCCGGAGAGACAGAGTCCGCACGCCTGGCGCGGGCCGATGAGCTGGTGCGCGAGGCTCTGCGCATTTGGGCAGAGCGCACGGCGGGGCACTTTCAGGCACGGGCGCTGGAGGCGAGGGAACTGCTGCTGACGCTGGCGCGCACGGCGCACTCGGTGGGCGAGCGGGACAGCCACTGTGCAGCGCAGATGAGCCGGGTGACGGAACGGTTGAACGACATCGCCTGCCTCGAGGACCTGGCCGAGGTGCGCGCCTCGGTACAGGAGAGCGCCGCCGAACTGAAGCAGTCCATCGATCGCATGACCGCCGCGGGGCAGTCGGCGATGGAGGCGCTGCGCACCGAGATCAGCATCTATCGCGCTCGTCTGGAAGAGGCCGAGTATGCGGCCTCCCGGGATCTGCTGACCGGGCTGGGCAACCGGAACCTGGCCGAGGTGTGGATCAAGGAACAGATGCACAACCACAGCCGCTTCTGCGTGGTGCTGATGGATATCGACGGCTTCAAGCAGGTGAACGACGAGCATGGCCACACCACGGGCGACGAGCTGCTGCGGCAGTTCGCGAGCGAGCTGCGCGGGGCCTGCCGCACGGGCGACGTGGTGTGCCGCTGGGGCGGCGACGAGTTTGTGGTGCTGATGCGCTGCGGACAGGAGGAGGCAGCCGTGCAGTCGGGCCGCCTGCTCGACTGGGTGAGCGGCAACTACGCTCTCCAGGTCAGGTCGGCGCCGCTGACGCTGCGCATCCGCGCCTCGGCGGGACTGGCTGAATACGTGCAGGGCGAGAACCTCAAAGATCTGCTGGACCGGGCCGACGGCGCCATGTATCGCAACAAGGCGGAGGCCCGCCGGGCCGCGGCCAGCGCCTGAGCAGGCAGGTGCCTCTTCGGTTACCGGCAGCGCGCAAGGAGTTAGAGATCGTCCATCCCAGCCGTCCTCATTTTGGAACTTTCTAAACCTTCCGTTCCTTTCCCGGAATGGTCCTGCGCTTTCTGCGCTCACGCTTCTTGAGTTTGTTTTTCCTGAGAAGCAAGGTAGAAGTGTTCCGCTTCCGGGCATCCCCAGTTCAGAGGCGGCTCAGTAAGTCATGCGGCGGTGATCCGGGCTCGAGCCTGGCCCGGATGCAGTCAGTGAGAAGGGGTAGCATGAGGTTACTGATCGCCGAGGACGACAAGGCGCTCGCACTTTTTTTACGGCGTGGACTGGAAGCAGACGGACACCGCGTGCGCATCGCCTATGACGGCGGCGCGGCGGTAGACGCCTTCCGGGAAGAACTTCCCGATCTGACCATCCTCGATCTCAATCTGCCGGTCAAAGACGGCGAGCAGGTTCTCACGGAACTGCGCGGCCTCGATGCCGACCTTCCGGTGCTGGTGCTCACGGCCCGCCAGGAAGTGGAGACGCGGGTCCGCTGTCTGGACCTGGGCGCCGACGACCTGATGGTGAAGCCGTTCAGCCTGTACGAACTGCGCGCCCGCTGCCGGGCCCTGCTGCGGCGCAAGCGCGAAGCGCGTCTGCTGCTGCGCGCTGGCGACCTTGAAGTCAACCGGCTCAATCATTCGGCCTCGCGCACCGGCGAGGCCATCGAACTCACCAACAAAGAGTTTGCCCTGCTCGAACATCTGCTGCTCAACCGCGGCCACTGCATCTCGCGCGTCGAGCTGCTGGACTCGGTGTGGAAGATGGAGCCGGCGCAGACCACGAATATCGTCGACGTCTACGTGAACTACCTGCGCCGCAAGCTGAAGGATCCGCCTCCAGGGAGGCTGATCCGGACAGTGCGCGGCCAGGGGTACATGATTCCGGCCGAAGGCGAACTTGCGTCCGGCAAACCCTCTCCGTTGAATCTCCCCGCAGCGGAAGGCAAACCGGGCGTTGCCCTGGATGTCCCCTAGCTTTGCGTTGCATGAAAACAACGAAAAAGAAATCGAGGAGACCGCATTCATGCAATCTGTCCGTGTCCCTGTTGTCCCTGCACCCCTGCGCGCACGGTCGCGCACTGCCTTGGTGGCAAGCGCCGATCGGAGCTTTCGCCAGAGACTGAATGAAATTCTGACCGGCCTGCGCTGGCAGGTGCGCGAGGCCGATGGAGGCGCCGCCGCGTGGACCGAAGCCGAGATGGCCATTCCGGAAGCTGTGATCGTCGATTCCTGGCTGCCCGATCTCGACCACGGGGAATTTCTCACCAGCTTCCGGGCCAGCTTTCCGGATGTAGACCTGCTGGTCGCCAACGACAGCGCAGCGGGCGATGGGCCGCGCAGTCCGCACCGCCAGGAACTGCTCTACGCCCTGCGCCGCAGCCAGGACACCGATACAGCCATCTGGAATGTGCCGGGCGCTCTGCAAGTGCACCAGGGCGGCGCGCGGACGCGCGAGCACGGGTACGAGCATGAACACGAGGAAGGGCATGCCTCCACGGCGCCCTTTGCCGTGCAAACGCCGCACAAGCCGATTGCACGCACCGCAGAGGCCAGCGAAGGCCGTACCGAACCTGTCGCGGCGATGCCACAGACCGTTTCGACCCAGACTGCGATGCCCAAGGTGGAGAGGCTTCCTGAACTGGTGGGCAATGCGCCCTGCATGCTCGAGGTGAGCCGGCGCATCCGTCTGGTAGCGCCGCGCTCGACGCCTGTTCTCATTGAAGGGCCCACGGGCTCGGGCAAGGAACTGGTCGCAGAGGCATTGCACCGGCTCTCGACGCGCAGCCGCAAGCCTTTTATCGCCATCAATTGTGCGGCGATTCCTGAATCCCTACTTGAAGCAGAGCTTTTCGGCCATACCCGCGGCGCGTTTACCGGCGCGGTACAGGGCCGGGTCGGGCGCATCGAAGCGGCGGACGGTGGCACGCTCCTTCTGGACGAGATTGGGGAGATGCCGCTGGCCCTGCAAGCCAAGCTGCTGCGCTTTGTGGAGTGCGGCGAACTGCAGCGGGTGGGCGACAACGAGACGGTGAAGGTGGATGTGCGGATCATCGCGGCGACCCACCGGCCGCTGGCCGATCATGCCCAGTCGGGAGCCTTCCGCTCCGATCTCTACTACCGGCTGGCGGTCTTTCTGGTGCGCACGCCTTCTCTGGCCGAGCATGCCGAAGATCTGCCGCTGCTGGTGGAGCATTTCCTTGATCTGATGGCCCGGCAGATGCCGCGCAAGCGGATTGACGGCACGGCGATGGCCAAGCTGCGGGCGCATGCGTGGCCGGGTAACGTGCGCGAGCTGGAGCATGTGCTGGAGCGGGCGGCGATTCTGTCCGGGGATGCTCCGGTGTTGACGGCGCAGGAGATCGACTTCGGCATGGTGGTGAATTAGAACCGTCCTAAAAGAAGACAACACACAAGGGTCCGTGGCGTGCTGCGGACCCTTGATTGCATGGGAGGCATGGGGAAGGCATGCAGATCGACACCCGCATGAGCGAGCAGATCGCCCGCTATCTCGACCTGGCCTCGAGCGAGGCCAAGCTGACGGCGACCAACATGGCCAATATCGACACGCCGGGGTACCGGGCCATGGGGATGGACTTTGAGGCCGAGATGCGCGATGCGCTGGCGGATGTGGACCGTGGCGAGGCTCCAGAGCCGGTGCGGGTGGGGTTGGTGGATGGGCTGATCGCGCGGCCGGACGGCAACGATGTTTCGATGGACCGCGAGAGCCTGAACCTGGCCGAGGCCCAGCTCAGGTACAAGACGGGCGTGACCCTGCTGCGCACCGAGTATCAGCAGATCATGGACGCGATTCACGTGGACAAATAGCGCGATGGCAAAGAACGCGGCGCGCGGCGAAGATGGAGAGCGATGAATCTTTTTGGAATCATGGAGACCTCGGGCTCGGCGATGGAAGCCGAGCGGATGCGGGCCGAGGTGGTGGCCGCGAACATGGCCAATGCGGAGACCACCAAGACCGAATCCGGCGGCCCCTACCACCGGCAGATGGTGGTCTTCAAGGCGGACCGGGGCGACCCTAACTTTCTGAACACGATGAGCGAGGCGGTGAGCGCGCAGCCCGGCGGGTTGACGCCTCCTCCTCTGCTGCCGTTGCCCGGATCGCTGCCCTCGAACGGAGTGGCTCCGGGAGTGGAAGTGGCACAGGTTGTGGAAGATCCGGCTCCGCCGCTCAAACGCTACGAGCCGGGGCATCCGGATGCGGGGCAGGATGGCTATGTCTCCTATCCGGACATTAATCCCCTCACAGAGATGGTGGACCTGATGGGGGCCACGCGTGCATATGGCTTAAACGGGTCCGCCGTGCAGGCGGAGAAGGGCATGATCACCTCCGCGCTGGAGATTGCCAGAACGTAGGCGGGTGAGAGGCGGCCCTCTCCGCGGCGGGGAACCATGGGAGCGGACGCGATGAACGCAGTCTCGGCAATATCGTCTTCGGCAGCGGGCGGCGCAAACTTGATCGCACTGTCCAGCGCGATCACCGGCACACCGGGCAACACGGATGCGGCAACTCCGTTCAGCAGCCTGCTCACGGATGCGGTGGGAACAGTCGATTCTCTTGAAAGCCAGGCGCATGCGGCGGTCGAGGGGCTGATGACCGGCACCGGGGTCGATGTGCACCAGGCGATGATCGCAACGCAAAAGGCGGAGATGAGCTTCGAGCTGGCGCTGGCGGTGCGGAACAAAGCCGTGCAGGCGTACCAGAGCGTGATGGGCATGCAGTTTTAGATAGAGAACTCCGGACCGCATAGACGATGGAAACCACCCCAACGCAGTTGGAGAAGATTCCGGCAATGAAGCCGGCAGGGCTGGCCGCGCAGGCCTCGGCGCTGTGGACACGGGCCCGTGTGCGCTGGGCGGGCATGCAGCCAGGGCAGCAGCGCTGGGCTGTGATCTCGGCCGCGCTGCTGGCGGCGCTGCTCTCCGGGTTGATCTGGTATGCGGTGCGCACGGACTGGCGCACGCTCTACGCGGGCATGGACCCGGAAGAGGCGCGGCAGACGGGAATCGTGCTCACACAGGCGCAGATTTCCTTCGAGGTGGCGGAGAACGGCACGGCGCTGCTGGTTCCCGCTGCGCAACTGGACAAGGCACGGCTGGCGACTGCGGCCAAGGGCGCGGTGAAGAGCGGGCGGATGGGTTTCGAGCTCTTCGACAAGCCGAACTGGGTGGGCTCGGAGTTCGACGAGCGGGTGAACTACCAGCGGGCTCTCGAAGGCGAACTGGAGCACACCATCGGCACGCTTTCGGATGTGGAGTCGGCGCGCGTGAACCTGGTGCTGCCCCACGACTCGCTGTTTCGCGATGAGGAGCGGCCGGCGAAGGCCTCGGTAGTGCTGAAACTGCGCCATGGAGGCCTGGCCGAGGGCGAGCCGGATGCGATTCGGAACCTGGTGGCCTCGGCGGTGGACGGGCTGACGCCGGACCGGGTGGTGCTCGTGGATGCGGCAGGACATCTGCCGCTGGGCCCGAAGACGCCGGAGGCGCTGCACCTGAGCGCCGAGCAGGCCCTCGAACAGAAGATCATTGCCACGCTGGAGCCAGTGACGGGGCCGGGAAATGTGCGGGCATCGGTGACGCTGGACTACGACGAGGCGGCGACCGACCAGACGGACGAGACCTACGACCCCACCAAGAGCGCGCCCCTGACGATGCAGCGCACGCAGCAGACCTCCGGAGGGCAGCCGGTGGCAGCCGGGGTGCCTGGCGCGGCCTCGAATGCGCCGAATACCAACGCGCAGCAGCTTCCGGTCTATCCCAAGCAGACAACGCCGCCCGAGACCTCAAGCTCCGAGTCGGGAACCTATGGGGTCTCGAAGGTCGTGCGCCATTCGGTGCAATCGCCGGGAGCGGTGCGGCGGATGACAGCGGCGATTGTGGTGAACGATCGATTGCTGCGGCCGGCGGCGAAGGGGCAGGCTGCTCAATGGCAGCCCTGGTCCGCGGATCAACTGCACAACCTGACGGCACTGGCGCAGGCTTCGGTGGGCTACGACGCGGCGCGCGGCGATGTGCTGACGGTGCAGGATCTGGCCTTCGACGCGAACCGTCCCGCGCCGCCGCCGCCGATTGCCGGGCGTGTGCTGAGCGCGATGGAGAGCTCGCCGGAGCTGCTGAAGTATGGGGCGCTGCTGGCCGGGCTGCTGCTGGTTCTGGCGCTGGGCGTGCGTCCGGCGCTGGCCCGCGTGCACGGCGCGCCGCAGAAGACTGCCCGCAAGAGCGGAGTCAAGGAGGCCGCGGCGCTTGCCGAGGGAGCAGCGCAGCCGATGCTGGAGCCGCCGGTGCCGCCCGCGCCCGATCCGGCGCGCATCCGGGCACAGGAGATCTTCGAGCAGGTGACAACGCACCTGAAGCACGAGCCGACGCAGAGCTCGCGGCTGCTGCAGAGCTGGATTCACTCGGATTGAGAGCGACGGGGATTGAGCAAACAGCGGGACGGGAGGATGAAGTGGCGGAGACGGGCGCGGCGGGCAGAGTGATGACGGGAGGCTTGACGGGCGCCCGCAAGGCGGCCGTGCTGCTGGTGGCTATTGGAGAGGATCTGGCCAAGGAGGTGCTGCGCGCGCTGCCGGAGCAGGATGTGCAGCGGCTGACCGAGGAGCTGGCCGACCTGCGCGGCATCTCGCCGGAGCTTTCCGCGGCGATTGTCGAAGAGTTCTGGGAGATGCTCGAGACCCAGAATGTGATGGTGCATGGCGGCTTCGATTATGCCAGCCGTCTGCTGATGGAGACCTTCGGCAAGGAACGCGCGGAAGACCTGCTGCTGCTGGTGAAGCGCTCGCAGGAGGCGGCGCAGGGTAACCTGGCGCAACTGCAGCGTACCGATCCCCAGCAACTGGGCAAGCTGCTCGATGCCGAGCATCCGCAAACCATCGCGCTGGTGCTGGCGCATCTCGATCCGCGGCGGGCCTCGATGGTGCTGGACAACCTGAGCGAGGATCACAAGGTGGTCTCGATCCGGCGGCTGGCCGAGATGCGGCAGTTCTCGCCGGAGATGGCGCAGAAGGTGGCGCATATTCTGCACCGGCGGCTGGAGAGCGTGGGCGACACAGCGCGCAAGAGCTACTCGGGATTCAAAGCCGTGGCCGACCTGCTGAACCGGCTGAACGCCGAGGAGTCGAAGAAGATTCTCGAGTCGATCGAGGACGAGCAGCCGGACCTTGCGCTCAGCATCCGCAACCTGATGTTCACTTTCGAGGACCTGATCACAGTGCCGCCGCAGTCGATCCGCGAGATTGTGGCCGGGGTGGACAAGCGGCAACTGGCGATGGCCCTGCGCGGAGCCAACGAGGAGCTGCGGGCGCAGGTCTTCAAGGCGATGAGCTCGCGGGCCGTGGAGATGCTGAAGGAAGACATGGAAGTGCTGGGGCCGGTGCGGTCGCGCGAGGTGGCGCAGGCCCAGCAGGAGATTCTGAACCTGGCCCGCAAGCTGGAGGCCGAGGGCAAGGTGGTGCTGAAGCTCGAGACCGGCGACGAGATGCTGGCCTGAGCGGATACGCCGGGGGAGAGAAGATATGCCAGCCGAGAGTGCGGGAATAGTCGAGATCTTCCGCTACATGGAGGGGCCTGAACCGGCGGCTCCGCTGTGGAACGGCTTTGGAGATGCAGCCGCTCCCCAGGCCAGACCGCAGAACGCGGCTTTGGATGAGACTCTGCACGCACAACTGGAGCAGCGCGCGGCCGAAGAGGCGCAGCGCAGCTTTGAGGCCGGCCGGCAGCAGGGCATGGCCGAGGGCAGGCAGGCGGAACGCGAGGCGCTTGCCGCAGCTCGGCAGGGAGAGGAAAAGCGGCGAACCGAGCAGGTGGCGGAGCTGATCCAGCGGTTTGCCGAGGACCGCGAGCACTATCTGCATACGGTGGAGCACGAGGTTGTGTCTCTGGCGCTGAGTGTGGCCGCGCGCATTCTGCGGCGCGAGGCCCAGATGGACCCGCTGTTGTTGACCGGCGCAGTGCGCGTAGCGCTGGGACAACTCTCGAATACGACCGAAGTGCGGCTGTGCGTTCCGGCGGCGGAGCTCGAACTGTGGCGCGAGGCGATTGCCCACGTGCCGAACCTGACGGTGAAGCCAACGGTGGTGGCGGGCGATGGGATGCGGCTGGGCGATTGCACCATCGAGACCACGGTAGGCTCGGTGGACCTGGGAATTCGCGCGCAGATGGCGGAGATCGAGCGGGGATTCTTTGACCGCGCCGGACATGCCGCGGCCGCAACCGCGGGCGGCGCCGGCGGAGTGCGGGATGGGCGCGCATGATGGCTTCAGGAACGCGGGTGCTGAGCCGCTACTTTGCGCGGCTGCAGCGGACGCAGCCCTGGCGCTGGCGGGGACAGGTGATCGAGTCCGTGGGCCAGACCATCGAGTCGAACGGGCCGTTGGCCTCGGTGGGCGAGTGCTGCGAGATTGTGGATAGCTCGGGCAGCGCCCATGCGGCGGAAGTGATCGGGTTTCGCGGCTCGAACGTGCTCTCGATGCCGGTGGAGACAACCGAGGGGATTCGTTTTGGCGATACGGTTTCGGCTCTCGGCGTGCATCCGGAGATCGAGGTGGGCCCGGCGCTGATGGGCCGCGTGCTGGACGCGGCGGGCAACGTGATCGACGGCGGAAGGCCCATGGCGGTGACCGAGACACTGTCCCTCGATGGCGCGGTGCGCGCGCCGTTGGACCGGGTGCCAATCCGCACCCCGCTGGGCACGGGGATTCGCGCGCTGGACGCGATGCTGACGGTGGGAAGGGGCCAGCGCGTGGGCATCTTTGGCGGCTCGGGCGTGGGCAAAAGCACGCTGATCGGCATGATGACCCGCAACACCGAGGCCGACGTGACCGTGGTGGGCCTGGTGGGCGAGCGCGGCCGCGAGGTGGGCGAGTTTCTGGAAGACGCGCTGGGCGAGGAAGGCCGCAAGCGTGCGGTCGTGCTGGTATCGACTTCGGACCAGTCGCCGGTGATGCGCATGCGCGCGGCGCTGGCCGCCACCACCGTGTCCGAATACTTTGCCGCGCAGGGCAAGCACGTGCTGCTGGTGCTGGACTCGCTGACACGCTTTGCCATGGCAGCGCGGGAGATTGGGCTGGCAGCAGGAGAACCGCCGACCGCCAAGGGTTATACGCCCTCGGTGTTCACGCGGCTGGCGAAACTGGTGGAGCGGACGGGCAGCTTCCGCACCGGGTCAATTACGGCGTTTTACACCGTGCTGATGGAGGGCGACGATCAGCAGGACCCTCTGGTGGACGCGGTGCGCTCGCTGCTGGATGGGCACGTGGTGCTGTCGCGCACGCTGGCCTCCGAGGGATGGTATCCCCCGATCGAGATTCTCGACTCTATCAGCCGGTTGATGCCCGCCGTGGCGCAGGCAGAACACCTGACGCATGCCGCGCTGGTACGGCGGCTGATGGCTGTTTACGCACGTTCGGAAGACCTGGTGCGCATCGGCGCGTACAAGGCCGGCTCCGATCCTGACCTGGACCGCGCTCTGCGGGCGCGCAACGCGCTGCGAAGCTTCCTGACGCAGTCGGCGGCCGAGCACGTGAGCTTTGACGACTGCGGGCGGCGGCTGGCAGTGCTTGCCGCCGAGGTGTAGCGCGTGGCCGTTGCGCGCGGGCTGCGCCGCCTGCTGCATGTGCGGGAGCTTGAAGAGGAACAGCGCAGGCTGGCGCTGGAGACCGCCCTGGCCGAGCTGCATCGGCTGCAGGAGCAGCTTGGCCGGGCGCAGCGCCAGGACCGGCGCGGCAGGGAGCTTATCACCAGCAGCGCACATACGGGAGAGATTGCCGACCGGCTGGCAGGCCTGGAAGAGTCTCGCGCCGCGGCGCGCAGAACAAAGGCGCTGGCAGACCGGCTGAGCGATATCGAGGCCGAAGTTGGCGAGTTGCGGGCAGCGTACCTGGCTGTGCGCGTGGAGCGGCGGCAGGCCGAGGTGCTGATTGAGGAGACCGAGTCCCGCGAGGCAGCCGAGGCCGCGCGGCGCAGCCAGCAGGACCTGGACGACTGGCACAGGGCACAGAAGGCTCGCAACGAGCCGCACTAGGTTTGGCCATCCACGTGCGCGATGAGTACGTTCGGGCGCATGTGCGGTTAGAAGATTCTGGTACGCAATACTCTGCGGCTGGCTCATTCTGACACATCTTTAACCCTCCTCCGGCGGCCTTTGGCATGGCGGCTGCAGGGTTTCAGGGCATGAATCCTGTGCCCATGGTTGAGGCGGCCGTGCCCGGAAATGCGCCCGGAACGATGATGGCTGGCGGCATGCCGCATAAAGGAGGGCTTCCTGCCGCGGCTGCCGGACAGGGGCGGGCTCAGGGGATGGGCAGCCGGACGGAGGGAGACACGGCCGACTGGAGAATGCTGCTTGCCTCTCTGGGCGTGGGAGTGACGCAGGCAGGAGGAACCGCAACGGCGGCCGAGACGATGGCTGGCGACGCCAGCGCCGCAGCCGAAACCGAGGAGGCAGAGAAGACACTGCCGGGATTGAGCGGTCATGCGAACACGCACAGCGGGCATGCGGTGCACAAGGAATCGGACAAATCTGAAGAAAAGCAAAATGCTGTAATGCCAGCTTCGGGACAGGCCGAGGTGGCGATGACTGTGCCTGTTGCAGCGCCAGTGACGGTTCCTGCGCAGGCATCTCTGGCAAAGCCGGCGAAGGACGCGGAGAGTTCCTTCACCTCTGGCGATCCGCATGCACGGTTGACGGACTTTTCAACGACCGCGCCGATCCAGCCAAGCGTTCCCGAGCCGCCTGCACATGGGGAGAACACGCACGCGGCCTCTGCCGAAACGGCAGAAGCGGCCGCCGACAAAGCACCTGTGAACGCTCCAGACGCGGTGCATCCCGCACAGGCAGTTCCGGCAACAGCCGCAGCAGAAACAGGCGAGAGCCCTGTTGTGCAACAAGTGCCTTTCGAGCAGGCCATGCAGACCGCGCCCGCGCAGGCTGCGGATCTGGCAGCAGTGCAGGGCGCTGCGCGGGCAGGCGCGGCGAGCGGAGCGGCACCGCAGAGCGCATATGCGAACGGTTCAGCCGCTCCGGCGCAGCGCGGGGCTGTACAGGCAGCCTCTCCGGCAGCGCCTCCCAGGAAGGAAGCGGCGGATCATGAGGCCGAGCCAATTGCCCATTCCGCCGAGAACAATGCCGCGAAACCTACCTCCGCCGCGCAACACAGCGCAACGATGCATGCCATTGCCGCGCACATGGCTCCGGAACTGGCGACCTTCGGCATTCAGCCGGTGCAGGAGCATGCGGGCGGTACAGCGCACGGCGTAACCGGCAACCTGCAACAGCCGCCGGCGAATGCGCTGCCGCCTGCGGCCGCGAGTGACGCCGCAACTGCCGGATCAGGTCTGGATTCGCATGCCACATTCGCGGCGCTCGACAGCGGCAGCGCTGCTGTGCCGGCAACATGGACGCATGCGGGCGCGCGCACGGCCGAGGCGGGCTATCAGGACCCGGCGCTGGGCTGGGTGGCGGTGCGGGCTCAGCAGGATGCGGCGGGCGTGCATGCAACGCTGCTCGCCGGGTCGCAGGATGCCGCGCAGTCGCTGAGCAGCCACATGGCCGGACTGAACTCCTATCTGGCGCAGCACCATACGCCGGTACAGACGCTCAGTGTGTCTTCCTCCGCAGGGCAGGAGACGGCCTTTGCCATGGGGCAGGGCGGCGGGCAGGGGACAGGACACGAGCCTGCGCAGAATTACACCGCGCCGCAGAATGGGGGCGCGGTCGAGAGCATCTCTCAGCCCAGCGCACGACAGGACGAAACATCCGTGACCGAACGGCATGCGGGCGGCACTTACGTGTCGGTCGTGGCTTAAGCAGGGGATTCAAGGAGGAAGGCATGGCGGCAGCAACGGGAATCTGGAGCCACACGATGGCACAGACCGCTCCGCAGGTGAAGGCGATGGACACCTCGAACGGCGATGGAGGGAGCGACTCATCGGGAGACTCGGCGGTGATTTCAGCCAACGATTTTCTGACACTGCTGGTGACGGAGATGCAGAATCAGGACCCGACCGCGGATACCGACCCCAACGAATACATCAACCAGCTTGTGAATGTGAACAGCCTGGAGCAGTTGATCTCGATCAACCAGACGCTGAGCGGAGCGCTGGGCACAAGCACTCCAACTTCAGGCGATGCGCAAAGCCCACAGCAGCAACCGGCAGTGCAAGCGCAGACCCAGGCGGCACATGCTCCCGCGGCCGGGCCGGCCATCCGGCATATTGCCGGCAACCTCGGTGTTCCTGCTCCGAGCGCGGCGGCCGATCGCGTGGCGCTTGCGCTGAGCGAGAAGCGCTGAGCCGAGTTTCGCGCCTTCCGCGCTGCGCGGAGCGCTCCCCTTTTACCCGCCGGCCAATGCAGGCCTGCCACCACGACGGACGAGGAGATTCACGATGGCAAGTTTTTCGATTCCGCTGACCGGCTTGAATGCCGACTCAACCGCACTGAACACGATTGCCAACGATCTGGCCAACATGAGCACCACAGCCTTCAAGGCGCAGAACACCAAATTTTCCGATCTGTTCTATCAGCAGATTGGCTCAACCGGCTCGGGCGACCCGATCCAGGTGGGCGCGGGCGTGGGTGTGGCCACCAACGAGACGGACTTTACGCAGGGCTCAATCAGCTCGACGGGAAACTCCGCCAATGTGGCGCTGAACGGCAGCGGTTTTTTTGTGGTGGGCAATGGCGACGGCGCGCTTGAATACACGCGCGACGGAGACTTTTCGCTGACCTCGACGGGCGCTCTGGTGACGACCAACGGCCTGAACGTGATGGGCTATCCGGCGGTCAATGGCGTGGTGAACACCAATGCGCCACTCACGGCGATCAATATTCCCGTGGGCCAGGTGCAGCAGCCGCAGGCCACTACGACGATGAACATGACGGCGAACCTGGATGCGACTTCGACGGCGGGCACACAGTTTCCGGGACAGGTGACAGTGTACGATTCGCTGGGCGTTCCGCACATCGTCACGGTCACGTTTACCGAGACTGCCGCCAACACATGGAACTTTTCGGCGGCGCTGCCAGCGGCGGACTTCACCTCCGGCGTGTCCACGCCCATCACCGGCACGCTGAACTTCAACACCAGCGGCAATCTGGCTTCCGTGACCACGGGAGGCGTAACGACGCCGGTGGGCACCGCGGCGGGCGATGTATCCTCGGTCCCGCTGGCCTTTGCCGGATTGTCAGATGGCGCGGCCGACATGAACATGAACTGGAACCTGCTTGGAGCGAGCAACACGCCGACGATCAGCCAGGTGAATGCGGCCTCGGCCGTCTCTGCCACCACGCAAGACGGCTATGCGCCGGGCCAGTACCAGAGCTTTACCATCGGAGCCGACGGCACGGTGACGGTGACCTACTCCAATGGCCAGAAGCAGAACGTGGGCCAGATGGCTCTGGCGAATGTGACGAATCAGCAGGGGCTGCAGTTGCTGGGCGATGGCGACTATGCGACGACACTGGCCAGCGGCTCGGCTTCAGTGGCGACTTCCGGCTCGGCGGGACTGGGCACGCTGCAGGATGGCGCGCTGGAGGGCTCGAACGTGAACATCTCGGCGGAGTTCTCGAACCTGATCGTGGCACAGCGCGCCTTCGAGGCAAACTCCAAGGCCGTGACTACCTTCGATACGGTCACCCAGGAAACCATCAACATGATTCACTGATTCTCCGCGGTCGCAGGCCAGCGGAATTCCTGAGAGCCCCGCAGAGGCACCGCCTCTGCGGGGCATTTTATTGTGCATAGGTTTTGCACGGTTCATATTGTAGGGAGCTTGTCCGTGGTGAACTGCGCAGTCCGGCTCGTGCTGGATCGCGACTGGCTGGCGAGGTTTAATCAAGCCCCGCTTCAACGCGTGGCCTGACTTCGATGAACAGGCCTTCGCCCCGCGCGAGAGCGCGGCCGTCGGCGTCGAGAATCTGTGCTTCAGCCCAGTGCTTGCGGCCTTCACCGCGCACCACGCGGCCCTCGATGCGTATGGGCGCGCAGGAGGGCACAGGGAGCCGGTAATCAACTTCGAGATGGCGGGTCATGGCGATGAGCCCCTGTGCGCGCACGGCCTTGCTCATGGCCTCATCGAGCAGCGTGGCTATGATGCCGCCATGCACGTAGCCCGGCGGCCCTTCATAGGGATTGGAGATGGTGGCCGGGCAGACGACGGAGCCGTCTTCGGCAAGGAAAAACTCGAGATGCAGGCCATTGGGGTTTGCCTGGCCGCAGCCGAAGCAGTGATTCTGTGCGGAGTGAGCGAAGGGCCTGAGATTTTCGAGCCGCGTGTCGGTCATGCCGTCTCTCCGTCGATCAGTGTGCATCTTCAGCTTATCGAAGAGGAGGCGCGCCGCAACGCAGGACTACAATGGCCCTGTGACCATGCAGCGTTTTTCGGGCCTTTTTCTTCTCCTCTTCGCAGGGTTTGTTGCCAGCAGCGCGGTTCTCTCGGGATGCCATCGCGTGCCGCCGCTTACACCGCAGGAAGCGGAAGGGAAGCACCTCTACATGGTGCGATGCGCGCATTGCCACGAGGACAACGACCTGCAGCTCAAGAAAGCTCCGCCGGACCTGCATGGCCTGTTTGCCCACACCACACTGCCGAGCGGCACGCCCGCGACAGACGACAACGTGCGGCGCACCGTGCTGAGCGGCAGAAACATGATGCCGGCCTTCGAGGGCCGGTTCACGGATGAGCAGATGAACGATCTGCTGGCGTATCTGCATACCGGCTTGCGTTAAGCGCTACTCGTAGCGGATGGCCGTCATGGGATCGACGCCCGCGGCGCGGCGCGCCGGCAGCAGACACGCGACGGCCGCAACGGTCATAAGAACAGATGCGGCAACGAGCAACAGCAGGGGATTGCGAGCGCTTTCGGTATCCCAGCTCGCCATGACTTTGTTGAGAGCAATGGTCAGCACGATCCCGGCGACAACGCCGCCGCATACACTGGCGATGACCGAGCGGAAGACGATGCGCAGGACGTGAACGCGCTGCGCGCCCAGGGCGATGCGGATGCCGAACTCGTTTGTGCGCTGCGCTACCGTGTAGGAGACCACGCTGTACAGGCCGACAGCGGCGAGCAGCAGCGCGAGCGCGGCGAAGCCCCCGAAGAGCCATGCCACCAACTGGCCGCGAGCCCACTCGGGCATGCGGTAAATCCAATGTTCCAGGTCGCGGACATCGCCGGTGACCTGCTGATCGGTGTCCACGGCGTTCACACGCTCGCGTACAGCATGCAACAAAGTGAGCGGCGGCACCTGCGAGCGGACAAGAATCTGCGTGTACATGCCCATGATGACCGGGAAGGGAACGAAGACTTCCGGCGCAACCGGATGTGCCAGACCATCATCGAGCTTGTCGGCAACGACACCGATAATCAGCAGGCCATTCTCGACACCGGGAGCGGTGAGGACGAAGGGCGCGCGCGGCTTGAGATCGGGAACCTTGATGGTGTGACCGATCGCATCCCCGTTAGGGAAATAGCGGTGGGCAAATGTCTGATTGACGACTGTGAGCGCGGCGCCGCGGCTACTCTCCGCTTCGTCCCAGATGCGGCCCCACAACAGTGGAATATGCAGGACTGGAAAATATTCATGGCTGACCATATTGAAGCGCAGTATCTGCTCGTCAGCCGATGGCCTGCCTACGATGTCAAACTTCGTGTTGAAGCCGTTGGACGGAGGCGTGGCATTGCTGGAGATG
This sequence comes from Occallatibacter sp., assembly GCA_035549115.1. GTDB lineage: Bacteria > Acidobacteriota > Terriglobia > Terriglobales > Acidobacteriaceae > Telmatobacter. Next base: position 6,140 of record DASZRQ010000037.1, on the reverse strand, counting down.
GCCGTCTCTGTAACGCCGGGAACTCCGGCGACGGCGGCATGCAGGCGCTCGAAGTAGGATGCGCGTTCCGCCCATGTCTTGTAGGTTCCGTCGTGGATGGGAATGCCGACGGACATGACATTGTGCGGGTCGTATCCCAGCGGAGTGTGCATGACGCGAACGAACCCGCCAATTGCCGCACCAGCGCCGGCCATCATGAGCAGGGTAAGCGCAACCTGCGCACCAATGAGCACGTTGTGTACGCGGCGACCGCGAACGCCGCGGGTGGTCTTGCGCGTGTTCGACTGAATGACTTCGCTGACCTCTGGCCGCGAGAGCTGCAGGGCGGGCCACAGGCCAAAGAGCACGCCCGTGGCGACAGCGGCCAGGATGCAAAACGCAAGAACGGGCAGATTGATTTGGATAGAGGCTTCGTGGGGGAAAGAATACTCCGGCAGGTAGGCAACGATGATGCCGAGAAGCTTGTAGGCAAGCAGGAGCCCGAGCGCTGCGCCGGTGAGCGAAAGCATCAGCGCCTCAGTGAGCAACTGGCGGATGATGCGGGCGCGGGTTGCGCCGATGGCGCTGCGCACCGCGAACTCATGCTGGCGGGTGGTGGCGCGGGCCAGCAGAAGGATGGAGACATTGCCGCAGCCGATGAGCAGCAGCAGGGCAACAGCGCCGAAGAGCAGCGCAAGTGTTCCACCAAGCTGCCTGATGAAGTCCTCGTTCAGGCCGATTACATGAAGCCGCTGATGGTCCGGCGGAAAGTGCGATGGAGTTTCCTTCACGAACTGCATGATGAGCGGCTGCAGGGCGGCATCGGCCTGCGCGTGGGTTATGCCTGGCTTGAGCCGGACACCGGCATAGTAACTGCGCACCTGGTCGCCGGTGACCTTCAGAGGAAGGTAGACATCGCCATCTCCCCAGGCAAAACGGGCGCTGGCAACACCAACGACGGTATAGTTCTTGTGCATCAACTGGATAGTCTTGCCGACGATAGTGGGGTCTCCATTGAAGTGGCGCAACCAGAACTTGTTGCCGAGGACGGCGACTGGAGCGGGATCCTGGCCATCGATGGCATCGGAAGGCTGCAAGCCGCGCCCCAAAGCGGCCGGAACGCCGAGGAAGTTGAAGGCGTTCGACGTGAGATAGATGGCGTTGACATCCTCAGGCAGGTCGCTGCCGGTGACGGTGAGATTCCAGTCGTCCTCGAGAAAGGTGTCCTCGACGACGGGCGATTTGCGCAGCTCCTGCCATTGGGGCGCAGTAACGCCAAAGCCATCCATGTCGCCATTGCGCTGCGCAAAACGCATGTGGACCATGCGATCCGGAGCTGCATACGGATAGGGATCCATCAGGATGGCGTACACGACACTGAAGACCGCGGTGGTAGCTCCGATGCCGAGTGCGAGGGAGAGGATGGCAGTGAGCGTGAAGCCGGGCAGCTTGACAAGCTGGCGAAGGGTGAATCGGAGGTCCTGCAGCACCGTGCGCATGGCGTTCTCCTCGATCGATTGAAAGACCTTCGAGCGGAATCCCGCAGCTTTTAGAGCACTCAGACAGCCATTCGGCGATACCGCTAAGTTGCTGATTCAACGGAAACGAGGTGGGAGGCGAGGGTGCGGGAATGTCCGGAATTGCAGTGCTGGTGTTCGCAATCGGACGGTAGCCGAATATGCCGTATACTTGAGACTGTTATGGCACCGGAGAAGACTTTTTACATTGAGACCTTCGGGTGCCAGATGAATGCCCATGACTCCGAAAAGGTGATTGGCACACTGGAGCAGCAGGGCTACAAGCAGGTGCAGGCCGAGGAAGATGCCGGCCTGATCCTCTACAACACCTGCTCCATCCGTGACAAAGCAGAACAGAAGGTCTTTCACCGGCTGAACGACTACAAGCGCCTCTACAAGGAAGGCAAGCGCTTTGGCGTGCTCGGCTGCGTGGCCCAGCAGGAGGGCGAAAAGATCTTCGAGCGCGCGCCGTTTGTGTCGCTGGTCTCCGGGTCGGCTTCGTATCGCAAACTGCCGGAGATGCTGGCGCGGCTGGAGGCGGGCGAAGGACGCATCACGGGCCTCGATGACCGGCAGACGGAAGAGACCTTCGAGACCGAGTTCACCTCGCGCCAGAATCCCTACCGGGGATACATCACGATCATTGAAGGCTGCGACAAGTTCTGCGCCTATTGCGTGGTTCCATACACGCGCGGCAAGGAGCGGAGCCGTACATCGTCTTCCGTGCTGACCGAGGCGCGGCGCATTGCCGACCAGGGCTACAGCGAGATTCAACTGCTAGGGCAGAACGTGAACAGCTACCGGGACCCGGAAGGGAAGCTGAGCTTCGCCGAACTGCTGGCCGCGGTGGGGCAGGTGCCGGGAATTCGCCGGGTGCGGTTTACGACGAGCCATCCGCGGGACTTTACCAGGGACATTGTGGAGGCGATCGACGCCTATCCGGCTCTCTGCGATCATGTGCACCTGCCGGTGCAGTCAGGGTCGAACCGGGTGCTGCGGCAGATGGCGCGGGAGTACACACGGGACTGGTACCTTGAGCGGATCAGTTGGATGAAATCTGCACGACGCAGAATTTCGATTTCGACCGACATCATCGTGGGCTTTCCGGGGGAGACGGCGGACGACTTTATCGAGACGATGGACCTGCTGCAGGAGGTCCAGTACGACCTGGTGTACGGATTCAAGTACTCCGGCCGACCCAATACGCCCGCTCTGACGATGATCGATTCCGTACCGGAGGCCGAGAAGACCGAACGGCTTCAGTCGCTTCTCGACCGGCAACGAGAAATCCAGAGGGCCAATTATTCCAGCCATTTAGGCGAAGTTATGGAAGTGATTGTCGAGGGAATGAATCCGGTGCGCGGACAGATTGCCGGCCGCAGCAGCCAGAACAAGCCGGTGAACTTTACCAGTACGCAACCCATCGCGCCCGCGCCTGGCTCATACGTGAAAGTCAGGATTACGACTACTTTTCCAAACAGTCTTGTGGGCGAGGCCGTCTAATCTGCAAAAGGGGGTTCCATGGACGTTGAAGTTCGCATACGCGGCCTGATGATGGACCCGGCCACTAATATGCCGATCGTGGTGCTGAAGGATGTGGCCTCGGATACGGTGATGCCGATCTGGGTGGGTATCTTCGAGGCGAACGCGATCGCCGTGGAGATCGAGAAGTCGACTGCGCCCAGGCCCATGACGCACGATCTGACCCGGAATCTGATCCACCACTTAAATGCATCGCTGGAACGCATTGTAATTAATGAGCTTCGCGATGATACTTTTTTCGCGACACTGTGGCTGCGCCAGGAGGATGAGCCGATCACCGTGGATGCGCGGCCATCGGATGCGATCGCGCTGGCGCTGCGAGCGGATTGTCCCATCTTTGTGTCGGAGCAGGTGATGGAGTCGGCACGGGTGAACACATCGGGCCAGGCGGAGGGTCAGAGCGCAGAACATCTTCGCGGATGGCTGGAAGGGCTGAACGACGAGGACATGGGCCGCTACAAGATGTAAGCGGCTTTCAGGCGCAAGGGAAGAGAGGCCTTCCGGTTTCGATTGCCGGAGGGCCTTCATTTTGAGTGCTTTGCCTGACCATCTTTAATATACAGAATATCTGTTATCGGACATTCAATCACTATTCTGGAGGCTGGCTTTGGGCTCGGCAGTAAGCCACCTTCAAGGTCCAACTCAGGTTGCTACGGAGGCACAGACGCGGTTGCGCCCGGCTACTTTGGCGGCATACATCTGGGTATCGGCGTGCCTGAGGATGCTCTCACCTGCGTCTCCCTGAACATGGTGGCTGCCTGCTACTCCCAGGCTTGCCGTGACCGCTTGAACCACCTTTGAGCCACCGCAGACGATGGTGAGCTCGCCAATCTGTTGTTGGATTTTTTGGGCAAGACAAATTGCCGCATCCAGCGAGGTCTCCGGCAAAAGGATCACAAACTCTTCTCCGCCGTAACGTGCCACCAGGTCCGTCGAGCGGGCCGTCACCTTCTGGATTGCGCCTGCCACAGCCTGGATGCAGGCATCGCCACAGGTATGGCCAAAGCTGTCATTGAAGGCCTTGAAGTTGTCGATGTCGAGCATGATGACCGAAAACTCGGTCTTGTTCCGCGCATGCCGCGCGTACTCGTACCGGAGCATCTGATCGAACTGCCGGCGGTTGGCTATTCCGGTAAGAGGGTCGGTCATCGCCTGCCGAGCCAGTTCATCCTGTGCGGTCTTGAGAGCGACGTGGTTGTCGATGCGCGCCCTGACTAACGGCGCCGGTGCGGATTTCTTGATGTAATCGATGGCCCCAAGCTCGAACCCCCTGATCTCCGTATCAAGGCCTTCCATGGAGGTCATGAAGATGACCGGGATTCTGCTCGTTGAGGCATCTGCCTTCAGCGCGCTCAGCACCTCAAACCCGTCCATCCCCGGCATCATAGCGTCGAGAAGGATGACATCAGGCAGGCAGGTCGACGCCAGATGAAGAGCGGACGGCCCTTCACTCGCGAAGATGCAGACATAGCTGCCCTGCAGCATTTCCTCCAGGAGATCGAAATTGACCTTCTCGTCGTCGATGACGAGAATCCGTGCCTTGGTATTCATCGGCTGCTGCTCTTCCCTGCCGCTATCAAGCTCCGGGCCAAACCCGATGGCATGAAACGAATGGCTCGACGCGATTTCTTCGGTGCTCTTATGGCGCTGCTCCTCCCGAGAGCTGCTTGTGGGTGGCAGGCGATGGAGAGACCCGTTCGGCGACAGGCGAGGAGAGGCCCCGTGCGGCATAACCAACCTCACCTACCCGCCACGCACATCGGCCGAACCCCATGATCCAGCGAGATGCGGGAATCAACGGGATTCTGTCTGCTGGCCGTTTGCACTGGTTCCATCGCAATACCCTTCCCTCACAGCTACTAATTGACCGGATCGCCGCTCTGCTCAAGCTGTTTCCGCAGCAGAATTGTCATATCATCGAACGGCAGCGGCTCACTCACCAGGTAGCCCTGCATTTCCTCGCAGCGAAGCAGGCGCAGCATCTTCGCCTGCTCCTCGGACTCCACGCCTTCCGCAATTACCTTCAAACGCAGCGAGTGGGCCAGCGAAATCATGGTTGAGACCAGCATCATTGCATTCGGATCGCAGTGCATGTCCGAAACGAATGCACGATCGATCTTGAGCGCCTGTACTGGCAGACGAGCGAGATAAGCAAGAGAGGAATAGCCCGTTCCGAAGTCGTCGACGGCAATCTCGATTCCCAGCGCACGCATGGCAGTCAGGTTTTCGATGTTGTTCTCGATGTCTTCCATGACAAGGCTCTCCGTGATCTCCAGATCGATGCGGGCCTTTCCGGCGTTTTCGCGGATTGCCTGCTCCACCAGACCGGCAAAAGCTCTCTGGCGCAACTGCATCGGTGAGACGTTGACCGCGACGGGAGGAGCAATAATGCCAGCCTCACACCATTTACGCTGATCTTCCATCGCGCGCCTGAGAACCCATGCGCCCAGTTCGAGAATGAGGCCAGTTTCTTCGAGCAGCGGAATAAACTCCTTGGGCGGAACCAGGCCGTAGTCGGGGCTCAGCCAGCGGACAAGGCACTCGATCCCGACAACCGAGCGCGTTTCCACATCGACCTTGGGCTGGTAGTACAGGACAAACTCTTCGTTGTCGAGAGCCTGCCGCAGCTTGCGCTCCAGCGCGAAGCTCTCGGAGATGCGGATCGTCATATCGTGCGAGTAGAAGAGGTAATCTTCGACGCTCGATTTGGCCTTTTTGAGGGCAGTCTCGGCGTTTCTGATCAGTGTTTCTCCGTCTGCGCCATCGGCTGGATACATTGCCACGCCAACCTTGGTGGAGACTTTCAGAAGCGTGCCGTCAAGATCGAACGGCTCCTCGATGATCTGCTTGAGCCTGGACTCCAGCATGAGAGCGAGGCGCATCACATCGGAGACGGCCGGTACAACCAGAGCGAAGATATCGCCGCCAATTCTGGCTGTGTAGATTGAATCTCCCGCCGCTTTGCATAGCCTTTCCGCAAACTGCTTGAGCAGCGTGTTGCCGGCCATGCGGCTGAGCGATTCGTTGACTTTTCTGAACCGCTTGATATCGATGATGCAGAGCGCGAAGGATTTTTTGTCCGACGCGCAGATTTCCGCGAAC
>DASZRQ010000036.1:0-4762 GCA_035549115.1 Occallatibacter sp. | reverse complement strand
CCTGCGCAAGGGCTACGTTGTCGCTTTGCCCACCGACACGTTTTACGGGCTTGCGGTTGATCCTGTAAATCTGCGGGCTGTCGAAAGCATTTACCAGATCAAGACTCGGCAGAAGCACAAGCCGCTTTCCTTGCTGATCTCCTCGCTTGCGCAGGCCTACACACTGGCCCGCGACACCGATGCCATGCTCGACAAACTCGCGGACCGGTTCTGGCCCGGCCCGCTGACGATTATTGTGCGCGCCGGAGCCAAACTGCCGCTGCGCTCGACGGCGAATACCGGCAATGTGGCCTTGCGTGTCCCCGATGCGGCTATTCCGCGCGCAATCGTGGAGAACTTCGGCCTGCCCATCACGGCGACTTCGGCCAACCTGCAGGGCGCATCCGAGTGTACGCATGCGGCTTGTGTCCGCGACCAGATCGGGGACCGCGTTCCTCTGATCGTCGATGGCGGACCTACTGCGCGTTCATTGCCTACCACGATTGTGGATCTGTCTCTTGGCGCGGGACGCTGGGAGATTCTGCGCGAAGGGGCGATTCCCACGCATGAAATTGTGATGGCCCTGCAGCGGTAAGATTGCGGCATGGGGGCAAAATCCAGGCCGAAACGGGGCAAGCTGCTTTTTCGCCTTGCAGGGCTTGTGCTGCTGAGCCTGACGGTTGCGGCGCTGGTCTGGTGCCGCTGGGTCTATGGGCAAATTCTGTGGTATGCAGGCCAGGATCAGGCGGCTCCGGCAGACGCGATCGCAGTCTTTGGAGCAGCCGAGTACGATGGCCGCCCCTCGCCGGTGTATCGCGCGCGCCTGGACCATGCCGAGTCTCTTTTCGAGCACGGAATTGCCCCGCTCATTGTCACGCTGGGCGGCGACGGAGGCGATCAGTACTCCGAGGGCGGCGTGGGCAAGCAGTACCTGATGGGCGCCGGAGTGCCTGAGGCTGCCATCATTGCGGAGACCAGGAGCCGCAGCACGGTGGAAGCGGCAAGCAGGCTGGCCGTGATCGCGCGAACGAATGGCCTGCGCCGCATCGTAGTGGTGAGTGACGATACGCACCTGTTCCGCATTCATGCGCTCTGCGCGGCGCAGGGGCTCGATGTCCTGACCTCGCCCCGGCCGCATATTCCCACCGAGGGAGCGCCATCGGAAGCCGACCCGATTGAACATGAAATCCTGAGCTATACCGCCTGGCGGCTACACCTGGAGTAGGACTACAAAAGTCCGCAGCGCGGGGCCACCCAAAGCAGCAGGAGAGCGAAGCTTGCTGCGCTGACTGTCGAGAGAAAGTTGACGGCGTCGTTGTTGAGCCATCCACGGCGTTCGAATGTGGCGCCGAGCAAGCTGTCGAAGAAGAGCCCAAACACGCCGCCTGCCCAGCCTACAGCGAAAAGAAGCCAGCCGCCGCGCAGGGCCGGTGTGCCCACTGCAGCCACAATACCTCCGGCAAGCATGCCCGCCAGCGTTCCTCCCAGGCTGATGGCGCCGTCAGTGCCCGGCGGAGCAATGCGCATGGTTGTGATCATACGGGGGCGGCTGTTCAACACCTGCCCCAGCTCGGAGGAGACCGTGTCTGCCGCGGCTTCACACAGAGCGGCAAGCGCGGGAGCATAGAGCAAACCATTCGGCCATCCTGCAGCGGCAAACAGGTTAGAGTCGGACATCCACATCTGTGCGGCGTGCGTTGAAACCAGCGCCGCCGCGCCGATATTCGCGGCCACCTGTGCGGCAACCCGGCCGGAACGGTGTTCGGCCGTGCCAAGCTGCTCCTTGCGCTTGCGTCCCAGCCGTGTTGCCAGCGAGGTGAGAACCAAAAGAGTAAGCACCGGCAGGAGAGCACTCTTCCACAGAGTGCTGGATGCTTCCGCCGTGTCGAGCATGAGGCAGGCCGTCAGAATCGCGCCGACACAGGCGCCAAATGGAGTGGCGGAGTGGAGCCGCCAGGCAGCCAGTCCGAGCAGGATGCTGCAGCCGAGCGCCGCGATGAGTACTGAAGGCGCGATCGCGCGCCAGTACAGGCTCAGCAGGGCTGTTTCCGCGGCGGCTGCGGGCAGCACGATGAGCAGCATAGCCTGCGATTGCCACTGGAGATGCGAGGGCTTCACACTCCCATCGTAGCCGCTGCGGAGTAGGGCAGCCCAAGATAGGCCTCGCTGCCGAAAGCCGGATTCCCAAGTGCAGGGCGCTCCGTCTAAATCTCATCCCGAGTGGCGGATAAGCCCTGATTGCGCCGGAAAGAACGAGGCACGCGTGCGCAGGCGGCTGCGGAGCGGCAACCGGGTCTGCTGATTTACAATCACTGGGTAAGCAGGATCGAACTGAATGAGTCTTTTTCCCATACATGCACGCGGGATGCGCGTGAAATTTGTGCAGTGTGCCGCAGCCGGCTTGGCAGCCGTTCTCATGGCTGGATGCGGGGATAACTACAGGCCTGTTGTGACGCCGACGAACCCGAGTGGGCCAGCCTCCCAGCCCAATTCTCTTGCGGTTGTGGTGTCTTCCACGGGGACGGACTCACCGGGGATTGCCACGGTTCTGGATTATTCCGGTGACACAGTTGCCGCCACGGCTTCGATAGGTCCCGGGCCGCTGAGCTTTACCCTGGATGGGAGCGGCTCGACCGGCTACACCGTGAACAGCGATGGTACGCTGACGAATTTTCCTGCGTCGGCAAGCCAGTTGCAGGAAAAATATATAACGTATTCCACGCTGCCTACGACCGCAAATACCGTGGGTCTTTTCTCCCCTTCGTCGGGGCTTTGGGTGGCTGACCTGACGGGCAATGCCATCGACGTGCTGACCGGCAGCCCTGAGACCTTCAAGCAGGCTGTTCCTGTGGCACCAACCCCAGTTGCTGTCTCCGGGTCAAGCCTGAGCGCAACACGCTTCTTTTCCATCAGCCTGAACAGCACGGGCACCCCGGTAGGCAGCGCGCTTGGCTATGACCTGAGCTGCAATACTGCGCCATCCGCCGTCACCCAGACCGGCGAAGCGGATGCGATTGAAGTCTCCGGACTGACCGTTACGGCCAGAATTCCGCTCGGTAAGTGCCCGGTATACGCGGTTTCCAGCAACGATGCGAAGCGGCTGTTTGTCTTGAACCGCGGAAGCGATACGATCACGGTCATCAATTCGCAGAATGCCACCCTGGATGCGTGTACACCTTTCCTGAACCAGAACGGCCAGACCGTGACCTGCCATCCCACGCTGCCGCTCTCGACGACAGCGGTGACGAACACAGGCATTACGCCACCCAATGGCACAACAGGCATGCCTGCTGTTGCCGGTCCGGTCTATGCCGAGTACAACATTGCAACGCAGCAGCTTGTGGTCGCCGACTATGACGGCGGCACGATCAGCATCATCGACGTGAGCCTGGATGAGTACGGCAACGACAGCGCGACCTTCGGTACCACGTACACGGTCAAGGTGGGCGACACGGCTACACCGAATCCCGCTGCGGTCACGGTTCTCTACGATGGCAGCCGTGCTTACACCGCGAATCAGAACGACGATGTGAACGGGACTGGCAACGGCACTGTAAGTATCGTGAATCTGAGCAGCCATACGGTCGAAAAGACCCTTTCGGTCGTCGGGCATCCGCGCACTGTGGTCTCAACCTCCAATTCGCTGTACGGTAAGGTCTACGTCGCTTCGCCGGACTCACCCTACATAACAATTCTGCGGACCGATCAGGACATTGTGGATACAACTGTGCCTGTACAGGGCAATGTCATCGATGTGCGCACATCCACGCAGAACGGCGTGAGTGGAAATGCAATCATCATGAGCCGCAGGCCTGGCGCGGGACAGCCCTGCTATCTGCCCGGACCAGCGCCCCTGGCCTCCTTGCAGGCCTGCCAGACCCTGCCTGAGTAACACGCAGCGGATCGCACTGCATAGAATCAGCCAGTAGAGCGCCCGGCGGGCGCTTTCTGGCTGATTTCTTTTGCGCGGATTAAGACTTTGAGTGGCAACATGCCAAAACAGAGGACACGGCTGGACCTGCTGTTGACCGAGCGCGGTCTGGCGTCCAGCCGCGAACGTGCGCGTGCACTTGTTCTTGCGGGCCGTGTGCTCGTAAATGAGCAGAAGGTCGACAAGGCTGGGGCAAGCGTCGCGAAAGATGCAGCGATTCGCCTGCTGGGCGAGGACATGCCGTTTGTCAGTCGCGGAGGCCTCAAGCTTGCTGCCGCGCTGGACCACTGGAAGATCGCTGTTGTGGGCCGGGCGTGCCTCGATGTTGGCGCCTCAACTGGGGGATTTACCGACTGTCTTCTGCAGCGGGGCGCGGTACATGTGACAGCGGTGGATACCGGGTTTGGGCAGATCGCGATGAAGTTGCGCACCGATGAGCGGGTGCGGCTGATGGAGAGAACCAATGCGCGGCTGCTGGAACCGGGATCGCTGTCTGAAGCCCCGGAACTGACCCTGCTGGCCATGGACGTATCCTTTATCTCGGCCACGCTGCTACTGGGGCCGGTTTTTGCCGCAGCGCCTGCACTGCGTGAGGCAGTTGTGCTGGTCAAGCCTCAGTTCGAGGCGGGCAGGGAATACGTGGGCAAGGGAGGAATCGTTCGCGATCCGGCCGCGCATCAGCGCGCAATCGACAAGGTCGCAGCCTGTATCGGCGCGCTTGGCTGGAAGATCGAGGGCGTAATCCCATCTCCGATTCTGGGTTCCGAGGGCAACCGCGAGTTTCTTCTCCATGCGCGGAGGGGCGAGTCTACATGATGAATATCCGGTACACTGAAACCGCATGACCCGCAT
>DASZRQ010000035.1:0-9390 GCA_035549115.1 Occallatibacter sp. | reverse complement strand
CATTTACGTCTACGGCAACGAGGACGAGCCCGTCGTCCTCGACCGCCGCTCGCCGGTGCTGCATCTCATTCAGCTCATCCGCGACGAGAGCCACCGCTTCGCCATCGGCTACCACCGCCAGCGCCGCGCCATGCGCGACCGTGACTCCGAGCTGCTCGCCATCCCCGGCGTGGGCCCGCAGACCCGCCAGCGCCTGCTCACCCACTTCGGTTCCCTGCGCGACGTGCAGCAGGCCACCGCCGAATCCCTCGCCGCCGTCGTTCCCAAGAAAATCGCCGAGACCATCTGGAGGCATTTTCATCATGAGTCCAGCTTGACCAAAACCACATCGTGAACTATAGTTCACACATAGTTGAGGTCCGCCAGACAGACCTCTTCGCCGTATGGCTGCGCAAGCTCCGGGATGAGCAGGCGCGTGCCCGTGTCCAGATTCGCATTCGCCGCCTTACGCTGGGCAACTTCGGCGATGTAAAACCGGTTGGCCATGGAGTTTCGGAACTGCGAGTAGACTATGGCCCGGGTTATCGCGTGTATCTGGCCCAGCGAGGAGCAAGGCTTGTTCTTTTGCTTGCTGGTGGAACCAAGAAAACACAGCAGGCTGATATTGCCAAAGCAAAGGCGCTGGCAAAGGAGTGGCTCGATGACTCTGAAAACTAAACAGTGGGATCCCTCCGAGTATCTTGGCAGCCCCAAAGCCATCGCCGCCTATCTCGAAGCTGCTTTCGAAGACGGCGACCCCGCTCTGATCGCGGCCGCGCTCGGCGATATTGCGCGCGCCATGGGCATGACACAGCTTGCACAGCAGACGGGTGTCACGCGCGAGGCGCTCTACAAGGCACTTTCGCCAAACGGCGACCCGCGCCTGTCCACGTTCCTCGGTGTCATCAAGGCGCTGGGCATCAAGCTCAAACCCCGCGCTGCCTGATCTACAGCGTTCCCGCATGCGCGGCCTTGTGTTCGCTGTGTTGTTCAACCGCGAACCTGCCGCTGCATACCGGGCAGTCGTGCACCTTGCCGTCGGCCACGGTCACCATCCGCGTTCCACACACCGGACACTTCGCCGTGTGCTCGCTCATGCCGAAGACCGGCCCGGCCAGCGGCGCAAGAATGCCCGCGACGATAACCGGCACGCCGAGAAAGATGCCCCAGCCGGTAAGGCTGATCATGATGCCGGAGATGATCAGGATTGGCGCGGCAATCAGCCCGTAAAACAGGCCGCCAAAGGCGCCGCGCGCCGGGTGATGCTCTTGTTCGGGGGGTTCCGCGTGTTCCACTGCGTGCGGGGCTCCGCATTCAGGACAATACTTCCAGGCCGGCTCCAGCCGGGCCGCGCATTGCGCACAATGAGCGTTCATACCGTACCGCTCCTTGCCGGTGGGCAAACGGCGCAGGCGTTTGTCGCGCCCGCGCTGTCCGCAGTCTGGAAGTGTAGGCCCGCGGCCCGGCGTTTCCCGTGACCGGCATCACGCCCGCGCGGCAGGCAACCGCGGGCTCTTCCATCGCTTCTATCTCACGAGCACGCCGCCTCAGCGGCGCGCGCATCGGGCAGGGGCGCCGGGTTTTCGCGATTTCCCCGGCTCACCGGCGGCGAAGGAGAATCGCAACGTCAGCCGCCGGACTCTGCCCCGTTCTCATCGCAACCGGCGCATGGCCCTGTGCGCAGTTGAATCGTCTGCCGCCGCTGGCGCCGTGCTACGCTCACATCACCGCATGAGCCTGCCGCCCAGCGCTTCCCCCTCTGAGCCGCGCGACCTTCCCCGCGACTTGCCCCGCGTATTGGGCGCGAGCCAGGCCACGGCCATTGTCGTCGGCACCATCATCGGCAGCGGCATCTTTCTTGTGCCCAGCGAGATGATGCGCGATACCGGCTCCTCCGCCATGGTCTATCTCGCGTGGATCGTCGGCGGCCTGCTCTCGCTCTTCGGCGCCATGACCTACGCCGAGCTGGGCGCCATGCTGCCCTACGCCGGCGGCGAGTACGTCTACCTGCGCGGTGCTTACGGCGACACCACCGCCTTTCTCTACATGTGGACGTGGTTCGCCGTGGCCAAGCCTGCATCCATCGCCGCCGTCACCAGCGGCCTGGCGCGCACCCTCGGCGTCTTTCCCGCCTTCCACGGGCTCACAGAGCCGGTCTTCGGCCTGCCGCTGTTGTGGTCGCAGGTCTTCGCCATCGCGGTCACCTGGTTCATGACCGGCCTCAACTACCTCGGCATCAAAAAGGCCGGCGACTTCCAGCTCGTCTTCACCGTGCTCAAGGGCGTGCTCATTCTCATCGTCGCCGCGCTCTGCTTTGCCTCGGCCTCGGGCACATGGGCCAACTTCGCCACCGGCCTGCCGCACGCCGTCGGCGGCTTCAGCGGATTCATGCTGGCTCTCATCGCCACGCTCTGGGCCTACGACGGCTGGAACGACCTGACCATGGTTGCCGGCGAGGTGCGCCGTCCGGAGCGCAGCCTGCCCTTCGCGCTCATCGGCGGACTCTTCATCGTCGGCGCGCTCTTCATGGCCACCAACGCGGCCATCCAGTACATTCTGCCTGCTGCGCAGATCGCCTCCAGCGAGCGCCCCGCTGTCGCCGCGCTGGCCGTGGTCGCGGGGCCGCGCGGAGCGGGCTTCGTCGCAGCGGCCATGGCCCTCTCCATCTTCGTCACACTCAATGGCACGGTCATGTCCGGCGCGCGTGTGCCCTTTGCCGCTGCCCGCGACCGCCTCTTCTTCCGCCAGTTCGCGGACATTCATCCCCGCTTTCAGTCGCCCTCGACATCGCTCATCGTGCAGGGCCTGCTCTCCACTGTCCTGCTGCTTTTCCTCAGCCAGTTTCAGCAGCACTTCGAGCTGGCCGTCTTCGCCGAGTGGCTCTTCTACATGCTCACCACCACCACGGTCTTCTTCTACCGCAGGCGCAGGCCGGAGCTTGCGCGGCCCTATCGCGTCTGGGGCTATCCCATCCTGCCTGCGCTCTTCGTCGTCTGCGCGGCAGCAGTCCTGGTGTGGAGCTACGCGGGCAATCTGGAGGGCTCGCTCATCGGCACCGTGCTCATCCTGCTGGGCCTGCCCGTGCTGGGTATCGTGCGCCGCGTCTACGGGCCCTCGACTCCGGCAGATGCAAGCAGCGGTAAGTTGCCCGGCCGCTAAAATTGGAGCGTGAGCCCTGCGATTTGCGCGTCGCGGCGCGCATGAGCCTCATCCATTTCCTATGCACGGCATTCATCTTCTCGACGACCCTATCTGGAATGCGCTGAATACATCGCATGCGGGCATTGCGCTCGGCTCCGGCCTCGCGCGCCGCTATCCGGCGGCCATCGGGCCGCTCAGCGGCCTTGCTGACCAGTCCGATGCGGCGTATGAGGACCTGCGGGTTTTGGCCGGAGCGGGCGGCGTTGTGGTCCTCTTTTTGCAGGAACCGTATACGCCCCGCACGGGATGGACGCTGGTGCGCGAAGGGCCGCTGACGCAGATGGTGTGCCTTCAGCCTCCGCCTGGTGCTCCCGCGCCGCTGCCAGCGGAGGCGGAGATGCGGCTGCTCACCGCGGCCGATGCGCCCGCGATGGTGGAGCTGGCGACGCTCACCGAGCCCGGCCCGTTTCGCGAGCGCACGCACGAGCTGGGCGTGTTCTACGGCATTTTTCACGGCGGCCGGCTCGTCTCCATGGCCGGCCAGCGCACGCGCATACCGGGCTTCGTCGAAATCAGCGCGGTCTGCACCCATCCCGATGCGCGGGGCAAGGGCTATGCCCGCACACTCATGCTCGCGGTCATGGAAGAGATGCGCCGCGACGGCGATACGCCCTATCTGCATGCCTGGGCGGACAACCACTCGGCCATCCGCGTTTACCGCGACCTGGGCTACATGCACCGGCACGCGCTGCATGTGGCCGCGCTGCGCAACGACGCCTAGCGCCTCGGCTACCATCAAGGGAGCGCATGCCTCCCAAGTCGAAACTCGGTCAGAACTTTCTGCACGACCAGGCCGCCATCCGCCGCATCGTCGCGGCGCTTGGTGACTCCTCCGCGCGCACCGTCGCCGAGATCGGCCCCGGACGCGGCGCGGTCACGCGCGTTCTCGCCCAGGCCGCCGCGCATGTGCTGGCCATCGAGGTCGATCCCGCGCTGGTCGCCCATCTGCGCGCGGAGTTTCCGCCAGAGCGCGTCACCGTTGTGCATCAGGATGTGCTGGCCTTCGACTTTGCCGCTGCATCGGCGCAGGCCGGCCAGCCGCTGGCCGTCGTGGGCAACCTGCCCTACTACATCACGTCGCCGATTTTGCTGAAGCTGGCCGAAAGCTGCGCCGCGCTCTCCCACGCCGTGCTCATGATGCAGCGCGAGGTGGCCGAGCGCGTGGCCGCCGCGTCCGGCTCGCGCGACTACGGTCTGCTCTCCGTCACCGCGCAGCTCTACGGTCCGGTGGAAGCGCTGTTCACGCTGCCGCCCGGCGCATTCTCTCCTCCGCCGCAGGTCCACTCCACGGTAATCCGCTGGCGGTTCGCGCCGCGCTTCGCAGAGCTCGGCGTGGAAGAGGTCCCATTCCTCGCATTCCTGCGCAAGGCTTTCGCGCAGAAACGCAAGACGCTGGCCAACAACCTGCGCGCCGCAGGCTATGAAGCCGCCGCCGCGCTCGCCGCCTTTGCCGCGGCATCCATCGAGCCGCAGGCCCGCGCGGAGACGCTCAGCACTGAGCAGTTCGCCGCGCTGTTCAAGGCCCTGCCCCCATCCGGGAATTCGCTCTGAGCAGCCCTGAACACGCGGCGAAACGCTATCCCAGAGGCTGCCAGAGCTCGATCGGATTTCCCTCCGGATCGTGCAGCCGTGCAAACCGCCCGTTCGGATACGCCTGCGGATCGACCTTCACCTCGATCCCTGCAGCTTGCAGTTGAGCCGCCATCTTTTCCAGATCGCGCACGCGGAAGTTAATCATCCACGCCTTCTGCATGTCTCCGAAATACTTCGTCGTCTCCGGAAACGGCGCAAACACGGTCTGCCCGGCCTCCTGCTTCCAGACCGGATCATTCTCCTTGGACGGCATCATCGTCACGCCAAGGTGATCCTGATACCACTGCGCCAGCCCCTTGGGGTCCTGCGCTCGAAAGAACAGGCCTCCGATGCCAGTCACCTTCTCTCTGCCTGCTTCCTCTTTTGAGGGAGCCGTTGCCTGCTCCGCTGCGGCGAGCATGCCGCCTGCAGGCAAGAGCCCCGACCCAAGGCCAAGACACAGGAACCGCAGCAATCGCCTTCGCGGCGCTCGCATCGTGGCAGACAGTTTCGTACTCATCGTTCTCACTCTCGCTTTTTCCTTCCGGAGAAGGTCCGGGATTTCGTTCAGGCATTGTATCTCGATGCCGGTTGAAGTTTCCTGAAAACAAAACGGCTGCGGAATCGCTCCCGCAGCCGTCTTCTGCATCTGTTTTGAAACTTACCGGTGCGGCGATCCTCCACTGGGATGCGATGCTGCCGCAGGCGGCGGAGAGAAATGCGGCGCAGCGGGCGGAGGTGAGAAGTGCGGTGCGCTGGGTGCAGAACGCGGAGGCGGAGCCGACCTCACCGCGCCAAAGCTGTTGCGGCCGCCGGTGGGCGCGGGCGCACGTCCGGCAAATCCGTTATACGGCGCGGAGGGATGCGCTCCGTAGCCGCCCATATTGCCCGCTCCATAAACGTTGGGCCTGCTGCCCGGCGCGGGCGGCGTATAGACGGGCCGCGCATGAATCGTGGCGCCCATCTCCGTGCCATGGGTAGGCATAAAGCCTGAGTGCGGCGTCGTGGGAGAGGCCGGCGTGCCAAAAGCGGTGCGATAGCCGCCGCCCACCGCGACCGAAGGCTCGTGGTTATAGACCGTGCGCGTGCCCACCGGAGCCAGCGGCTTGATGGTTGTGCCGGCAATCGTGACCGGACCGCCGCGCGGCCGCACCGGCGTGCCTGTCTCGCCGCCGCGGAAGCGGTTCACGGCAATCGACGGGCGAGGATCGTGCGGATTGACGGGACCGCCGCGCGGCCGTTTGGGAGGCTCGTAGCGGAAAGGCGTTCTCGACACGTTCACGCCTCCGCCGCCGCCCCAGCCGTAGCCGCCGCCAGGCATCCAGCCCCAGCCAATGCCGTCGTAATAGCCCCACATGCCCATGGCATAGGGCATGTAGCCCCACGGTTCACAGGAGGCCCAGATATACCCATACGCCGGCGTCCACACCCAGCTTCCGCAGCCATAGGGATCCCAGCTTGCCGACTCCGCCACATACGGCGACCACACATAGCCCTGTCCCGGCACGTTGTACCAGTTGCCGTTAGCGTCCAGGTCGCTCCATGCGGGGTTGCTGGCATCGGGCACGTTATTGGTGGCCACGGTGCGCTGCGCCTCTTCTGAGGAGATGGCCTGGTCGCGGTCGGAGTTCCACGCATCCCAGGAGTCCGGCTCGATGGACTCCGCCAGTTGATAGCTGCCCGCGGCCGCGGCGCTCAGCGTGGCGCTCTCGCCGCCATGCAGGTCCAGTGCCAGCCCGCCCGCGCCGTCAAGATGCGCATTGCCTGAGAAGACCGCCAGCGCTCCCGGCGGGTTGTCCACATCCACGCGCAGCACGGTAAAACCGCTGGCAGATACGGTGTTGGAGCCGAACTGCACCGCAAACTGGCCCGACGACGATGTGCCCTGCAGCTCGAAGTAAGCCAGGCCGCTCTCGAGCACCACCTGCGTGATGGAGGTGCCATCCTGCTGGCGCATCGCGCTCAGCAGCAGCGCGCTGTTCGGCGCCAGACGAGCAATGCTGCCATCGTCGAACTGCAGCTCTGCCCGGCCGTCCTCCGCCGTGGCAATCTGCGTGCCCTCGAACAGAGGCGTATTGGGCACGGCCTGCGGGGAGATAACCTGGCCGCCCTGCGTAAGCTGCACATTGCCGTCCAGGTCGCTGAGCCGCGCCGCGCGCGCCTGCTGCTGCGCCATGGCCGCCGCCGTAAGCCCCAGAATGCCAAACGCCGCGGCCGTCAGCCGCAGCGCCCTGAACCCTTCCGTCCTCGAAAATCGCCCTCTGCTGTTCATGGAGCCCAGCCTCCCCGGTTCTCTCCCTGGCGGCGGGCCAGCGGCCCATCCAACGGGAGCCACCACTGATTTGACACCTTCCCGAGGGCGAAAGTCTCGCAAAATCGCCGCGGGGGTACTCATTTCTCCGATTCGGCCAGCAGCACTCGCGCCCGCCGCCGCACCAGCTCCATCACTGAGGAATCTTCCTCCAGCTTCTGCAGAATGCCGCGGATGGCGCAGATCTCCTGCAGGCGGCCGTCGCGTGCGCCATCCTGCACAAATTCAATCTCCTGGGCCAGGCCCAGCGGATCGTGCTGCAGAAGCAGTTCCAGCCGCGCGCCTTCCACGATGGTCGAGGCCACCGCCATGAACGAGTCACCCAGCTCCTGAATCTCCTTGTCCTTCGAGTAGTTGAACTCGCAGGAGCCGGAGCCGTCCGGGCCGGTATACGTGAGAGTTTTCCAACCCTGGAAGGCCACCTTCAGGTGGCTCTCGCACTTGGCGCCCTGCAGATCGTGGTGCCGGTGCACCACCTCGAAGACCTTCGCGGCAAAAGCGCTGCTCAACTGCACGTCGCGGTCCACCCGCGCCGGCTCCATGCCGTGATCCGCATCCAGCTTGGCCGTGCCCCGCTCGGCGTGGAAGTGCCCGCTGCCATCGGGATGCAGCACCAGCGTCCACTGCGCGGGCATCAGTCCCGGATTGGAAAAATCCACGCGCAGAGCCGCATCCGGCTCAGCCCGCATGGGCAACGCAAGGCCAACGCACGCGGCCAGCAACAACCAGCTTCTCATCGCACCGCTCCCTGCTGCAGCAGCGTTTGCGCCGTGTGAATGTGGCAGATGGCGATGGCCAGCGCGTCGGCGGCATCGGCCGGCTCGGGAATCTGCTCCAGTTCCAGCAGCCGCGCCACCATGAACTGCACCTGCTCCTTCTTGGCCAGCCCGTAGCCCACCACGCTTGACTTGATCTTCAGCGGCGCATACTCGGCCACCGGCACGCCCTGTGCCGCCGCCGCCAGCAGCGCCACGCCACGCACCTGCCCCAGCTTCAGCGCGGACTTCGCATTCACGGAGTAGAAGACCTCTTCGACCGCCACCACCTCGGGCTGCCAGCGCTCCAGCGCCTCCGTCAGCTCGCGGAACACCTGCGCCAGCCGTTGCGGCAGAGGCTTGGCCTTCGCCAGCCGGATGGCCCCCAGCGCGTGGCACCGGAGCCGCGGCGCGCGCCCGGCGTCATCGGTTTCCACCACGCCAAAGCCCGTGATCTCCGTCCCGCAGTCAATCCCGAAGACGCGCATGTGCAGCCAGTCTAACGCAAACAGGTTTGTCCCAACATGGCGCGGCCGCGGGCAAGCCCATGCTCGTCTCCGCGGCCGCGGATTGCCATCCGGTTCACTTGCCCAGCGTCTTCAAATCCAGCACAAAGCGGTACTTCACGTCGCCCTTCACCACGCGGTCCCAGGCTTCTTCCAGTTTGTCGAAGCTGGTCATCTCGATGTCCGAGACGATGTTGTGCTGGCTGCAGAAATCCAGCATCTCCTGCGTCTCCCGGATGCCGCCGATGGCCGAGCCCGTGAACTGCTTGCGGCCAATCGCCACCGAGAACGCCTGAATCGCGACCGGGGCCGCGGGAAGGCCCACCGTGCACAGCGCTCCGTCCCGCTTCAGCAGCGCGAGGTACGGCGTCACATCGTGCTTGGCGGAGACACAATCGAGAATGAAGTCGAACGTGCCCGCATGCGGCGCATGCCAGTCCGGCTCCTTCGTC
Source organism: Occallatibacter sp. (assembly GCA_035549115.1). Taxonomy (GTDB): domain Bacteria; phylum Acidobacteriota; class Terriglobia; order Terriglobales; family Acidobacteriaceae; genus Telmatobacter. Next base: position 614 of record DASZRQ010000035.1, on the reverse strand, counting down.
AGGATCACCTCATCCGCGCCCAGCTTCTTCGCATCCTCCACCTTGGAGGCCGACGTGGTGAACTGCACCGTCTTTGCGCCGAAGGCATGCGAAAACTTGAGCGCCATGTGGCCCAGCCCGCCCAGGCCCACAATGCCGATCTTCTTGCCCGGCCCAGCCTTCCAGTGCTTCAGCGGCGAGTAGGTCGTGATGCCCGCGCACAACAGCGGCGCGGTAGCGGCAGGGTCCAGGTTGCCCGGCACCTTCAGCATATACGCCTCGTCGGCCACAATGTGCTCGCCGTAGCCGCCGAAGGTCAGGTTGCCCTGCTTGTCGCGGCTGTTGTAGGTCCACACCACCTGGTGCCGGTCGCAATATTGCTCCTCGCCGGCCTTGCAGCTCGCGCACTCGCGGCACGAGTCCACCATGCACCCGATGGCCGCGCGGTCGCCTACCTTGAACTTGGTCACCTTGGGCCCCACCGCCTTCACCACGCCCACAATCTCGTGGCCGGGCACCATGGGAAACATCGCGTTGCCCCACTCGTCGCGGGCCTGATGAATGTCGGAGTGGCAGATGCCGCAGAACTCGATGGCGATGTGCACATCGCTCGGGCCGGGATCGCGGTGCTCGTA
>DASZRQ010000034.1:0-13369 GCA_035549115.1 Occallatibacter sp. | reverse complement strand
TTGAGCCTCTACGCGCCGGTCATTGTGAAGTATCGTGACGAGAAGACTGACCTGAGCACCACGCTCGAGGACATCCTGCGGTAGCGCTATGAGTTTTCGTGCCCTGCGCGTCATCCCCGTACTGCGCATCTTCTCCGTGGAGAAGGCGCGCGAGTTCTATCTCGACTACCTCGGCTTCCAGGTTGACTGGGAACATCGTTTCGACGACAGCGCGCCGCTCTTCATGCAGATTTCGCGGGCCGAGCTGGTGCTGCATCTCTCGGAGCACTATGGCGACGGCTCGCCGGGCACATCCTTCCAGGTGGATTTCGAGGGCGTCCGGGAGTACCACGCCGAGCTGTCCGCGAAGAACTACGCCTACTGGCGTCCCGGCCTCGGCACCACCTTCTGGGGAACCGGCTTGCTTAACCTGCTCGACCCCTTCGGCAATAAATTAAGCCTGTGCGAGCCCAGGCCAGCGGAAACCAAAGCATGAGTGCGGGCGACGGCGAGCCCATCCGCTTCGGGATAGCAGGACCGGGCCGTGCGGCGGCGCGCTTTGCGCAGGGACTCTCCGCTGTTCCCGGAGCACAACTGGCCGCTGTGTGGGGGCGCACGCCGGAGCGGGCGCAGGCCTTTGCCGGGCGCTTCGCCGTGCCACTCGCCTGTTCCTCGTTTGAGGCTCTTGCCGCGGCCGATCTTGACGCGATCTACATCGCCACGCATCCGGATACGCATGCCGGCCTGTGCCTGCGCGCGCTGGCCGCCGGCAAGCATGTGCTGTGCGAGAAGCCCGCAACCCTCAATGGAAAGCAGCTTCGCCAGGTGCTGCGCGCGGCGCGAAGGCACGGCAGGCTCTTCATGGAGGCGATGAAGCCCCCGTTTTTCCCGCTCTACCGCAAGCTGCGCGCGCATCTCGCGCAGGACCCCATCGGCCCGGTGGGCTTTGTGCGGGCCGGTCACGCGGATGCGACGCTCAAGCCGGATTATCCGCTGCACTTTCCGGAGATGGGCGGCGGCGGCATCCTGGGCATCGGGCCCTATGAAGCGTTTCTCGCCCTCGACTGGCTCGGGCCGCTGAAGCGCGTGCAGACCATGGGCCGCCTGAGTCCGCGCGGCGTGGACAACCTCGCTCTCTTCCAGACCGAGCACGAGCGCGGCATGGCGCAACTGCACACCGGGCTCGACCTCGACAGCCGCGGCGATGCCCTGCTCTGTGGACCGCTCGGCTATGTGCTGATCCACGCCAACTGGTGGAACCCGACCCACGCCACCATCCACTACATCGACAAGCGCCGGGTCGAGCTTGCCGAGCCCTTCGAGGCCGGCGGCTTCAACTACGAGACCGCGCACTTCTGCGAGCTCATCCGTGCCGGCCGGCGCGAAAGCCCGGAGATCACGCATGCTCTTTCGCTGGGCATGGCGCAGATGCTCGAAAAGGCCCGCCGCACACTGGGCGTGCGCATTCCCGGCGAGTAGCGGCTACCGGCCGCCCGCCGGGTGCAGGCCCGTGTCGATGGCCTTCAGCAGCGCGCCCGAACTGTCGTCCAGATAGCTCCAGAACATGATGCCCGCCAGCTTGTGCGCGCGCACGTAGTCGCACTTGAACGCCAGCGACTCGGGGTCTTCATAGGAGACGAAGATCCTCTGCTCCGGGTTGTAGAGATACGGCGCCTTCGAGGCTTCGTCCCAGTAGCGTGTGTAGCCGTGCCCCAGCAGCGTGGTGCGGATGATGTCGTAGGAGCCGAAGCCGTTCACCGGCGGCTTGCCCGGCTGGAAGAGCCCGTGGTTCACGTCCGGCACATCGGTCCACACATGGCCGTAGAACGGCACGCCCAGCACAATCTTGTTCGCAGGCACGCCTGCCGCCTCAAACCCGCGCACGGAGGCATCCGCCGAAACATGGCGCGGGTCGGCGGGATCGGCATAAAGCGCCGCGTGATTGCCGGACGGCGTTTTGCCGTCGGCCTCGTACATGTCGTAGGTCATCAGGTTCACATCGTCCAGCGAGCGGGCCACGCGGCCCATCTCGGTGTGCTCCAGGTAGTCGGGGTCCGCGCCTGCGGCAATGGTGAGGTAGAGCCGGCGATGGGTCTTCTTCGTCTGCGCGTCAAAGCGGCCGCGCAGTTCTTCGATCAGCGCCGTAAAGTTCTGCTTGTCCTCCGGCCGGTAGCGATTGCCCGCCCCCGGCAGTCCCGGATACTCCCAGTCGATGTCGAGACCGTCCAGATCGTACTTCTCGATGAACTCCATCGCGCTGTCTTCAAAAATCGCGCGGCTCTCGGGCGTAAGCACGGCGTCGGAAAATCCCGCGCAGCCCAGCCACCCGCCCACCGAGATGAGCACCTGCAGCGAGGGCTTTTGCTGGCGCAGCGCAGTCATCGCAGCCAGGTTGGCGGCGTCGCCGGGCGCGCTGGGCACAATGTGGCCGCCAGAGAGGACCGCGAAAGCATAGTTGATGCGCGTGAGCCGCTGCACGTCGATGAGCGCGGGATCGATGGCGCCGTTTTTGGGAAAGACGTAGGCCGCGATCACTGGCTCAGCGGGACGCGCTGGCGCTGCGGCGACGGCAGAAGGTGCGAGACAGACCAGACCAAGAAAAAAGCAACGCAGAGAAACAGGAACTCGGCACATACAAGTACGTTAAGCCCTAGAACCGGCTCAGCGGCAGCGGCCCGATGCGCAGCGCGGAATCAGGAGTCCTCGCTTGCGCTGGGCAGCCTTTGTGCGAGCCCGGCGTGGCGAAGGAGCGGGTCACATGCAGCCGGTCCATGACGATGTAGCGGGTGCGCAGGCCCGCGATGACAGGCGGCAGTGCACCCGGCGCGCGCCTGCGGTCCACATAGATCACCAGCGCCGCCTCGCGCGGATTGTCGAGGCTCTGGCCGACGCCGACGCCAAAGAAAGCCGGATTGCGTTCGAGCAGGCCGCGCGCTGCCTGCCGCTTGGTCTCGAGCGCTTGCGCCAGCACGGACGCCGCAAGCGGCGCGGCAGCAGCGGCGTTGACCCTGGGCGCCGAGCCCAGCGCCACGGCATGCGCATCCGTGACGACAGGGATAGTCCGCAGGCCGGCAATCAGGGGCGGCACCTGGGCTGGTGCTCCGGCTGCAAGGTAGACAACGATAGCCGCTTCGCCGGGGTGGTCGCTGCTTTTGCCCATCGCCACGCCCAGCACGCCGGCGGAGGGATGGACAAGCTGCTGCGCGGAGGCCAGCGCGCGGCGCACGCGGGCAATCTCCGCGCGGGGCAGCGGCCGGGCCTGCGCCTCGGCAACCGTGCTGTCGCCATAGCTCATACAGCTCACCGGATGGTCCGCTCCGCCCACAAAGGTATAGCTGCCGCCAAGCTGCGCGCCAAGCTCGCTCAGCACATCGCCCACGGGATTCGCCATGCCCTGCCCCACACCCGCCGCGTCGCGCCCGCCCGCAAAGTAGAGCCCCACCGGCTCGGCGTCGGCCGCATCCACCACCAGCGCGCCGGAGTCGCCCGCATCGCTGAAGCTGTTGCCCGCAACCCCGATCTGGTTGGTGAAGGTCTTGGTCAGGTAGGGGCGGGTCTCCGCGCAGTCGCGAAAGTAGTCCACCGACACGTCCACGGCGATGGCCGTGATGCCGCCGCAGGTAAGCCCCGTGGTGCGTCCGCTCTTGGCCACGCGCAGGCCAAGCCGCGCAGCCTCTCCTTTGCCGCCGGTCGAGGAGATTCCCGGCGCGGCAGCCGCCAGCGACCCATCGCTCTGGCGCGAACCCAGTTCGAGAATGCGCCCCTCGGCATCGACGGCCCGCGAAGCCACCTCGGCGATTGCCGCATCCGCATTGGTCGCCGCATCGTGCAACGGCAGCCATCCGGTGAGCGAAGCCACCTGCGCTGCGCCGCTCGCCGTGCAGTTGTTGTCGATGAGGCCCGGCTGCAGCACGGCATCGCCGGGCGCGGCATGGTCGCTGCGCGCCAGCACGTGATTGTTGCTCAGGATGTACTGCCTGCCAGCCGCATCCCGGATCAGCGCGCCCAGCGTGCCGCTGCAGCAGTCCACCACCGTGCCGCCGCGTGCATCGTAGTCGCCGCCATTGCCGCCGGAGCTGCCCAGCAGAATCGGCGCCGCCATCTGCGCCTGATGCGGGTATGGGCTGCTGGCGATGCCGGCCGGGTTCAACAGCACTGCCGCCTCCATGCGCGCCGCGCTGCCGGCAATGGCAACAACATACGTAACAGCATCGGCGGCAATGCGCGCCGGAGCCGTATAGGTCACCGTGCAGGCCGTAAAAGCGCGTCCGTTGCGCTGGCAGGTCACCGGCCCCAGGGCGCCCAGGCCGCCTCCCGTGCCGTTCGGCGCATCGGCCAGCGCGAAGCGAACGCTGGCTCCTCCCCCGGCTTCGGCCAGAGTCCCTGTAAAGGCCACCGTGCCGCCCGGCCCTACAGCCGCATTCTGCGGCGTGAGCGGCTGCTGAAAGCCCGGCGTCAGGGTGAGGATCGCCGTCGCCTGTACCCCCGGATCGGAGCGCAGAGTGGCGGTCACCGCCACGCTCGCCTCGTCCACGGTAAGAAATGTCGGCGGTGTGTACTGCCCCTGGGCCGTGATCGTCCCCGGCCCGGCATTCGGGTCTCCGCCGGAGAGCGACCACGCGACCTCAGCCGCTCCGCCATCGCGCAGGGTGGCGAAAAACTGCTCCACGGCCGCCCCGCGCGCATTCATCGCGTTGCAGCCCACGCAGTTGGTGTCAATCTCCGTGGACCCCGGCGATACGGAAAAAACAGGGTTCGCAGGCCGCGCGACCACCGCGCGCCCGCCGCAGCCCGCCAGAAACATCCCTCCCGCCACAAGACCGGCCCCCGCCAGAATCCGGCACCGCCAGCGGAAGGCTGCTCTAACTGGATGATAAAGCGGGATTTGATTGGGAGCGCTCAAGGCCGCATGCGGAGTGGCCAGCCTGCCGGATGTTTTCGGCCTGATCGCCGCTCTCGGGTTTCAGAGTATCGCAGCCGCAGGCCGGAAGGCGCGAAAACTCAGGCTTTTGCGCCCCGAAAACCCTATCCGGAATCTTGACACCTGCTTATCACAGAGGTACCCTTCACGCATTACTAGTAGTGCATCATTTTAAGTTACCTTGGCCCGAAATGAACCTGTTTTCCACCATTTTCACCTCTACCGGCAGCGGCTCTGCGCCTGTTGGCTCCCGGCGCGTGCGCGGGGTGCTGAGCTGGATTGTGCGCGAGGAGTCCGGGCAATCCACGATGATCGTGGTGGTGGTTATCGGGCTGTTTCTTCTGGGCTTTATCGCGCTGGGCATCGATGTCGGCTACCTCTTCCAGCAGCAGCGCATGGCGCAGTCAGCCGCAGATGCCGCCGCCGTAGCCGCCGCCGAGGAAATGAGCTCCTCCAACAACGCAAACGAGCAGACGGTGGCCAACGCCATGGCCAAGCTCAACGGCTTTGACCCAGGCGCCAGCGTAAATCCAGCCACCGTGACCCTGTCGACGCCGAGCAGCGGCAACTACTCCGGCTCCTCCAGCTATATTCGGGCCACCGTCTCCAGGCCCGTCCCTACCTTCTTCATGGCGTTCTTCAATCCCTCGGCGGCCACGCTCAATGTCTCCGCCACGGCCGTTGCGGGTGGCGGGCTGAGCAGCCCCACCTGCGTCTGCCTTGAGGCTCAGACCGGCACTGGCCTCGGCATGAGCAACAACGCGCAGATCAACGCGCCGCAGTGCGGCGTCACCGTGGACTCGAGCAGCAGCAATGCGGTGGGCGTCACCGGCAGCGCCTCGCTCAGCGCGCTCTCGCTGGGCACCATCTCGAATACCTGGAACAATTCAAGCAACATCAACAACAATGGCTCGATCTCTTCGAGCACCAAGGTAGTGCAGAACATCCCCACGCAGTGCAAGCCCACGTTTCCTGCGCCCTCGCTGCCCGCGGGGCTGGCCTGCAACAGCAACCCCATCCAGGGATGGACAGCGGCGAACAACTACACGGGCAAGTACACGCTGCCGCTCTCCACGGACAAGACTGCCAGCAACGTGGTCTGCTACACGAGCCTCGACACGAGCCAGTCGGCATCGGTCACGTTCACATCCGGATACACCTACTACATCCAGGGCGACTTCACCACGGGCGGCGGTGCGCCGCTCACCGGCAGCAGTGTCTCGTTTTATATCGGCGGCAATGTCAACATCGCCAACGGCGTCACGTCGAATCTCACCGCGCCCACGGGCAGCGACGGCAATCCCGGCACGCTGTTCTATGTCAATGGCAGCTCGGTCACGATCCAGGGCGGCTCAAGCTCGACCTTCTCCGGCCTGCTGTACGCGCCAAATGCAGCCGTAACGCTGAACAACGGCACAGGCACCACGCTCACCATGGATCTGGTGGCGCAGACGCTGAACATGTCCGGCGGCGCAACGCTGCACAGTTACTCGACTTCGAATCTGGGAACGTTGAATCTCTCGGTGGCCAAACTTGCCGAGTGAGGAGCTGAAACCATGACGATTACTCTGCAGAAAATTTGCCGGCCGCTCGCGGCGCTTGGCCGCAGCCTGAAGCGCGAGAACGGCAACGCCACCATCGAGCTGGCGCTGGCCTTTTCGTTCCTGCTGACGCCGCTGATGCTGGCCACCACGGAGATGGCCTTTATCGTCTACGACTCCATCGAGCTCTCGAACGCCGCGCACGCAGGCGCCATGTACGCCATGATCAGCTCGACCTTCGCCTCTGACTCCTCTGGCATCCAGAACGCCGTCCTCAATGAAGCCGGCGATATCTCGAACGATATGACCGTGGCCTCGAACACCTACTATGCCTGCTCGGCTTCGGAAGATGGCACGCAGTACACCACGGAGGCAGCCGCGAACGCGGCCTGCCCCGCCAATGCCGGCAATCATTATCTGCAGTTCGTCCGGGTCACCGCGACCGCCAGCATCACGCCCTTTGTGCAGTTCAAGGGCTTGCCCAGCATGTGGTCCCTGCAGCAGCAGTCGGTGATGGAGGTTCAGGAGTAGCGTGCTGCGGCGCTTGGCAAAAATGCGAGCGGCGCGCCTGCTGCGCCTTGCCGCGCGCGGTCAAGGCGGCCAGGCAATGGTGGAAGCCGCGCTGACGCTGCCCCTGCTGTGCGCGTTCCTCTTCACCATGATCGAGCTGTGCCTGTGCTACTACAGCTATTGCATGATCTCGGAGAGTGCGCGCCAGGGAACCCGCTACGCCATCGTGCGCGGAGCAACGTGCGAGACGGCATCCAAGGCCTCATGCACGGTTGCAGACTCGGATGTGAATACCTACGTGACGAGCCTGGGCTGGCCCAACCTCGGCGGCGGCACGGAGACGGCTTCCACGACCTTTCCGGATGGCAATAAGAACCCCGGCAGCCGCGTGCAGGTCACGGTGAGCTACTCCTTCCCCATCGACCTGCCCTTTGTGCCGCAGAGCACTCTCGCTCTGCAAAGCTCCTCCACCATGTACTTCATTCAGTAGCGGGCTCAGCGCACGGCCGGAGCAGGCTCCAGCGTGGCGGCAATCTCCGCCACCAGCCGATACGATGCGAGCCGGTCCTCGTGCGTGTAGGTATCCGTCACGAGAATCGCTTCACTCGCCCCTGTGGAGGCCATCAGCTTCTCAAGACCCCTGCGCACCGTCTCCGCCGAACCGGCGATCGCCGCGCCCAGCTTGCTTTCCACCGCCGCGCGTTCCCAGGCCGTCCAGAGCGCATCCATCGAGTCCACCGGCGGCAGCAGCTCCACAGGCTGGTTGCGGATGAGGCGCAGAAAACGCTGTTGCGGCGTGGTGAACAGCCGGCGCGCGGCATCATCGGTCTCCGCGGCAACAACTTGAACGCCAACTATAAAGTATGGCTCCGTGAGCGTAGCGCTGGGCCTGAACGACCGGCGATAAAGATCGGCCGCTGCGTAGAGATAATCCGGCGCGAAGTGCGCGGCAAAGGCGAACGGCAGGCCAAGCCGCCCGGCCAGCTCCGCCGAGTAGCCACTTGAGCCAAGCAGCGTAAGGGGCACGTTGCTTCCCTGCCCCGGTACAGCCTTGACCGCCTGCCCCGTCTGCACCGGGCCGAGATACGTGCGCAGTTCCTCCAGCAGCTCGGCAAAGTCGTCCCCGCTCTGGCCCAGCCCGCGGCGCAGCGCGCGCATGGTGTTAAAGTCTCCGCCGGGCGCGCGGCCCAGCCCCAGGTCGATGCGGCCCGGATAAATCGCTTCGAGTGTGCCGAACTGCTCCGCGATGACCAGCGGCGCATGATTGGGCAGCATCACCCCGCCCGAGCCAACGCGGATCGTCTGCGTGGCGCCGGCGATATGGCCGATGAGCACCGAAGTCGCCGAGGACGCAACGCCCTCGATGGAGTGGTGCTCGGCCAGCCAGAAGCGCCGATAGCCCCACTGTTCCGCATGCCGTGCAAGGTCCACCGAGCGCGCAATGGCCGACTGCACCGGCTCACCGGGACGCATGCTGACCAGATCGAGAATGGAAACAGGCAAACCGCTCATAGGACTATTGGATGAACCGGCGGCGCGTTGCGATTCGCGCGCGGATGTATCCTCGAAGACGCGGAAGACGCGAGGAGGCGTGCCGTGGCGCAGTTGCTGGCGATTCAGGGCGACATTACCCGGCTTGCGATGGATGCGATCGTGAACGCCGCCAACACCTCGCTGCTGGGCGGCGGCGGCGTGGATGGCGCGATTCATCGCGCCGCTGGGCCGGAGCTGCTGGAAGCCTGCAGAAAGCTGAACGGCTGCGCCACCGGAGACGCCAAGGCCACGCCAGGCTTTCATCTGCCTGCAACATGGGTCTTTCACGCCGTGGGCCCGGTATGGCAGGGCTGCAACAGCGGCGAGGACGCTCTGCTTGCGAGCTGCTATCGCCGCTGCCTTGAGCTGGCCCGCGAGCATGCCGTGCGCTCCATCGCTTTTCCGGCCATCAGCACTGGCGTCTATCGTTTTCCGCCGGAGCGCGCCGCGCGCATTGCGCTGGCCACAGTGCGGGAACACGTGAAGGCAAGCGGCGTCGGCGAAGTGCAGTTCGTCTGCTTTGGCGCGGAAACCTTTGCCCTCTACCAGCATCTGCTCGCGCAAATTTAATCGACAGTAAGCACCAGCTTGCCGAAGTGGCTGCCTGCCTCCATGCGCCGCAGCGCCTCGCGCGCCAGTGTCCACGGCGTGCTTGCAAACACCGGCCGCAACTGCGCATGGGCGATCGCACCATTCATCTGCTCGAAGTCGCGGCGCGAGCCAACGTAAATGCCCCGCATGCGCACCTGCTTGTGCAGAATAAGCGGAACCGGCAGCGGCTCGGCATTCTGCGCCAGCACGCCAATCTGCGCAATCGCGCCGCCAATGCGCACCGCGCGCAGCGACCGCGCCAGCGTGCCCACGCCGCCCACCTCCACCACCAGGTCCACGCCCTCGCCGTTCGTCCGGTCGCTCACCCAGCGGTCCCACTCCGGCGTGGCGCGATAGTTCAACCCCTCATCGAGGCCAAGCGATCGGGCGCGTTCGAGCTTCTCATCGCTGCTGGAAATGCCCAGCACGCGCGCGCCTATCAGCTTCGCGAACTGCAGCGCGAAGATCGACACGCCGCCCGTTCCCTGAATCAGAACGGTCGCTCCCGGCCGCGGATTGCCTGCGGCCAGCGCATTCCAGGCCGTCACGGCGGCGCAGGGCAGCGTGGCCGCTTCCTCCAGCGAGAGATGTTCCGGCGCCGCCACAAGGCCTCGCTCGCTCAGCACCACGCGCTCGGCCAGCATGCCGTCCATGTCGCCGCCCAGCGCGCCCGCCACCTTCTCCCGCGTCGGCTCGCCATCCACCCAGTTCTGCATAAAGATGCCTGCAACGCGGTCGCCCGGCTTCCATGCGGTGACGCCGGGCCCAACGGCCTCCACCTCGCCCGCGCCGTCCGAGCAGGGAATGCGCGGCAGCTTCAACTTCGGGTTGTAGCGCCCGGTCACCATCAGCAGGTCGCGGTAGTTCAAGGACACGGCGCGCACGCGCACACGCACCTGGCCAGGGCCGGGCTCCGCATCGGGCCGCTCGGTAAATTCAAGAGCATCAATGCCAAAGGAAGGAATCTGCCACACACGCATCGGTTGTTCTCCGGGCCGCGCATGCTCAGCAAACGGGACACAGCGCTGGACAGCCCCCGTACAATGAAGATATGGCCCGTGGTTGGGAAAGTAAATCCGTGGAGGAGCAGATGGCGATGGCCTCAGAGGCAATAGCTGAACCCGGCAGCACGTCTTCCAACGAAGAAGCAAAGCGGCTGGCCCAGCAGAAGCGTGCCGAGCAGGCGCGCCGCAGGCAGGCGCTGAACCTTCAGCGCGAAAACATCCTCTCGCAGCGCACCTCGAGCCCCGTGCGCCGCTCCGCGCTTGAAGCCGCGCTCAAGCAGATCGAAGCGGAGCTCGAAACGCTGGGATAGCCGCTCAGCCCTCGCGGTGGAACAGCAGCGAGTTGGCCTGGTGCACGGATGTCATCAGCACATGCGCAATGTTCACGTGCGCGGGGCGGCCTGCCGCCCACACAATCGTCTCGGCCACATCTTCCGGCGTCAGCGGCGTAATCTTCTGGTACACCTTGGCGGCGCGTTCGCTGTCGCCATGGAACCGCACCAGGCTGAAGTCGGTCTCCACCATGCCGGGGTCCACGCTCGTCACGCGCACCTGCGTTCCCAGCACATCCTGGCGCAGACCGTCGTTGATCGCCTTCTCGGCGGCTTTGGTCGCGCAGTAGACCGCGCCGTTGGGATAGGTCATCTCGCCCGCCGTCGACCCCAGATTGATCACATGCCCGCGTCCGCGCTCCACCATGCCCGGCGTCACCGCGCGCGTCACATAGAGCAGCCCCTTCACGTTGGTGTCGATCATCTCTTCCCAGTCGTCGATCTTCCCGGCATAGAGCTTGTCCAGGCCGCGGCTCAGCCCCGCGTTGTTCACCAGGATGTCGATCGCGGCCCACGCCTGCGGCAGATTCTCGATGGCCTGCTTCACCGCATCGCGGTCGCGCACATCGAGCGCGATGGTGAGCACAGCCTCGGCTCCCGATGCCAGGGCGCGCGCGGCGACATCCGCCAGTTTCTCCGCGCGGCGGGCCGCCAGCAGCAGCCGTGCGCCCTCCGCGGCAAAGGCAAGCGCCGTGGCCGCGCCAATGCCGGCGCTGGCCCCCGTAATGAAGACAATTTTCCCTCGAAGACTCATAGCCCTATCGTACCCAACGCTGCCGCGCGGCCAATGCCCGCCGTCTCATGCCCGCGCGAGCTTTTGCGCAGTGCGGTAGATGCCCGCGCCCCAGTCTTCCGCGCTGAGGCCCGCGCGCTGCGCCTCGGCAAAGACCTCCGCCAGATGCTCGGCCAGGCCCAGCGTGGTATCGCGGGCAGCAGCAGCCTCGCGAAAGAGCCGCAGATCCTTGGCTCCGAGCGCGATGGTGGCCCCGGGCGTCTGCGGCGGATCGAGCATCACCTTGCCATAGGATGCGTAAAATGCTGACTGGAAGAGCGCGCTGTTCACGGCCTCGAGAAAAGCCGCCGGCTCAATGCCCTGCGCCTTGGCGAAGACGAATGCCTCGCTCAGCGAGTAAATCATGGTGCTGATGAGAAAGTTGCCGCCGGCCTTGAGCGCGTGCGCCTGCTTCGGCTCCTTGCCCACAATGGAGATACCGCGCGACAGCGGCTCAAGAACCGGGCGCGCGCGTTCGATAGCGGCATCGCTGCCCGCAGCCACGATCCACAGGCGGCCCTCCGCGGCAACATTGGGGCGGCCAAAGACGGGAGCCGCGACAAAGTCGATGCCGCGCCGCGCGTGCTCTGCCGTGAGCCGCTCGCTCAGCGCCACGCTGATGGTGCTGCATGCGATGTGAAGCGAGCCCGGCTCGAGCGCATCCAGCAGCCCGTTCGCGCCAAAGAGCACCTCTTCATGCGCGGCATCGTCAAACAGCATCGTGACCACGGCGTCCGCGCCCAGCTCGGCCTCCGCCGGAGTTGCCGCGGCAATGGCCCCTTCGCGCAGCACAGGCTCGGTGCGGCCCTCGGTCCGGTTCCACACGGAGAGCTCGTGGCCCGCGGCGATCAGGCGCAGCGCCATCTGCGTGCCCATCGCGCCCAGTCCCAGAAATCCAATCTTCATAGGAAAATTGCTCCTCTGCCTTTCCATGGTAGGCGAGCGGCGCGGCCTGCATCTGCGAGTGCGCTCAAACCGCCGCGCCGGATACACTGAACCTTCGATGCTACGCACCGTGCACGCAACGCGATACGTACTGCCCCTGCGCGAAGGCGGTTCCCTGCCCGCCATCGTCGAAGCAGACGACCTCGGTCTCTACGTGGTCAAGTTTCGCGGTGCGGGCCAGGGCATTCTCGCGCTCATCGCCGAGCTGATCGCGGGCGAGATCGGCCGCGCCCTCGGCCTGCGCGTCCCGGAGATCGTCTTCGTCGAGATCGACGCTGCGCTCGGCCGCAATGAGCCCGACCAGGAGATTCGCGAACTGCTGAAAGCGAGCGCGGGGCTGAACCTGGCGCTCGATTATCTGCCCGGCTCGGTGATGTTCGACCCCGCCGCGCGCGACACCGCCCCGCCCGCTGAAGCCTCGCTCGCCGTGTGGTTCGACACCTTCACCCAGAACGTGGACCGCACGCCGCGCAACGCGAACCTGCTTGTCTGGCACCGGAACCTCTATTTCATCGATCATGGCGCGGCGCTGTATTTCCATCACGACTGGGCGCATATGCCATCCAGGGCCGAGTCGCCCTTCGCGGAGATTCGCAATCACATCCTGCTGCCGTGGGCTTCGGAAATTCCCTCCGCCGCCAGGATGGCCCGTGAGAAGCTCGCGCCCGCCGTGCTTGCGGCCATCCTCAATCAAGTGCCCGATGCATGGCTCGAAGCAATTCCGGGCGCCTTGAGCGCGAAGGACCGCCGCTCCGGCTATCTCGATTTCTTCACGCGCCGCCTCGCGGCCGCGCACATCTTTGAACAGGAGGCGACCGATGCCCGCGCCCGCCTCGTTTGATTACGCCATCCTGCGCGTGGTGCCGCGCGTGGAGCGGCAGGAATTCGTGAACGCGGGCGTCGTCGTCTTCTGCCGCGAAAAGCGCTACCTCGCCGCGCGCATCCGCCTCAACGCCGAGCGCGTGAAGGCGCTGTGGCCTGAAGCCGATCTCGACCTGGTGGCCAAGCATCTCGACGCCATCGTGCGCATCTGCAAGGGCGACGCCGCGGCCGGAGCCATCGCGCAGCTCTCGCAGAGCGAGCGCTTCCACTGGATCGTCTCGCCGCGCAGCACCATCATTCAGCCCTCGCCCGTGCATACCGGCGTGTGTGACGGCACAGAGACGCTTCTCGAACGGCTCGAAGAGCGCTTCCTCATGTAAATCGATTGCGAAGGAAAGGCGAGGACGCCGCGTTACTGC
>DASZRQ010000033.1:0-28807 GCA_035549115.1 Occallatibacter sp. | reverse complement strand
CTTCCCTGCGAACTGTGGCTGCTTCAGCCATCAACCATCCTCCGGGACCGGGCGCGCGCTTGTTGCCCTTATCAAAATTGGCTCCCATGATACTGAAAGCGAGCAACGACCGGCAAAGGGGTATCTCACTTTTTGATATGGGGTGGGCGGGCGGGGCGAGAAAGCCTGCAGAAAGAATGAGTTCGTGGAGTGAAGCCGATGGATGGAATGGTACTGACGAGCGGCGTCTCCGGGCTGCTGGGGACGGCTCTGCGACAGGCGCTGCAGGAACGGCAGCAGCCTGTGCTGCAGCTTGTGCGCGGGGTGGCGCGAAGGCCGGGGCAGTTGACCTGGAACCCGGCCGCGCGGCCTGCAATCCCGGATGCGGGTGCGCTGGAGGGGTGTGCTGCGGCCTTTCATCTCTCCGGTGCAAACGTTGCGGGACGGCGATGGACGGCGGCGTATCGCAGAGAGATGACGGCGAGCCGCGTGGAGACGACGCGGGCGCTGGCCGAGGCGCTGGCCGGGCTGCGGTCGAGACCGCGCGTGCTGGTGGCGGCTTCCGCCGTGGGCATCTACGGAGACCGCGGCGGCGAGATGCTGGACGAGTCGTCGGCTCCGGGGGAGGGATTTCTGGCGGAGCTGTGCCGCGCATGGGAGGAGGCAACGAAGCCGGCCGAGGACGCAGGAATTCGTGTGGTGCATGCGCGATTCGGCGTGGTGCTGAGCCGGAACGGTGGAGCGCTGGCAAAGATGCTTCCGGCATTTTGCGCCGGGCTTGGCGGGCGGCTGGGCAATGGGCGGCAGTGGATGAGCCTGGTGAGCCTGGACGATGCGGTGCGCGCGCTGCTGTTTGCGGCGGAGAACGAGACTGTGCGCGGCGCAATGAATGTGACTGCACCTGAGCCGGCGACCAATGCAGCGTTCACGCGGGCGCTGGCGCGGCGGCTGCACCGGCCTGCGATCTTCCCTGCCCCGGCATTCGCGCTGCGGCTGGCCTTTGGGCAGATGGCCGATGAAGCGCTGCTGACGAGCCAGCGGGCCGTACCGCGGAAACTGCTCGATGCAGGATTCCGATTTGCTCACCCCGATGTGAATGCGGCGCTCGCGGCAGCACTCGGATAAAGAAAATCGGCGCCTGCCCATGAAGAGCAAGCGCCGATGGATGCAGCGGGCCGGAAGCTACTTGCGGCCCTGGATGGTGCGCGGATTGCTGCCGCCGCTCTTCTTCTGCGCGCGGCGCGCGGCGATGGCGTGCATCTCCTTGCCGATGCTGGAATTGTTGATGCCGAGCTGCAGGGCAAGGTTGATGACGTTGCTGGTTCCCCAGTAAAGCGCGAGGCCCGATGCGTAGTTGAACAGGATAAAGCCCATGAAGACGGGCATGACGAAGGCCATCATGCGCCGCTGGGCGGGGTCCATGCCGGGCGAGGGCGTGATGTACTGCGTGAGAAACATGGTGATGATGATGAGGATGGGCAGGATGTAGTGCGGGTCCGGCATGGAGAGGTCGGTGAGCCAGAACCAGTGCGCCTGACGCAGCTCCACGGCATACTGCAGCACGCGGAAGTAGGCGAAGAAGAGCGGAATCTGCGGCAGCATGGGCAGGCAGCCGCCATACACGTTGACGCCCTCGCGCTTGTACAGCTCCATCATCTCGGTGTTCATCTCGGCCCGCTTGGGGTCGTTCATCTTGAGATTGGCGTACTTGCGCTTGATCTTGTCCACCTCCGGCTGGATGCGCATCATGCGCAGCGAGGAGCGCATCATCATGAAGCGCGTGGGCAGCATGAGGAGGTTGAAGAGGGCGGTGAAGAGAATAATGGACCAGCCCCAGCTATAGCCGCCCTGGCCGAGCAGGTCGTGCAGCCAGCGCAGAGCGAAGTAGAGCGGCTTGGCGATGATGCCCCACATGCCGTACTGAATGAGCGGCTCGAGCGAGGGGCCGGTGAGCTTGCCGTCGGCGCCCACGGCGTGCACCGACTTGAGCACATCGGTCTGCTTGGGACCGGCGAAGAGGCGCACATGCGTGACGCCGCTGGTATCGCCCATGGCGATGCCGAGCACGGAGCTTGGCTTCTTCTGGCTGCCGGGGTCGTTCAGGTTAGAGAGCACGTCGACCGTGTTGTGCTGGGTGACGAGCGTAGCATGCGCGGGATCGCCGGGCAGAAAGGTAGCGGCGAAGTAGAGATCGGCGATGGCTGCGTAGTCGAAGGACTGTTCCTGCGTGGCGTTGCCGCTGACCTTGGCTGCCGCGGTGGTGGTGTCCTTGCCGCCGATGGAGGTGATGAGCTGAGACTGGGTACGGATGGTGCTGCGCGTCTTGGAGGACGGCAGATACTCTTCCATGTCGCCGAGACCGGCGGGCCAGTCGACGAGGGCACGCACGGGCGCGCCGTTGCGCGTGACCTGCGTGTCGATGCCGATAACGTAGCTCGAATCGAAGTGGAAGCTCTTGACCACATCGAGGCCGCCCTGCGCGAAGTGGAACGTGAGCGTGGCGGGCGCGAGAAGCTGGCCGGTGGCCGAAGGCTGATAGAGGGCCTGGTTGAGCTGCGCGGTGAGCGCAGGCTCATAGGTGAAGAGCGAGAGCGGCAGGCCGAAGCGCTCGGCGAGCTGCGGCTGCACCAGATCGAGAGGCTTGCCCGCCGAGTCGTTGTACTTCTTCAGGATCCAGTGCTTCACCTGCCCGCCGCGGTTGGTGAAGACGATCCTGTAGAGCTCGTTCTCCACCGTAGTCTCGGTCTCCGAGGCCGCGGTGATGGCCGGCGTCTGCGCGGCGGCAACCGGAGCCGCGGCGCTTACACCGGAGCCGGAGGAAGATACCGGCGCGGGCGCTGCAGGCTGCGCAGCCTGCTGATGGGTCTGCTGCTGCGCGGGCGGCGTGTCGGTTTTGGGCTTGAAGTACTGGAACGCAAGAAGCAGCGCCAGGGCAATGAAGGTGAAGGTGACCAGGCTGCGCATCTCCCCGCCGGAGCCACCTCCGCCGGGGCCCTGCGAGTCATGATTAGGATTACGAATTTCGGGCAAAGGAAACTTCCTGTCTTGGTCGTGGGAGCGGGCGCGAAGCGCCGCTCTGTCTATGGTAACGGTTCGTGGCGGCAGGGACGCGGGCCATGTGCGGCCGCGGCCGGGGGAACGGGATCAAGGCCGCCGCGGCTGAACGGATGGCAGCGCAGCAGACGGCCCGCGGCAAGGCCAAGGCCGCGCAGCGGGCCGTGCGTGGCAATGGCCACGGCCGCGTACTCCGAGCATGTGGGGAGGAACTTGCAGCCGCCGGGAGACAGCATATGCAGCGCGGGCGAAAGCCAGCGCTGGTAGCCGCGGATCAGGGCAAGCAGAAGACGGGTCATACCTGGGGCCGGGCCTTTGCGGCGGATTGCATGCGCGCCGCCTCAGCCTGCGCCTGCGTGAGAATACGCACGATCTCGGCTTCAAGTTTCGTGAAATCGGCCTCGAACACCGCGCGGCGGGGATGCAGGATGAGATCGCAGCCCTGAGGCAGCAGATCGACGTGGCGGCGCAGCGCCTCGCGCATGCGGCGCTTGATGCGGTTGCGCTCACGGGCTTTGCCCAGCACCTTGCCGGCGGTGAGGCCGACGCGGGGACCTGCGGGCTCAGCCTGCGGCGCAAGGAACCAGCTCATGGTGGCCGACTGGCGTTTGCGGCTGGCCGCGTAGGCGCGCTGATAGTCGGCGTGACGGCGCAGACGCACACCTGCGAGCGACTGGCGCCCGGTGTGGGGCGCAGCCTGCTCAGAAGGGTTGTGGCTGCGTGAGGTGCTCATGGCAGTGCCGGAGGTGCAACAGCGGCGCAATGGCAACACGCGCAACGCTCCGGCTGGTGAGGCGGGAGTGTCGCGTTAGTCGCGGTAGCCGGCGCTGACAGAGACGCGCTTGCGGCCTGCCGCACGGCGGCGGCTGAGCACGGCAGCGCCGCTCTTGGTCTTCATGCGCGAGCGGAAGCCATGCTTCTTTACGCGACTGCGGCGGTTGGGTTGAAATGTGCGCTTGGGCATGGAAATGCGCTCCTGATTGCAGTCAAAATCTGTGCCTGAACGGCAAGTATTTAGTGTATCGCATGTTGCGTATCGACGCCAGTGGAGCAGCCTGCGTGGTAATCTCCGGCTACAACGAACGTACCCTGCAGAGGACACAGATTTTGCCGAAAATTTGACGCGCATACAGGCTGTCTTGCAGCGGAATTGCATCGAAGAACGAAGGGCGGAGATGATTTTTCTGCAGCTTTCACCATCGATGGTGCAACCACGCGGAGATTCGAAAAAGTAATGTGAATGAGGGATTGCAACAGTCACCAGATGTGCTACTATCGGGTCCGTTCAAGAAACTTTCCAAGCGTCCCACGGAAGACGATTCATCCCGTGTCCCGAGCAGTATTCAGGGACCCACAGCGACGATCAGGCAGTTCTCGAAGACGAACACGGCGAGCATGAGACTCCGCCGGTTGCGATCTTTTATTGCCTAAACCGCGACGGATAACCGGCTCCGCAAACAGAACAGGCGACGCAGGCAAGGACTGCTCGATGGTATTCGCGATTTCGCCGGCTTCGGCACTCAATCCCTGGCTCCAGATCCTCTCCGCACTCGAGAAGAAGGTCATTCGCCAGTCCTACGAGACCTGGCTCAAGCCCACGCGCTTCAGCCACGCAGCGGGACGCACGCTGTATGTGCGCGTGCCCTCCGCGGAGTTCCAGCACATCGGCGAGAAGTACGGCGACCTGATCCAGGAAGCGATCGACCTGAACGCGCTCGAGTTCGACGACGTGGTGTTCGTGACGGCGAGCGACGATCCTTCCCTGCCGCCGCAGCGCAAGGATGGCGGCTTTCCGCCGCTGCCCGCGCATGCGCCCACGGCTCCGCCCCCGGCGCAGAACCATCGCGCGCCGGAGCAGGCGCGCTTCGACTGGTCGACGGCCGCGCAGCTCAACTCGCGCTACACCTTCGACAACTTCGTGATCGGCAACGGCAACCAGTTTGCCCGCGCGGCGGCCCTGGCGGTCGCGGAGCGTCCTTCGCGGGCCTACAATCCGCTGTTCCTGTATGGCGGCGTGGGCATGGGCAAGACGCACCTGATGCACGCCATCGGCCACGAGGTAAAGCGGCGCAATCCGTCGTCCTCGATCTGCTACGTCTCGGCGGAGAAGTTCACCAACGAGATGATCACTTCGCTGCGCAACGACCGCATGACCAGCTTCCGCGACCGTTTCCGCTCGGTCGACGTGCTGCTCATCGATGACATTCAGTTCATCGCACAGAAAGAGCGGACGCAGGAAGAGTTCTTCCACACGTTCAATGCGCTGCACGAGTCGATGCGGCAGATCGTGATCGCCTCCGACCGGCCGCCGAAGGAATTGGCGGAGATCGAAGACCGGCTGCGTTCGCGGTTCGAGTGGGGCCTGATTGCCGACATCCAGCCGCCGGACCTCGAGACCAAGGTCGCCATCCTGCAGAAGAAGGCGGAGAGCGAGCAGGTCATTATCCCGACGGATGTGGCGCTGTTCATCGCTTCGAATGTGCGGACCAACGTGCGCGAGCTTGAGGGCGCGCTGGTGCGGCTCATCGCGTGGTGCCAGCTCAACCGCATGGAGATCACGCTGGCGGCGACGCAGCAGTGCCTGAAGCAGTTCATCGACATGCAGGTGCGCAAGATCACCATCGAGGCGATTCAGCGCGCCGTAGCCGAGCAGTTTGGCATGAAGGTAAGCGACCTGAAGCAGAAAAACAACTCGCGCAACGTGGTGGTGCCGCGCCAGATTGCCATGTATCTGGCCAAGCAGATGACCGAAGCGAGCCTGCCGGAGATCGGCCGCCAGTTCGGCAACAAGCACCACACCACGGTGATGCACTCGATCGGCAAGATCGATGAGCAGCGCCGCACCGACAAGGACCTGCACCGCACGCTGAACAAGCTGCAGGAGCAATTGAACGGATAAAGACAAGGATCAGAGATCACTGGGCCGCGTCGAACGCGGCCCTTTTTCTGCTTACGCAAACTCTTGATCGTTGCTTATCGAACGACTTCGAAGACTCTTACCGTTCCACCTCGGTCATACGGCCACGTAATCAGCCCTCCCGTTGATGGCGTGATGAGGTAATGCCCGTCCGGGCTGAAATCCACTGAACCGCAGCCCATGTCAGAAACTCTTTTGTGATCGACGAACTTCCAGGTTGCCGTATCGATTAACCACACGGTTCCTTCACCGTACTCTCCAACAGCTAAGAGCTTCCCGTCGGGGCTGAAGGCAGGATCGGAGAGAGTACCCCACAGAGAGGGAAAGTGGCGGACAGTCTTATGATTTGTCATCTCAAAAACCCACATTCCGTCTCCGTCTACACCCGCAACTAGCAATTTCCCGTTCCTGCTAAACCCCAGCGAATTTACCATGCCTGTGAACGCTTTTTGGGGGGCCTCAAAACGACTTATAAGGCCGGTTTGTTTGCCCGAAATGACATCCCGCAACGCAATCGCGTCCCAATAACCGACCGCCAACGTTGAGCCATCGGGACTGAATGCCAGCGAACCGGGTAAGTGCCGGCCAAACGCACTTACCAGCCGGCCAGTGGGGATCTCGATAATTCGGATCTGGCCTCCCCGCTTCCTTTTGTCGTATGGGTACTCGGCTATATAGCGACTGTCTGGACTGAAGACGATGACCGCACGCTCATGAGACATAGAGAGTATCAGTTTGCCGGTTTCGAGAGACCAGATGCCTTCCCGAGTGGCGTAATACTTCCAGTTGGGTGAAATTGCCGAGGGATATCTGGGAAGGCGACGAAGGAATGTTCCCTCCGGAAAGCGCCAGAGAGTCAGACCTCCCTTCAAGTCATCGCGTGACGTTGCGGCATCGGCAGCAATCATCGTGCCATCGGGGCTAAAAGAGACATAGCTCATCCAACCCCACTTGTCGAGCCGCCAGCCTGTTCCGATCTTCTTTACAAATTTCAGAGTCTGAGCCGGAGTAGCCTGAGCACAGAACGCGTACGCAAGAATTGCGGCATACGCAATCCCATGTAACTTCCCCGCATGACTCCACATTCTCATGGTTTGGGTAGAATCATGCGCGCAGCGACACAAAACGTCAACCTGTCAGGCAGCTTGGAAAGGCGCCCCATTCATAAGTTTGAGTGCCGTCACCGACACTGGCTTATCGCTTCATCAGTTCCACAAACTCGCGTTGAAACTTGGGCAGGTCGAGATCGACCTGCGCGTGGACGAGGCGCACGCCCGTGACGGGCTTGAGCCTTTCATTCCACGTCAGCGTGTCGCCGTAGGTCGCGCCGTGATCGATGTCTACGTCCATATAGAGGACTTTTTCTTTGGTGATGATCGAAGGATCGAGCCAGGCACAGGCGGCGAGTTCATCCCAGAGGTAGTAGCGGTCCTGGCTCCATGCGGCGATATAGCGGGCAGTCGGTGACTGCGACTGCGCAATTGCCTCGAGCATGGACTGGGTGAAGGGCGCCTTGATCGATACGTCGACCGTGGTCACGTCGATGCGGGGCCATGCGGCGCGCAGCACAATGTGAGCGGCCTCGGGATCGAACCAGAAGTTGAACTCGTGGCGCGGGCTGGTGGCGAACTCGGGATCATCGGTCTGCGGATTCAGGCTGCCGCCCATGAGCACGATGCCCTGCGTGAGCGCGGCAAACTCCGGATCAATCGAGATGGCCAGCGCGATATTGGTCATGGGCCCGGCAGCATAGATCGTGACCTGATGCGGGTGCGCGTGGACCTGGCGGATGAGGAAGTGCACGGCATCTTCGTCGATCGGCTTGAGCTTTGGCGCGCCTTCCGCGAGCGGAGGCACATCGAAAGGGCCGTGGCCCTGCGCCGTGGCAGTCACAACGGGCTTGCCATTGACCATGGTGCTGACGGACCGACCCCACGCGCCGAGCCACACCTGGCCGCCGACGAGCGGCTCCTGCAGCTCGGTTTCGCGCTGGGTGCGGACGAGGGGAAAGACCGCGCCCATGGCGACAGGAACGTCGCTGTGGCCGGTCAGCTCCAGCATGCGCAGGGTGTGCTGGGTCTCCTCATCGCGCCAGGCGTTGCCGGTAACCATGGTGATGCCGAGCACCTGCACCTGCGGGGACTGCAGCAGAACGAGCATGGCCATCTGGTTGGAGCCGCCGGGGCCGGAGCCGTCCTGATCGATGAGGACAAGGCGTTTCTGCGCGCAGAGGGGCGCGGCAAGCGCGAGGAAGAGCAGAAGTTTTGCGGTCCGCATGCGGGTATTGTGGCATACCCGCGGCAGGGAGCTTAGCGGCGGCCAAAGCCGCGAGGCTTGACCGGCGCGGCAACGGGGAGACCGGTTTTGCCCGCGGGGAAGACGGCAAGGAAGCGGTCCTGGCCTTCGCCCTGGCTGGCGGTCTCCACGCCCTCAATGTCTTTGAAGGACATGTGCAGCAGGCGGCGTTCGCGGCTGTTCATGGGCGGGAAGGCATACGGCACGCCGGTGCGGATGACTTTTTCGGCGGCGGCCTCCGCGGCCAGGCGCAGCTCCTGCGCACGCAGGGCCTTGTAGTTGCCGGCGTCAAAGCTGATGAGGTCGTGCTCGCGCTGGTCGAGGCGCAGCATCTGGACGGCGACTGTTTCCAGGGCGCGCAGCAGCTCGCCGTTGTGCTGGGTGAGCAGCGGCACGTCCGGTCCACCGAGCTCGACATAGATCTGGCGGGCTTCGAGGCCTTCGGGATCGCGCGCGCCGTCTCCGGCCATGATGCGGTACTTGAGACGCATGCCTCCGAGCTTGTTGAGCGAGGAGAGGAATCCGGCAATCTTCTGGGCTGCTTCCTGAAGGTCGGCAATCGGCATAACGGATTAGTATCGCAGAACAGGCCGGGGCCGCGGGGCTGGAAAACACACGCGCGGATGCTACGTTGGAGATTGCGACAGTGACATGCGCTCAACCTGCACCCTGCTTTTGCTCGTTCTGGCTACACTTCTGCGCGGATTTGCGCAGGGAGGGCCGCCGTTTACCACGGACGACCCCGGCACGCCGGGCAACAAACACTGGGAGATCAATATCGGCTGGCTGGGCAGCCATAACCCGGCCGCGGGCAACTACCAGCTCCCCGACCTCGACATCAACTACGGCTGGGGTGATCGCGTACAGCTCAAGTATGAGCTGCCGCTGGCGGTAAGCGAGGACGCGAACCACACGACGATGGCCGGTCTGGGCGAGTCGTTTCCGGGCGTCAAGGTGCGGCTCTACGAACACCACCGCGCGGGCGAAAAACCGACCGACGAAAACATGACCTTTTCGCTGGGCACCTATCCCCAGGTGATGATCAACAACCCGACCAGCGCGGTGAGGCGGGGGCTGGTGGAGACCGGGCCGCAGTACTATCTGCCGCTGGAGGCGACCACCCGGCTGGGGCCGATTGCCTTCGACGGCGAGGTGGGCCGCTGGCTTGGCAACCGGCATGTGCCGGACCGCTGGGGGCGCGGCCTGGTGGCGGGCCACGAGTTCAGTGACCGTCTCGAGCTGTACGGCGAGGTCTACGACCTGCAGGACATAAACCGCATTGACGGCGCACCCAGGCAGCGCAGTTTCACCGCGGACATTGGCGGGCGGCAAACGCTGGACCATGGCGGGCATCTGCGGCTGCTGTTCATGGCCGGGCGGGCGCTGCAGACGGTGTCGCCAGCGAACAGCGAGCCCAACTGGATTGCGTACATCGGCGTGCAGATTCTTGCCGGCCCCAAGGAAGAGGAAGTGCCCGGCGAAACTCCCTGAGCGCAATGGGAGAATAAACCTATGCCTACGGAGATGCCTTTTTCGCTGACCGCCGCGCAGGCGCGCGTGCTGGGGGCCCTGCTGGAAAAGGAAGCGACGACGCCGGACTACTATCCCCTCTCGCTGAATGCGCTGGTGAATGCGTGCAATCAGCGGTCAAACCGCGAGCCAGTGATGGATCTGCATGAGGACGACGTGCGGCAGGCTCTGCACGGCCTCGAAGACCTGCGGCTGGCGGGACCCGCGCGCGGAGCGGACGGACGCGTAGCGAAATATGAGCACTGGCTGGGCGAAGCCTTCAACTTTACGCGAGCGGAGACGGCTCTTGTCTGCGTGCTGCTTCTGCGCGGTCCGCAGACGCCGGGCGAGTTGCGCGGACGCACCGAGCGCATGCATCGGTTTGAGGAAATTGCCGACGTGCTGGCCGGGCTGCAGAAGCTGATGGACCGCCAGCCGGCGCTGGCGGCCGCGCTGCCGCGCCAGCCGGGGACAAAGGAGTCGCGCTACGCGCATCTGCTGTGCGGGCCCGTGGAAGCCGCGGCAACGGCGATGCCGGTTGCAGGCGAAAACTCCGGCGCGGGCGCGCAGGAAGAGCGCATGGCGCAGATGGAGACGGAGCTGGCCGCGCTGCGCAAGGAAGTGGACGGCCTGCGCGAAAGAATCGAAAAGCTGTTTGGCAATGCGTGAGCCAGTGCGGCTGCGGCGTGTCTAATGCGCCTCTTTTGCGGCGCGCTGGGGAAAAATGAGCACGCAGATCACAATGGCCACAAACAGAATGGCGGAGGCCACGTAGCGGCTCTGATTGAAGCCGCCAAGCGAGAGCGGCTTGTCGAGCAGGTCACCGAGTACGGCGCCAAGCGGCCGGGTGAGAATGAAGGCTGCCCAGAAGAGCAGCGTGCGCGAGATCTTCGTCCGATAGTAGAGCGCCGCGATGACCAGCAGCAGCGAGCCGAAGACGAGCGTGCCGCCCAGGTAGCCGAGGCCGGCGTCGTCCGCGGACCAGTCGCCGAGAGCCGTGCCCAGCGTCTGCGAGAACATAATAGTGACCCAGTAAAAAACCTCGGTCTTTGCGGATCGCACGGTGGCAACGGAGACCGAGCCCGTGGACCAGTACCACACGCCGAGCGAGGCCAGCAGCAGGCCCAGCAGTGTGGCGCTGCCGCCCGCATAGCCCATGCCCAGCGAACGGTCGGCAAAGTCGGCCATGGTAGTGCCCACCGTGGTGGTGGCGATGATGGTGAACCAGTAGAGAAAGGGATGGAAGCGCTTCGCCAGCACCTGCGCGATGACCGCGACCAGAAAAACGCCGGCAAAGATGAGGGTGCCGACGAGATAGCCGAGGTTCATCGACATGGTGACGGCGTCGCCGCCGGTTTCGCCGAGAGTGGTGCAGAGAATCTTGATGACCCAGAAGCCAATGGTGACAGCCGCGACTTTGCTGAGTTGCTCGTCCTGGGTTTCGGTTTCCTGCTGCTTCCCTGCTTCCACTCTCACCTCCGATGCCTGCACGATTGGACGCCGCGCCGCGGACGAAGCTTACACGAGCTCGCAGCCCGCGAACCAGTAGCCGATCTCGAAGGCCGCGGTGTCCTCGGCATCGGAGCCGTGGATGGCGTTCTCCTGAATGGACCCGGCGAACTGCTTGCGGATGGTGCCTTCCTCCGCGTTGGCGGGATTCGTTGCGCCCATCAGCTTGCGTAGATCGGCAATGGCGTTGTCCTTCTCGATCACCATGAGGAACAGCGGCCCGGAGGCCATGAAGGCGCACAGCTCGCCGAAGAAGGGCTTGCTGCTGTGCACGTGATAAAAGCCCTCAGCCTGCGCGATGGAAATCGAGGCTTTCTTGATGGAAACGATGGTGAAACCAGCCTTCGCAATCTCGGCGAGGATGGCCCCGGTGTAGCCCTTGCGGACCGCATCCGGCTTGATGATGCTGAATGTGCGCTGCACCACGCGAATACTCTCCTGACGGGCCTTTTGGCCCATTTCCCATTGTAGCGGCCCGCGCGGATGCGGGTAGAATCTGGTAGATTGACGGACATGCCCTCGATCCGTCCCCTGGCTTTCTTTTCCTTTGCTTTGCTCGTTGCCGCTCCCGCTCTCACCTTCAGCCAAAGCACGCCGCCCGCATCGAGCGAGCTGCGCGTCTTCGACTCCACGCTGATCGACAAGAGCGTAGACCCCTGCGACAACTTCTACCGGTATAGCTGCAACGGCTGGTTCAAGAAGAACCCGCTGCCGCCGGACCAGATTGCCTACGGACGTTTTACGGAGCTTGAGGAACTGAACCGGCTGCACCTGAAGCAGATCCTCGAAAAGGCCGCTGTGCCTTCCGCCGCGCGCACGGCCAACGAGCAGAAGATTGGCGACGAGTACGCGAGCTGCATGGATACTGCGGCGATTGACAAGGCCGGGCTTGTCCCGCTGCAGCCGGAGCTCGGCCGCGTCGCGGCGCTGCAATCGGCGAAGCAGTTGCCCGCTCTGCTGGCGCACCTGCACGTGATTGGCGTGAATGCGTTCTTCCGCATGGATTCGGACCAGGACCTGGCGAATGCCAACAGCATGATCAGCTCCTACGGCGCGGGCGGCCTGGGCCTGCCGGAGCGCGACTACTACACGCGCACGGATGCGAAGAGCGTGGAGCAGCGCAGGCAGTACGTCGACCACGTGCACCGCATGTTCATGCTGGCGGGCGAGCCAGAGGCGCAGGCCCAGGCCGATGCGGAGACGGTGCTGGCGATCGAGACGCGGCTGGCCAAGGCCTCGCTCACCATTACCGAGCGGCGCAACCCGCAGAACATCAACCATCCGACAGATGTAATTACCTTCGGTAAGATGCTGACGAACTTCTCGCTGCCGGAGTATGTGGCCGCGCTGCACGCGCCCGCCAAGGGCAAGATGAACGACACGCAGCCGAAGTTCTTTGCCGAATTCAACACGATGGTTGCGGATACGCCGCTGGACCAGATCAAGACCTATCTGCGCTGGCACCTGCTGCACGCCTTTGCGAGCACCAGCATGCCGCAGAGCTTCGACGACGAGACCTGGCGCTTCTATGCGCACGAGCTGAACGGCGCGGAGAAGCAGCAGGACCGCTGGAAGCGCTGCACGGAGCGCGTGGACAGGGAGATGGGCGAGGCGCTGGGCCAGGTGTACGTGGCGCAATACTTCCCACCCTCCGCCAAGAAGCGCGCATTGACGATGACGCTGGCGATTGAGCAGGCGATGGACAGGGATCTGGACCAGCTCGACTGGATGAGCCCGGAGACCAAGGTCAAAGCCAAGGCCAAGCTGCACACCGTGATGAACAAGATCGGCTATCCGGACAAATGGCGCGATTATTCGAAGCTCAAAATCGTGCGTGGCGACGCGCTGGGCAATGAGGAGCGGGTGCGGGAGTTCAATGAGGCGCGCGACCTGGCCAAGATCGGCAAGCCGGTGGACAAGGGCGAATGGTTCATGTCGCCGCCGACGGTGAATGCCTACTACGATCCGCAGCAAAACAACGTGAATTTTCCCGCCGGATACTTTCAGCCGCCGTTCTTTAGCGCGAAGGAGGACGACGCGGCCAACTACGGCGACATGGGCTCGACCATCGGCCACGAGCTGACGCATGGGTTCGACGATGAGGGGCGGCAGTTCGACCTCGACGGCAACCTGAAGGACTGGTGGACCAAGGACGACGAGCAGAAGTTCAACGACCGCGCGGAGTGCATGGTGAAGCAGTACGACGCCATCGAGGCCGTGCCGGGCGTGCACCTGAACGGCAAGCTCACGCTGGGCGAGAACCTGGCCGACCTGGGCGGGCTGTGGCTCGCCTGGCTGGCCTGGCAGAACGAGATGCAGGCACAGCACTCGGACATGCAGAAGATGCTCGACGGCTACACGCCGGACCAGCGCTTCTGGATCGCGTATGCGCAGCAGTGGTGCACGCAGACGCGGCCCGAGCAGCTCCGCACGCAGGCGCAGACCGATCCGCACGCGCCGGATGAGTATCGCGCCAATACCGTGCTGAGCGATCTGCCGGAGTTTGCCAAAAGTTTTAGCTGCAAGAAGACCGACAAGATGGTGGCAAAGCCAGCGTGCAGAGTTTGGTGACCACCTGCGGCGGGGCAGATGCGGGCTAACGTCCACGCAGAACTCAAGCTGAAAAGGCCCACCTTCGCGGTGGGCCTTTCTCTTGCTAAGACTCTCTCAGGATTTACTTGCTGATGACCTTCGCCAGGGTCTCGCCCATTTCGGCGGGAGAGACGACAACATGGATGCCGGCTTCGCGCATGGCCTGCATCTTGCTGGCTGCTGTGCCTTCGCCGCCGGAGATGATGGCGCCGGCGTGGCCCATGCGGCGGCCCGGAGGCGCGGTCTGCCCAGCGATGAAGCCGACGACCGGCTTCTTCACGTTGGCCTTGACCCATGCGGCGGCTTCAATCTCCGCCGAGCCGCCGATCTCGCCGATCATGATGATGGCCTCGGTGCCGGGGTCGTCATTGAGCAGCTTGAGCGCGTCGATGTGCGTGGTGCCGATGATCGGGTCGCCGCCGATGCCGATAGCCGTCGACTGGCCGATGCCGCGCTGGGTGAGCTGGTGCACGGCCTCGTAGGTCAGCGTGCCCGACTTCGAGACGATGCCGACCGTGCCCTGCTTGTGAATGCGGCCGGGCATGATGCCGATCTTGGCCATGCCGGGCGAAATCACGCCGGGGCAGTTGGGGCCGATGAGCCGCGACTTCGAGGTCTTGATCTTGGCCCACACCTTCACCATGTCGAGCGTCGGAATGCCCTCCGTGATGCAGACGATGAGCGGAATGCCCGCGTCTTCGGCTTCAAGGATTGCGTCGGCCGCGAACGGCGGCGGAACGAAGATCATGGTGGCGTTGGCGCCGGTTTCCTTCACGGCATCGGCCACGGTGTTGAAGACCGGCCAGCCCTCGTGCGTGGTGCCGCCCTTGCCGGGCGTCACGCCGCCGACGACCTTGGTGCCGTATTCGGCGCAGCCGAGGGCGTGAAAGGTGCCTTCCTTGCCGGTGATGCCTTGGACAATCAGGCGAGTGTCGTTGTTCACAAGAACTGCCATCTACTTCACCTCGCCTTTCGCCGCGGCGACAACCAGTTCTGCGGCATCTTTCATGGTGGTTCCCACTTGGAAATTCAAGCCGGATTCCTTCAGGATTTTTCTTCCCTCCTCAACGTTGGTGCCTTCGAGCCGGAGCACGATAGGCACCTTCACGTTGAGTTTCTTTGCCGCGGCTACCACACCGGTTGCGAGCCGGTCCACGCGGAGAATGCCGCCGAAGATGTTGATGAAGATTGCCTTCACATTGGCGTCGGAGAGCAGAATCTCGAAGGCATGCTCGATCTGCTCCTGCGTCGCGCCGCCGCCCACATCGAGGAAGTTTGCGGGCGAACCGCCGGCGTACTGGATGATGTCCATCGTGGCCATTGCCAGACCCGCGCCATTCACCATGCAGGCAATGGAGCCATCGAGCTTGATGTAGTTGAGCGCGTACTTGCTGGCCTCGACTTCGAGGGGGTCTTCCTCTGCCACATCGCGCAGCGCCTTGATGTCCGCATGACGGAAGAGCGCGTTGTCGTCGAAGTTGATCTTGGCGTCGAGAGCGAAGAGCTTGTCGTCCTTGGTGGTGATGAAGGGGTTGATCTCGACCAGCGACGCGTCGGTGTCGACGAAGGCCTTGTAGAGTGCCTGGAAGAACCCGACAGCCTGGTTGATCTGCGTGGGCTTGAGGCCGAGGGCGAAGGCCAGCTTGCGGGCCTGCCATGCGCCAAAGCCGACTGCCGGGTCGATCGCCTCCTTATAGATAGCGTCGGGCGTCTTGGCAGCGACCTCCTCGATCTCCATGCCGCCCGCCTGCGAGGCCATGAAGACCAGCTTGCCCGCGGCGCGATCAAGCACGATGCCGAGGTAGAGTTCGCGATCGATGGCCGCGGTCTCTTCGATCAGCAGGCGCTGCACCTTCTGGCCCTGCGGCCCGGTCTGGTGGGTGACGAGCTGCATGCCGAGGATCGTCTTTGCGTACTCTTCGGCCCGTTCGCGGGTTTTGGCCACTTTGACGCCGCCGCCCTTGCCGCGGCCTCCGGCGTGAATCTGCGCCTTGACCACGACGCCATTTGCGCCTTCGGAGAAGAGCTTGCGAGCCACGTCGTTGGCTTCTTCCAGGGTGTTGGCTACCTCGCCCTTGGGCACGGCGACGCCGTACTTCGCCAGGATTTCCTTCGCCTGATACTCGTGAATTTTCATCTTGGTGGGACCAATCCCGTCCGCTGCGGTTGGAGTGCGCGGTGCTGCGCGTGAAGAACGCGCAATCGATGCGACCGTACCAGCGGTACCTCAAATACTATCTTGCGCGCCAAAGCCCCCGCAAACGGCCGCAGGCCGTTTTGCCCCCGAAACCGCATGGGCGCGGACAGAATTACCATATTGAAAGATGAGCCTTACACGAGAGCATTTGAAACCGCTGGCCCAGGATGGCGCGGCACTGACACGCGAACAGGCCTCGGCTGTTCTGGATGAGATTCTGTCCGGCGCGGCGAGCGATGTGGAGACAGCGGCTCTGCTGGCTGTGCTGGCCACGCGGGGCGAGCAGGCGCCGGAGCTGGCGGGCTTTGTGGACTCAATGCGGGCCCGCATGATTGGCGTGCCGCTGACGGACGAAGAGCGCGTCGGACTGGTGGATACCTGCGGCACGGGCGGCGGCGGGCCGCTGACCTTCAACATTTCAACGGGCGCGGCGCTGGTGGCCACGGCTGCCGGAGCCAAAGTGGCCAAGCACGGCAACCGCGCGGTCACCTCGCAGGCCGGTTCGGCCGATGTGCTCGAGGCTCTCGGCGTGCCCATTGCTCTCGGGCCCGAGTTGGCCGCGGCCTGCCTGCGCGAGACGGGCTTCATGTTTCTCTTTGCGCCGCTCTATCACCCGGCGATGAAAGCCGTGGGGCCGCTGCGCAAAGCGCTGGGTTTTCGCACGATTTTCAACTTGTGCGGGCCGCTCACGAACCCCGCGGAGGCACGGGCCCAGGTGATCGGCGTGCTGGCGCCCAGCCGCGTGCTGCTGGTGGGCCGCACGCTGGCCGCGCTGGGAGCCAAACGCGCGTTCGTCGTGCATGGGTCCGATGGGATCGACGAGCTGACGACCACCGGCGAGTCGGTGGTGGCGCGGATCGAGGAATCGGAAGACGGAAAACCACAGCTCAAGGCCGCGCGGATTACGCCGGAGATGGCCGGCGTGCCGCGCGCAGTGCTTGAAGATTTTGCCGGCGGCGATACGGCGACGAATGCTTCCCTGCTCTACGACGTGCTCACTGGAATTCCCGGCGCGCGGCGGGATATTGTGCTGCTGAATGCGGCAGCCGCGCTGGTAGCCGCGGGGCTGGCAGAGGATTTGAAGGAGGGAGTGGCGCAGGGAGCCGAAGCCATCGACTCCGGCCAGGCCGCGGCAACTCTGGCGAAGCTGCGGCAGTTCGGCGAGAAGTACGCCGGCTAGCACGCAGCCACACAGCAGACTCCTCAAAAATCCGGAGCCGTTTTACCATAGAACCGTTATGCCGTTCCCGATCAAAATCTGTGCTGTCTGCGGAGACGAGTTCGAGCTGAGGCCCGGCAAGCCGGGCTTTGCCAATCGCTGCCCCTCGTGCAGCGAACCGGAGGAAGACGAGGCCTCCGGCTCCGGCCTTTCCAGCGCCGATGCGGAGCTGAACGCCGCGCGCCGCAAGGCCATGCGCGACATGCTCTACCGCAAAGAGAGCTAGTACAGACTGCTCATTCGCAACGCTACGGAATTCCAGTGCGGTCAGTCTCTATGCTCCGCTGTGGTTTGCGTCAGCCGACCTCCGGCAACTGCAGGTTCTGGCGCAATTCCCTGCCCAGGGTCACTCCGAGATAACTCTCGACAACCTTTGTGCTGGTGTCCAGCGTGTGCGCGATGGCGGTCTCACTCTGTCCCTGCTCGTAGAGGCGCACGGCAGTAAAATCGGCGCTCAGGCTGACGGTATCGTCCTCGGCGGTATCTGGGGCCGGAGGCGCAGGAGCCGAAGCATGCTGCTCTGGGGGGAAGTTGCCGAAACGGCGTAGGAACCGGCGTTCTCGGCGGTGACCGGGCCAATTGTGCTCATGTTCATCTCTCCCACACGGCCAGCGGGGCCGCCGGCGAGGGGGGAAGACAAATCGCCGGGCGAGGGTCCCGGAGCTGGCTCTTACCGGAGATAGATCGGCAAGCGAGGCGGAAACATTAGAGAAAATAAAATTTCTGCATTAAAAAGAACTTACGAGTGGCCGTTCGCGCAATCCAGTTATCGCCTATCCTCATTATCCTCAATAAATTAGCGCTGGTACCATTGCTTCTGCCTGCCAAGCTTGAGGCCGCTGTCAATCAGGATAGCGACGCAGCCGAAGAGCATGCAGAGGTCGGTGCGGGCCTCGTGCAGAAAGCTCAGGAAGCCGTAGTGGGCAAGATGGGGCGGTTCAAAACGGCCGATGCGGTGGCCCAGCAGGATGGGGAGCTTGGTGGTGAAGAGGGCCACCATAATGATGAGCAGCAGGGCAAGCGCGGCATCGCCCGCGTAGAGGCCCAGCATCATGGCCGTTCCGGCGATGATCTCGATAACCGCGACGATGGGGGCCAGCACGCCGGGTATGGGCAGACCGATGTGCGCGAAGCGGCCCGCGCCCAGCTCGCCCGGCTGGACGAATTTCAGAATGCCCTCAGTGAGGAACACCAGGCCCACGACGACGCGAATGAGAATGATTGGCAGATTTTTGCGCATGGAGAGCTCCGCGGGCCCGATACCCGCAAGCATACTCCTCGTGCGCTAGGCGGGATCATTGAGAAGCCGCTCGATTTCCTCAGCAAGAGCCTGAGGCTTTTTGCTGGGAGCATATCGGGCCACAACCAACCCGCGGCGATCGACGAGAAACTTGGTGAAGTTCCAGGGAATGCGCTGCAGCCCCAGGAAACCGCGGCGCTGCCGCTTGAGAAACTGGTAGAGCGGGTGGGCCTGGGGCCCGTTGACCTCGATTTTGGCGAAGATGGGGAAGCTGACGCCGTAGTTGCGCTGGCAGAAGACGCCGATCTCCTCGGCCGAACCGGGCTCCTGGCGGCCAAACTGGTTGCAGGGAAAGCCGAGAATCTCAAGGCCGCGCTGGTTGCAGGTCCGATAAAGCTGTTCGAGGCCTTCGTACTGCGGGGTGAAGCCGCATTTGCTGGCGGTATTCACAATCAGCAGCACTTTGCCGCGAAACTCGCTGAGACTGACCATGCGGCCATCGAGCAGCGGAGCTGAAAAGCCGTAGATGCCCCCGGAAAGCGCGTTCATGGCCAGAAATCCCTCTCGGAATGAGGATGTCATGTCCAGCGCTTGCGCGTCTAAGAGGGATGCAACGCAACCAACAGGGCAAAGACCGCGGAAACGGGCCGGCCGGGAGGCCTGAACCCGCCCCGCTCCGGTAGACTGGGATGGGCCCCCGCGTGGGCCGCGCTTGTCGCCGCAACTGTTGGCAGCGGAACAGGATTGAGGGATTGAATTGGCGCCGGCAGCGGCGTGCCCAGGGGTTTGGGCGGGGTGGCCGCGGTCCAATATAATCAACCTTTCCTTGCTGCATTGCTGCAGTGCCAGATTTTACGTAATGAGGGTGTGCATATTCTTCCCGTGAAGCTTTCTCAAGGACCGCACCAGTACTTGTGCTCGCCGCAGGATCCCAGCCCGGTGAAGATCAAGCACGCTTCCAATGCCCGCAGGCCGCGGACCATCGCGCGCCTGGGACGGCTTTCCCTGATTCTCGTTCTGGCGCTTTCGGCCCTCGGCGCCCTGGCCCAGAGCAGCGACACCATCGATGAGATCCGGGTCATCGGCAACCGCCGCATTCCCAAGGAGACCATCCTCGCCCGCCTGTTTACCCACCCCGGCGACACCTACGACCCGGCCTCGATCGAGCGGGACTTCAACTCGCTGTGGAACACGGGCTACTTCGAGGACCTGCGCATCGAGCGCGAAGACACGGAGAAGGGCATCATTCTGGACGTGTTTGTGCGCGAGCGGCCCACCATTCGCGAGATCAACTACAAGGGCAACAACTCGGTCAGCCAGTCGGATATTCTGGACGCCTTCAAGAAGGCCAAGGTCGGGCTCTCGGTGGAAGGCCAGTTCGACCCCACCAAGATCAAGCACGCCGAAGCAGTCCTGCGCGAACTGCTGGCCGAGCACGGCCACCAGTTCGCCACCATCAAGACCGAAGTCAAGACCATTCCTCCGGCCTCCGTGCAGGTGAACTTCAACATCAAGGAAGGCCCGGTGGTGAAGGTGGGCCAGATCAAGTTCACCGGCAACACCCACATCGGCTCGCGCACGCTGCGCCGCGCCATGAAGAACCTGAAGCCGATCGGCATCCCCTACTCCATCATCTTCGAGGACCTGTTCGCCAAGACCTACGACTCGAGCAAGCTGGAAGAGGACTCCGAGCGGGTGCGCCAGGTCTACCGCGACAAGGGCTATTACACCGCCGCGGTCGAAGACCCGAAGACACAGATTCGCGATCAGGGCGGCCTGAACTGGTTCACCTTCCGGCCCAACAAGGGCAAGCGCATCGACATCCTGATGCCGATTGAAGAGGGCGCGCGCTACCGGCTGGGCACCATCACCTTTACCGGCAACAAGGCCGTGCGCAATACCAAGGCGCTGCGCGCCACCTTCGCCATCAAGGATGGCGACTGGTTCAACGCTACGGTGATCGGCAAGGGCCTGGACAACCTGAAGAAGGCCTACGGCCAGCTTGGCTACATCAACTTCGGCGCCATTCCGAAGCCGGTCTTCGATGACGCGAAGAAGACGGTTTCGCTGGAGATCGACATCGACGAAGGCAAGCCCTTCTACGTGTCGCGCATCGAGTTCGAGGGCAACACCATCACCCGCGACAAGGTCATCCGCCGCGAGCTGCTGCTCGAAGAGGGCCAGGTCTACAACTCGCAGCTCTGGGAGATGAGCCTGCTGCGCCTGAATCAGCTCGAGTACTTTGAGCCGCTGAAGGTAGAAGAAGACTCCGAGGCCCACCAGAACCCCGAGGCGGGCACCGTGGACCTGCTGTTAAAGGTGAAGGAGAAGGGCAAGAACTCCATCGGCCTAAACGGCGGCGTCAGCGGCCTCTCCGGCGCGTTCCTCGGCGTCAACTACCAGACCAACAACTTCCTTGGCCTGGGCGAGACGCTAAGCCTGCAGGGCAACCTGGGCAACGTGAGCCGCCAGTTCCTGTTCGGCTTCTCCGAGCCTTACGTGCGCAACCGGCCCATCAACGTCGGCTTCCAGGTCTTCAACAACAAGCAGGACTACAACGCCGCCAAGAACTACCAGGCCACCACCGGCCAGAGCGTGAACCTGACCCAGGCCCAGCAGTCGCTGGTGCAGAACTACAACCAGGCCTCGACCGGCCTGACGTTCTCCATCAGCTATCCGCTCAAGCGGCACGCCTTCCAGCGCGTAGGCTTCACCTACTCGCTGACCAAGTCGACGATTTCAGCCTTCAGCAACGCATCGCAGGCCTTCTTCCAGACCATCAGCTTCCGGTCCGGCATTCAGGGCTCCAACGCGCTTGCGGGCATTGTGGCCAGCACGGCCTCCTTCAGCTACAGCTACAACACGGTCAACAACCCGCTGCGCCCGCGCAGCGGCAAGGAGTACTCAGCGCTCTTCCAGATCTCCGGCCTCTACGGCAACGTGCGCTACTTCTCCCCGTCGGTGGCCTACAAGAGCTACCGCTCCATGCACTACCTGATCCCCTCGCAGAATGGCCGCAATGTGCTGGCCCTGCGCGCACAGCTCAGCTATGTGCAGGGCTTTGGCGGCGACGTGGCTCCCCCGCAGAACCGCTTCTACACCGGCGGCGAAGCCGACCTGCGCGGCTTCGATATTCGCGGCGCGACGCCCTACGGCTATGTGCCCAACCGCGTGACCGTGCAGTTGACCAATCCGGATGGAACCTGCGTTCCCCGCGACCCGAACAATCCGCAGTTGAACCAGTGCATCCAGGTGCCGATCCCGGTCTATGGCATCGCCTCCATCGGCGGCGATACCGTCTTCACGACGAATGTCGAGTACCGCATTCCGATCGCCGGGCCGGTAACCTTCTCGTTCTTCGATGACTTTGGCCTGGACATGGCGCTGAACAAGGGGCAGTTGAAACAGAGCCCTGAGGGCTTTGCCTCGCTCACCGCGCCGCTCTATGGCTGCCCGGTGTACAACAACGGCTCCTGCCAGGGCGGCATCCCCGGCGACGAGGTTGGCTTCCAGCGCGATATCCGCCCGATCAGCGGCACCAACTTTGTGCCCCGCATGTCGATGGGCGCGGAGCTGGGCGTGATCATGCCGATCATCAACGCGCCCTTCCGGCTCTACTTTGCCTACAACCCGATGCGCCTCTATGAGAGCCCCTACTGCAACGATGTGCGGCTGGGCAACAAGGTGCAGAGCTGCTCGGCCCAGTTGATCACGCGGGATATGTTCCCGCCGGGCGGCGCGGGCGATTACACCTACCAGGAGTCCATCGAGGCTTATGGCGCGCAGAACCTCTTCCGCGAACCGCGCAAGACCTTCCGCCTGACTGTTTCGACCACCTTCTAACTTTTGCAGTGCGCGCCGCGTCCGGAACACCG
Organism: Occallatibacter sp.; assembly: GCA_035549115.1. Lineage (GTDB taxonomy): Bacteria > Acidobacteriota > Terriglobia > Terriglobales > Acidobacteriaceae > Telmatobacter. The sequence continues at coordinate 6,421 of DASZRQ010000033.1, read as the reverse complement.
GGCGCGGCGTTCGACCTTAAGGAGTCAATGACCATGAACCGACCCGCCGCATGCGCCGCCGTGCTGCTCTCAGGCCTCGCCCTGGCAGCCGCCGCGCAAACCCCGTCCACCTCAACCACGACAAAGGTGGCCGTGATTGCCTTCCAGACAGCCGTTACTCAAACCAACGAGTTCCAGCGCGACTTTGCCGATCTGCAGAGGAAATACGAGCCCAAGCGCACGGAGCTGAAGACGCTGAACGACCAGATCGATGCCCTGAAAAAGCAACTGCAGACCCAGGCCGACACGCTGAGCGACGCCGACCGCGAGAGCCGCGCCCGCGTCATCAACGACAAGGAGCGGGATCTGCAGCGCGACCAGCAGGACGACCAGAGCGACTACCAGCAGGATATGCAGCAGACCTTCAACACCGTGGCGACCAAGGTGGGCGCGGTGCTGGATGACTACGCCAAGCAGCACAACTACACGGTCGTGCTCGACGCCGGCAACCCGGAGACCCAGGTGGTGCTGTACGTGGGCCCCGGCACGGATGTGACCAAGGCCATCATCGATGCCTACAACGCCAAGTCCGGCGTGCCCGCGCCTCCGGCGTCCGCTCCCGCCGCTCCCCGTCCGTCCACGACGCACCCCGGCGCGACGCATCCTCAGCACTGAGACCTCCGCCGGCCGAAACCTGCAGGGGGAGCCGAATGGCTCCCCCTTGTTTTTGCCGCCGCGCCTGCGCAGCCCCAAAGCCCGCCTCTCTCCGGTTTGCATTCCATTGCCCGATTTTGCCGTATAATTCCCTCTAGTTCCTGCTGATGTCTCCATCCGCGTCTTTTCACCCTGCTCCGGTCTGGACGGGGTTCCCCAAGAAAGAGCGAGAGGTTTCTCAGGAGGCACAGGCTTGTCTGCGCCCCTGTGGCGCAGCCATCGAATCAGGACGACTGAAGGAGTTTTTCACCCGCATGAAGCGCTCGCTCGCACTCGCATTAACCCTGGCTTCGGGCTTTGCCCTGAACGCCACCGCACAGGTTCCCGCCGCGCCCGCGGCGGCGCCAGCCGCAGCCCCTGCCGGACCCGCCAAGATCGCGGTCGTCGCGTTCCAGGTGGCCGTGGCCCAGACCAACGAAGGCCAGCGCAACTTTGCTGACCTGCAGAAGAAGTACGATCCCAAGCGCCAGCAGCTCAAGGCCCTGAGCGACGAGATCGATACCCAGACCAAGCAGTTGCAGACCCAGGGCGACAAGCTCAGCGAGGCTGAGCGCACCAGCCGGGCCAAGTCCATCGACGACAAGAAGAAGCAACTGCAGCGCGACGCCGAAGACGCCCAGAACGACATGCAGCAGGAGATGCAGGAGCTTTACAGCTCGCTGGCCTCCAAGGTGTATGACGTGCTGGCCGACTATGCGAAGCAGCACGGCTATACGCTGGTGCTCGACGTGGCCCAGCAGCAGACGCCGGTGCTCTATGCCAGCGAGTCGACCAACATCACCAAGGCGGTGATTGACGCCTACAACGCCAAGTCGGGCGTGCCCGCGCCTCCGGCCCAGCCGCCGGCGGCACCCGCTCCGGCCTCCAAGGCTCCGGGCTCGAACTAAGGCCCAGCCCAGGGAAACGGCAAAAGGCCCCGCACGCGGGGCCTTTTGCTTTGGCGCCCCTCTCAAGGGGCAGAAAAAATCCACACTCCGCTCTGTGGAAAAAACTGTGGATCGCGGCCCGGATTTCCCTCAGGAAAAGTGGCTTTTCCCTCTTGTCAAGCGAATGACCTGTCTGATAAACCGAATAACTCTTTATTTATCTGTTGAGAACGCCCGCCTGCAGTGCTCTGGATGCGCCGCCCCACTGCAAAAAAGCAACTGGCCGCTGCGGCAGAGTTTCCACAGTTTGCCATTACAGAAACTTTAAAATCTTCCGCGAAAGCGGCCGATTCGGCACTACTTTTGCTGGTCCTCGCCCACGCGCAGCACGGCCAGAAACGCCTCCTGCGGGATATCGACCTTGCCGATCCGCTTCATGCGCTTCTTGCCCTCTTTTTGCTTTTCCAGCAGCTTGCGCTTGCGGCTGATGTCGCCGCCATAGCACTTGGCCAGGACGTTCTTGCGCAGGGCGCTCACGGTTTCGCGGGCCACGATCTTGGCGCCGATGGCGGCCTGGATGGCAACCTCGAACTGCTGGCGCGGAATCAGCTCGCGCATCTTGGAGACCAAGGCCTTGCCGCGCTCGTAGGCAAAGTCACGGTGGACGATGATCGAAAGGGCATCGACCGGCTCGCCGGAGACGAGGATGTCCATCTTGACCATCGGCGACTCCCACTCGCCGGCAAGCTGATAGTCCAGCGAGGCGTAGCCGCGCGAGACGGATTTGAGCCGGTCATAGAAGTCGAGCACGATCTCGTTCAGCGGCAGCTCGTAGGTAAGCATGACCCGCGTGGGCGTCACGTACTCGAAGTTGATCTGCCTGCCGCGCTTTTCCTCAACGAGCTTGAGAATGCCGCCAACATACTCTTCGTTGGTGAGGATCTTCGCGGTGATCACCGGCTCGCGCACGCTCTCGATGTTGGTGGGCTCCGGCCAGCGCGAGGGGTTATCGACTTCGACGACCGATCCGTCGGTCAACTCGACGTGATAGCGCACGCTTGGCGCGGTAGTGATGAGATCGAGCTCATACTCGCGCTCCAGCCGCTCCTGAATGATCTCCATGTGAAGCAGGCCGAGGAAGCCACAGCGAAAGCCGAAGCCCAGCGCAGCCGAGCTCTCCGGCTCGAAGAAGAACGATGAGTCGTTGAGGCGCAGCTTTTCAAGCGCGTCGCGCAGGAGCGTGTGCTCATGCGAGTCCACGGTGTAAAGACCGGAGAAGACCATGGGCTTGATGTCTTCAAAGCCGGGCAACTGCGCTGTTGCAGGCTGTGCATCGTCGGTCACCGTGTCGCCGATGCGCGTGTCGGAGACATTTTTGATGGTCGCGGCGAAGAAACCGACCTCGCCCGCGCTGAGCTGCGCAATCTCGACGGGCTTGGGCATCAGCACGCCCATCGAATCAATATCGAAGGCCTTGCCGTTGGACATGAAGCGGATGCGCTGTCCCTTGCGCATGGTTCCCTGCATTACGCGCACCAGCACGATGACGCCGCGATAGGTGTCGAACCATGAGTCGAAGACCAGAGCCTGCAGCGGAGCCTCGGGATCGCCCGTGGGCGGCGGCAGCCGGTGCACGACGGCCTCAAGCACATCTTCCACGCCCTGGCCGGTTTTTGCGCTCACGGGAATCGCATCGGTCGCGTCCAAGCCTACAGCCTGCTCAATGGCCTCCTGCGTGCGCACGATGTCGGCCGAGGGCAGGTCAATTTTATTGATGACGGGAATGATTTCGAGGCCGTGATTGATGGCGAGGTAGGCATTAGCGAGCGTCTGCGCTTCCACACCCTGGCTCGCATCCACCACCAGCAGTGCGCCCTCGCAGGAAGCCAGCGAGCGCGAAACCTCATAACTGAAGTCCACATGACCGGGCGTGTCGATCAGGTTCAACTGATACGTCTGCCCGTCGCGCGCCTTGTACATCATGCGCACGGCGTGCGCTTTGATGGTGATGCCGCGCTCGCGCTCCAGATCCATGGCGTCGAGAATCTGCGCCTGCATCTCGCGCTGCGCAACAGCGCCGGTGATCTCCAGCAGGCGGTCGCTCAGCGTCGACTTGCCGTGATCGATGTGGGCAATGATGGCGAAATTTCTGAGGAAACGTGCGTCCATGCGGGGTAAACAGAAGAGGCACTTTACGCCAATGAGAGCGCAATGCCTCCATGGCATAGCTTATCATCGGCAAAGGGCCTTCCCTCGCACTGCGAATCGGGTTTGCGGCCATGCGGCTGCGCGTCTTGTTTTGAATTGCCTATGAGTTTTGTTTTCGATCGCACTTCTCGCGCCGCAGTTTGCGCCGCGCTGGCCCTGGCCGTTGCCGGATGCACGCCCACGGAGCACAGCAATGTGGCGCAGGCCGCGGCTCCGCAGGCCACGGCCCCAGCGCTGCCCGCGCCGGCAGCCACGCCCGCGCAGAATCCAGCGCCGCCTCCACGTCCCGTAAAGACCGTGCAGCAGCAGCGTGTCGCCATCCTGATCCAGCAGGTGGAAAAGGCCTATGCCAACGGCCAGGCCAACTACAAGAAAGGCGATCTGCCTGCGGCGAAGGCGGAGTTCGACCGCGCTGTGGACCTGATGCTGACCAGCGGCCTGGACATCAAAGGCGATCCGCAGTTGCAGGACGAGTTCGACCATATTGTGGATGCGGTGAACGGGCTGGAGATGGAGGCGCTGAAGCAGGGCAACGGCTTTGCCCCCAAGGAAGAACCCGCGCCTGCTGATGTAGCCAATGACGTGACCTTTGCCGTCGACCCCAACCTGGTGGCCAAGGCACGGGGCGAACTGGCGACGACCAAGTCGGACCTTCCGCTGGTGGTGAACGACTATGTGGCCGCGTTCATCAACTTTTTTGCCAACACGCAGAAGGGTCACAATACACTGCTGCACTCTTTCCAGCGTGCGGGCCGCTACCGGTCAATGATTCAGCGCGTAATGTCCGAAGAGGGCGTGCCGCAGGACTTGATCTATCTCGCTGTGGCGGAATCGGGCTTTCAGCCCCGCGCGATCAACGGGCGTTCCCGTGCGGGAGGCATGTGGCAGTTCATGCCGCACGGAGATTATGGCCTGACGCGCAACACCTACGTCGACGAGCGGTTTGATCCGGAGAAATCGACCCGGGCTTATGCGCGTTATATGAAATTTCTCTACGACCAGCTCGGCGACTGGTACCTGGCCATGGCCGCCTACGACTGGGGCGCGGGAAATGTGCAGCGCGCGGTGCAGAAGACGGGCTATGCCGATTTCTGGGAACTCTACAAGCGCAACAACCTGCCCGGCGAAACCAAAAACTACGTGCCGGAGATTCTGGCGGCGATCATTATCGCCAACAACCCCACGCAATATGGCTTTGACGACATCACGCTCGATCCGCCGGTGATCACGGATACGGTGACGATCAATTATTCGGTGAACCTGCGGCTGGTATCCGACCTGGTGGACGCGCCGGTGGATGAAATTCAGGCTCTGAATCCCAGCCTGCTGCGCATGGTCACGCCTCCGGATGCGCCCTTCGATCTGCATCTTCCTGCGGGCACGGCGCTGGTCTATCAGCGCACCATCGATTCGATCCCGGAGAATAAGCGCGATGCGTGGCGCTACCACAAGGTGCAGGCCGACGACACGCTGGCCTCCGTTGCACACGAGTACCGCGTGAGCGAGGCGGAGCTGGCCGAGGTGAATCAACTGCACGAAAGCGACGGCCTCTCCGGCGTGGATGCGCTGGTAGTTCCATCCGCTCCCATCGCGGAGCGCGCGGCGCGCAACCTCTACTACACCACGCGGCGCGGCGACACGCTGGTCTCCATTGCCGACCGCTTCGGAGTTTCGCTGGCGCAGTTGCGCAGTTGGAATAATCTCTCCGGCATCCGGGTTGCGCCGGGCCGCCGCCTGCATGTGAGCGAACCATCGCATGCGAGCTCACGCAGCAGGCATCATCGCTCCTCTTCGCGTTCCACCGCGCACAGCAAGTCTTCGAGCAAGTCCACGAAGCCCGGCAACAAGAGCTCCTCGTCACAGAAGAAACGGCGCACACGCAAGCATACGTCCCAATAAGGAATGCACCCGGCAAAAATTATTGCGGCACACGGCACGCTGCTTCTTGTTTTGATAGCTTTTCCATCAAAGCTGTTGCTACAATAGCTCCGCATGCAGCGCAATCCCGGATTGCCTGCACAGAAGCAAGACCCCGAGAGGGGCAGCGGCAAGCCGCTGGAGGATTCGATGGAAGAAGTGTTCAGGATGTACGCGATGAGTGACGGCGAACCGGATGCGGAGCCGCTCGGGTTCGGCTCCGATCACGATGACGATTTTGAGGAAGACGACGAAATTGAAACCTCCAGCGTGCTTACCTCCTCGGATGACGATGAGGGAGTCGTGGAAGAAGCAATCATAGTTGTGGAAGTTCCTGCCGAGCCTGTGATGCCGAAGCCGGCGAAGAAGGCGGCAAAAAAGAAGGCTCCCGTGAAAAAGGCCGCGGCCAAGAAAAAGGCTCCGGTAAAGAAGGCTGCCAAGAAAGCCGTGAAGAAGGCAGCGAAAAAGATTGTGGCCAAGAAGGCCGCGAAGAAATCCGCCAAGAAGAGCAGCGGCGCGAAGGGCGGAAAGGCCAAAGCCAAGAAGGCTGTGGCTGGTAAACGCGCCACCAAATCCACCAAAAGAGGTAAAAAGTTGGCCGTTAAGAAAGCAGCAAAGAAGGCAGCCAAGAAGGCAGTGAAGAAAGCTCCTGCCAAGAAGGCGGCGAAGAAGGCAGTAGCCAAGAAGGCAGCGAAGAAGAAGGCTCCTGCGAAGAAGAAGTAACCACCCGGCAACCG
>DASZRQ010000032.1:0-23835 GCA_035549115.1 Occallatibacter sp. | reverse complement strand
ACGAACGGGGAATGAAGGAGAAGGAATGAGTCTGACCGATCCTGTAGCGGATTTTCTGGCGCGCATCCGGAATGCGATCCGTGCGCGTCACCAGAAGCTGGATGTGCCGGCTTCCAAGCTGAAGACGGAGATTGCCCGCATCCTGAAGGAAGAGGGCTACATCTCGAATTACAAGACCCAGGAAGAGGAAGGTAAGCTGATCCTCCGCGTGTACTTGAAGTACGGCGGCAGCGAAGCGGCCATCCGCGACCTGGCGCGCATCTCGCGTCCCGGCTGCCGTGTCTACATTGGCCGCGACGAGATCAAGCGCGTGCAGGGCGGCCTTGGCATCTCGATCATGACGACCCCCAAGGGCGTGATGACCGGCCGTCAGGCCCGCAAAGAGGGCGTGGGCGGCGAAGTGCTCTGCGAAGTGTGGTAAGGCCTCAGTCGTCAGCGAACGGTGGTCAGTGATCAGCAGGGCAGTGCGCAATGCTGATTCTCTTTAACTGAGAGAGGATTCGCTGATCTCTGACAACTGAACACTGGTCTCTGTTTTTCAGGCTGCAGTGGAACGTGGAGGCAAACTCCGGCGGGACTCGCAAGCCAACTTGAAGGATTGATGCAATGTCGCGAATTGGAAAGAAGCCGATCCCGCTGCCTGCGGGCGTCAAGTACAAGGTTGAGGGCAACACGGTTCTGGTCGAAGGGCCCAAGGGCAAGGTTTCGGCGCTCATCGCCAAGGGCATCGAGCTTGAAACCAAGGACGGCACGCTGCATGTGAACCGCAGCGACGACAAGTACGCCGCGGTGCACGGGCTGACCCGCGCGCTGGTATTCAATGCCGTCGAGGGCGTGACCAAGGGCTGGACCAAGGAGCTGGACATCGTCGGCATCGGTTACCGCGCCGAGATGAAGGGCAAGGGCATGGTGGTGTTCACGCTGGGCTATTCGCACCCCATCGAGTTTCCGCTGCCCACCGGCATTGAGGTCGCGATCGATCCCAAGCAGACGCACCTGACGTTGACGGGCATCGACCGGCAGAAGGTGGGCCAGGTGGCCGCCGAAATGCGCGCGCTGCGCAAGCCGGACCCGTACAAGAACAAGGGCGTGCGCTACTCGGACGAGAAGCTGAAGAAGAAGGCCGGCAAGACGGGCGCGAAGTAATAAAGCAGAGGTCAGTGGACAGAGAACAGGGGTCAGTCAAAGCAGGAAGGCTGATCTCGAATACCTGACAACTGACCGCTGAATCAACCGAACGGGACCGCAGGGCGGCTCCGCTGATAGGAAGAGAGACCCAATGATTACGCAGACCAAGAGAAACGAGATCCGGCAGCGCATTCACAAGCGCATCCGCGTCAAGCTGTCCGGCACCACGGAGCGTCCGCGGCTGAGCGTGTTCCGCTCGCTGAACCACATCTACGCACAGATCGTCGACGACCAGAAGGGCGAGACGCTTGCCTCGGCCTCGACCATCAAGCTGAAGACCGGCGGCAACGTGGCGGCGGCCAAGGAGATTGGCAAGGCCATTGCCGAGCAGGCCACGGCCAAAGGCATCAAGAAGGTAGTCTTCGACCGCGGCGGCTTCCTCTATCACGGCCGCATCAAGGCGCTGGCCGATGCGGCGCGCGAGGCTGGCCTCGAGTTTTAGCCTCGAGTTTTAAGGCACCTCCGGTGCGTTTGACCCTCGGGCCGGGGGACTCGGCCGGGTGACATGAGTTTTCCAGGGGAACCGCTCCGGCGGCCCGGAAGGACAGACAAAAGCAATGACGACTGTGAAGAAAAAGATCGACGCCAACCAGTTCAACCTGAAGGATCAGGTGGTGGCCATCAACCGCGTGACCAAGGTGGTCAAGGGCGGCAAGAACATGTCGTTTGCCGCGCTGGTGGTGGTGGGCGACGCCGCTTCGGGCGTGGTGGGCTACGGTTCGGGCAAGGCCAAGGAAGTGCCGCAGGCCATCCGCAAGGGCATTGAGTCGGCCAAGAAGAACCTGGTGAAGGTGAACCTGACCGAGACCACGATTCCGCACCAGGTGCTGGGCCGGTTCGGCTCGGGCCAGGTGCTGCTCAAGCCGGCGCCGGAAGGCACGGGCGTGATTGCCGGCGGCGCGGTGCGCGCGGTGATGACCTCGGCCGGCGTGCAGAACGTGCTGACCAAGAGCCTGGGCACGGCCAACCCGCATAACGTGATCAAGGCCACATTCGACGCGCTGATCCAGTTGCGCGACCGGGGCGAAGTGGCCACCATGCGCGGCAAGCAGATCGAGGAGCTTTAATCATGGCCGAGACCAAGAAGATTCGCATTCAGTACTACCGTTCGGCCATCGCCACGCCGGTGAAGCACAAGCTGGTGATCAAGGGCCTGGGCTTTACCCGCCTCAACCAGATCGTGGAGCGCGTGGACAACGAGTCGGTCCGCGGCATGGTCAAGACGGTTCCGCACCTGGTGCGGATTCTGGAAAACTAGGGGCCAGTGGTCAGAGATCAGCGGTCAGTTTCATTCTGCCGGTACACGCAGTTTCAACTGATCTCTGAACCCTGAACGCTGATCCCTGAGAAAAACGCGAGTCGGCGGAATCCTGATTCCCCGGCGTTACAGCGAGGACACAATGGCAAAGAATCTCTCCAATCTGCGCGCCCCCAAGAAGGCGAACACCGGGCGCAAGCGTGTCGGCCGCGGTATGGGCTCCGGCATGGGCAAGACCTCGACCCGCGGCCACAAGGGCCAGCGCTCCCGCTCCGGATCAAGCATGATGCGCGGTTTTGAAGGCGGCCAGATGCCGCTGCACCGCCGCCTGCCCAAGCGCGGCTTCACCAACATCTTCCGTACCGAGTACACGGTCATCAATCTCGACCGGCTTGCCGAGCTGGACGTGAAGGAGATCGGCCTGGACGACTACAAGAAGCTGGGCCTGGTTTCGAGCAAGAAGGCTCTGATCAAGATCCTCGGCTCGGGCGAGATCGCCAGGGCGCTGACCATCACGGCGCACAAGTTCTCCAAGTCGGCGGCCGAGAAGATCGAAAAGGCCGGCGGCAAGGCCGTGGTGGCCGGGGCTCCCGCAGCGGCGTAAACTCCTGTGTCGGCCGACACAGGCGGCGCCTGCCCCGCCGGGGCAGCATTCTCGCAGCGTGAAACCCGTGCATGCCGAGCCGCCTGTTCCCGCCTACAATGGCTTGTAGCGTACTTTTGCAACTTCAGCGCGGCAGCGCCTGAACGGATGAGCAGACATGATTGAGAAGTTTCTCAATATCTTCCGTATCCCCGACCTGCGCAAGCGGGTGCTGTTTACCCTTGGCATCCTCGCGGTTTACCGCCTGGGCGCGTGGATTCCCACGCCCGGCGTGAACACCCACCAGCTCGAGCTGCTGTTCGGCGGCCAGAGCGGGTCGGCGCTGGGTCTCATGGACCTGTTTACCGGCGGCACGCTGCGCCGCATGACGATCTTCGCTCTCGGCATCATGCCCTACATCACGGCGTCGATCATCTTCCAGTTGCTCACCGTGGTCTATGAGCCGCTGGCGCGCGTCCAGAAGGAAGGCCAATTGGGCCAGCGCAAGATCACCCAGTGGACCCGCTACGTCACGGTGCTGCTGGGCGCGCTGCAGTCCATCGGCATCGCGTTTATCCTCACGCGCACGCCCGGCCTGGTGCTCAATCCCGGCATCGGCTTCGACATCATGACGGTGATCACGCTGACCGCCGGCACATCCTTCATCATGTGGCTGGGCGAGCAGATCACCGACCGCGGCATCGGCAACGGCATGAGCCTGCTCATCTTCGCCGGCATCGTGGCCGGCCTGCCCCGCGGCATCGGCGACCTGCTGCAGAAGGTCCAGACCAATGCCTGGGGCTCAATGACCATTTTTGCCCTGGCGATACTGATCGCCGGCATGATCGCGCTGGTGGCCTTTATCGTGTACGTGGAGCGCGCGGAGCGCCGCATCCCGATCCAGAGCGCCCGCCGCATCGTGGGCCGGCGGATGATGGGCGGCTCTTCGAGCCATCTGCCCCTGAAGGTCAACTCCGGCGGCGTTATGCCCGTTATCTTCGCCAGCTCTATCCTGTCCGTGCCGCTCATGATGGGCCAGACCGAGTGGGCGCAGAACAGCCGCTTCTTCCAGCCCATCCTGCAGGCCATCCAGCCCGGCTATCCCTGGTATGAGTTCCTCTACATGCTGGGCATTGTCTTCTTCGCGTACTTCTATGTTTCGATCGTAATGAAGCCGGACGACATTGCCGACAACTTCCGCAAGTCGGGCTCGTTCATCCCCGGCATCCGGCCCGGCAAGCGCACTTCGGACTTCATCAACGACATTCTGACCCGCATCACGCTGGTCGGCGCGCTGTACCTGATTCTGATCTCGTTGGTGCCCACGTTCCTGATCTCGGGTCTGCGCTTCGACAAGCTCTGGCTTGTGGGCCGGTTCTTTGAGAGCCTGCCGAACTGGGTCATTCACGGCATGAACGTCAACTTCTACTTTGGCGGCACCTCGCTGCTCATCGTGGTGGGTGTGGCCATGGATACCATCAACCAGGTCGAATCGCAGTTGATCATGCGTCACTATGACGGATTCTCGCCGCGGTCCGGCCGCATTCGTGGAAGGAAGACCTGGTAATGTCTTCTTCTTCGGCAACTGCCGTTGAGAGTGACCGGGGTACGGCATCGACGGTCGATCCCGGTCCGATTCTTCTGCTGGGAGCGCCCGGCGTAGGCAAGGGAACTCAAGCCAAGGAACTGGTCAAACTCTGGGGGATTCCCCAGATTTCGACTGGCGACCTGTTGCGGGCCAATGTGGCTGCCGGAACGGCGATCGGCAAAATTGCCCGGGAGACCATTCAGCGGGGCGAGCTGGTTCCCGATTCCGTGGTCAACGAGATGGTGGCGGCCCGGCTGACCGAGCCGGATACCGTCCGGGGATACATTCTGGACGGGTTCCCCCGGACCCTGCCCCAGGCCCACTGGCTAGACGGGCGGCTGGCAGACCAGTCCAAAGGACTGCCGGTGGTTGCCGTCAGCCTGCAAGTGGACTATAATCAGTTATTGCGCCGTATTACGGGGCGTAGAATCTGCCCCGTCTGTCAGACCATCTATAACATCTACTCAAACCCACCCCAGCGGGCCGGTTTCTGTGATGTCGAAGGCGCCGCGCTGACCCAGCGAGCTGATGACACGGAAGAAGTCTTTGTGGAGCGCATGCGCGCTTACGAAGCACAGACTGCGCCCGTGATCGAGCACTATCGCAGCCTGGGCCGCTTTGCCGAGGTGGCGGGGGATGGGCCGATTGCCGCAATTGCGGCAGGAATTGTTGCCGCCGTCGAGCGGTTGCGCAGCCAGGGCTAGCGCAGCCGGCGGCGGATTGTGCGCGTTCAGGGCCCGATGGGCGGAACGCCGAAAAGTTGGAGAAGGGCAGGGGGGCCAGGGTGCCTGTGGTATTGAAGTCGCAGGACGAGATCGAGAAGATGCGCCGCGCGGGCCGTGTGGTTCGCGAGGTGCTGGAGCTGGTGCGCGGCCAGGTGAAGCCGGGCGCCACCACGCTCGACCTCGAGCGCGCGGCCGAGGCGCGGATCAGGGAACTGGGCGCCAAGCCGGCTTTCAAGGGCTATCACGGCTATCCCTGCGTGCTGTGCACCTCGGTCAACAGCGAGGTGGTGCACGGCATTCCGTCGAAGAAGCGGGTGCTGCAGGAGGGCGACATTGTTTCGGTCGACTGCGGTGCGGTGATCGACGGCTACTACGGCGACGCGGCCATCACGGTTCCGGTGGGCGAGAAGATCGCGCCGGAGACCGAGCGGCTGCTGCAGGTGACCGAAGCCTCGCTCAAGGCGGGCATTGCGGCGGTCAAGCCGGGGGCCACGCTGGGCGATATCGGATTCGCCGTGCAGAGCGTGGTGGAGGCCGAAGGGTTTTCGGTGGTACGGGATTTTGTGGGGCATGGCATCGGCAGCAACATGCATGAGGAGCCGCAGGTGCCGAACTATGGCGAAGCCGGGCATGGCATGAAGCTGCGCACCGGCATGGTGATCGCCATTGAGCCCATGGTCAACATCGGCCGGCCGGATGTGCGCGTGCTCAAGGACGGCTGGACGGCGGTGACCAACGACGGAAGCATGAGTGCTCACTTTGAGCACACGGTGGCGGTGACCGACACTGGCGCGAGGATTCTGACCGAGTAGTTTGCCCGGTCCTCAACAAGGTTGCGGCGCGCGAGCGCCGGAAGCGGAGACAGTTTGTCGAAGGAAGACGCGATTGAGGTGATGGCGACGGTGGTGGAAACGCTGCCGAACGCCATGTTCAAGGTAAAGCTCGAGACGAACCATGAGGTCCTGGCCCACGTTTCGGGCAGGATGCGCAAGAACTTCATCCGCATCCTCCCCGGCGACCGCGTGGCTGTCGAGCTCAGCCCCTACGACCTGAATCGCGGACGGATTGTGTACCGCTACAGGTGAGTTTTTTTCAACACCGCGTTTTCGTTTTCACGGGTGCGCGGAGAAGGGCAGTAACGAACAATGAAGGTCCGTGCATCAGTCAAGAAGATTTGCGTGAAGTGCAAGGTCATCAACCGCCACGGTGTGGTTCGCGTGATCTGCGAGAACGCAAAGCACAAGCAGCGCCAGGGCTAAGTTGAAGTCTGGCAGTAGGCGGAGTTTCACCAGAGTTTGCCGTACACGGTTCGCAGCACTGCGATGGATGAACGGCGACACAGGGGCGAGTTAGCTGGAGTCAAGGCTTGCGATGAACCCCGGAGGCTCCGCGGCAACCCGTGCGAACCGGCGCTAGGCCGGAGGCACATAACCAAAGCAGCAGCAAAGGAATCAGAATGGCACGTATTGCTGGCGTCGATCTGCCCCGCAACAAGCAGGCCCGGATCGCGCTCACGTACATCTTCGGGATCGGCAACCCGCGTGCGCTCAAGATTCTGGAGAAGGCGAACGTGGACGCGTTCAAGAAGATCCAGGACCTGGGCGAGGACGAGGTCAACCGCATCCGCCAGGTGATTGAGGACGAGGGAAGCGTCGAAGGCGACCTGCGCAAGGACGTTTCGATGCACATCAAGCGCCTCATCGACATCCAGAGCTATCGCGGCAGCCGCCACCGGCGGTCGCTGCCGGTGCGCGGACAGCGCACCCACACCAACGCCCGCACCCGCAAGGGCCCCCGTAAGGGCACGGTTGCCGGCAAGAAGAAAGCGACGGCGAAGACCTAATGGCGAAACCAGAGAAGGCCGGCGCCAAGGCTGGCAAGAACAAGAAGTTCAGGAAACGCGAGCGCAAGAATGTGCCCTACGGCATTGCGCACATTCAGGCCTCGTTCAACAACACCATCGTGACCATCACGGACCAGATGGGCAACACTCTGAGCTGGAAGAGCTCGGGCTCGCTCGGGTTCCGCGGTTCGCGCAAGGGCACACCCTTCGCGGCCCAGCAGGCAGCGTCCAACGCCGCCGGCATGGCTCGCGATCACGGCCTGCGCGCGGTGGATGTGCGCGTTGCCGGTCCGGGATCGGGCCGCGAGTCGGCCATCCGCGCTCTGGCGGCTGCGGGCATCGAGGTTCGCTCGATCCGCGACGTGACGCCGGTGCCGCACAACGGCTGCCGCCCGCCCAAGCGCCGCAGGGTGTAAGAAACCAGTTGTCAGGGGTCAGTGATCAGGGATCGGTTGTTCGAGCCCGATGGGCGGAATCAACACCACACTGACCGCGGCAACGCAGTGACAGAAGCACGATCAGGCAATGTGACGTATCTTGCACGAAACTGATCTCTGATTCCTGATCACTGTTCACTGAAATTGGGCCGGGATGAAGCGCACAGCGTGTAAACCGGCCGTCATCCGAAGTCAGGAGAAGAAATGGCACGTTATACCGGAGCAGTCTGCCGCCTTTGCCGCCGCGAAGGCACCAAGCTCTTCTTGAAGGGCACCAAATGCACCTCCGATCGCTGCCCGATCGAGAAGCGCAACTTTCCTCCCGGCCAGCATGGCAAGGACCGCAAGGCCAAGATCGTGGGCTATGGCCTGCAGTTGCATGAGAAGCAGAAGGCCAAGCGCATCTACTTCACCCTCGAGGGCCAGTTCCGCCAGTACTACGAGAAGGCCAACCGCGCGCAGGGCGTCACCGGCGAGCTGCTGATCCAGCAGTTGGAGCGCCGCCTAGACAACGTGGCGTATCGCCTTGGCTTCGCGATCTCGCGCCGCCAGGCCCGCCAGATCGTGCGCCACGGCCACGTGACGGTGAATGGCCGCAAGGTGAACATTCCCTCGTACCAGGTGAACGCGGGCGACGAGATTGCGCTGCGCGATGCCGCGAAGAAGTTCGAGGTTGTGGACCACGCGACACAGCTTGCCGCATCGAACCCGGTTCCGGCCTGGCTCGAAGTCAACTTTGAAAACCGCACCGGCCGCATCCTTACGCTGCCGGGACGCAAGGACGTGAACCTGCCCGTCAACGAGCAGTTGATCGTCGAACTGTACAGCAAGTAAGAAAGCAGTTCACAGTTCGTAGTTCACAGTCCCATCTGTGGCGCTCGCCACTGGCCAGGCTGCGAACTGCGAACTGTGAGCTACGAACTCAAATCAGAAGGAGAACTTGCGCGGCCGCCGCAAAATGCTTCGCGACGCATCCGCCGCGCGGGAAACGAGAGACACGTATGCTTTGGAGAGGATTTCAGAAGCCGAAGCGCCTGGCAGTCGATGCCGAGACGCTCACCGAAACCTACGGCAAGTTCAGCGCTCAGCCCTTTGAGCGCGGCTTTGGCACCACCATCGGCAATGCGCTGCGCCGCACGCTGCTCAGCTCGATTGAAGGCGCTGCCGTTACCGCCATCCGCATCGAAGGCGTGCTGCACGAGTTCCAGTCGATCACCGGAGTGGTCGAGGACGCCACCGACATCATCCTGAACCTCAAGCAGGTTCCCTTCAAGCTCAACGGCGACGGCCCCAAGGCGCTCTATCTGCGCGCGGACCAGCCGGGCGTTGTGACCAGCGGCATGATCGAAGCTGACGGCGACGTGGAGATCCTGGACAAGGACGTGTACATCGCCACCGTGTCGGAGGGTGGACGCCTCGATATGGAGATGCGCCTCAAGCGCGGACGCGGCTATGTCTCCGCCGACAAGAACTTCGATGCCGACCTCGGCCTGGGCTTTATCCCGGTTGACTCGGTTCACTCGCCGGTGCGCCGCGTGAACTACGTGGTGGAAGCCGCGCGTCTGGGACAGATCACCGACTACGACAAGCTCACCCTCGAGGTGTGGACCAACGGCGCCGTACTGCCCGCCGATGCGATCGGCCTGGCCGCGAAGCTGCTGAAGGATCACATGAACATCTTCATCAACTTCGAGGAAGAGATTGAAACCGAGGCCCGCGGCGAGGAAGGCCGGGTGCTGCTGCGCAACGACAACCTGAACCGCTCGGTGGAAGAGCTCGAGCTTTCAGTCCGCAGCTACAACTGCCTGAAGAACGCCAACATTCAGACCATCGGCGAGCTGGTGCAGAAGACCGAAGCCGAGATGCTGAAGACCAAGAACTTCGGCCGCAAGAGCCTGAACGAGATCTAGGAAATTCTTGCGCAGATGGGTCTGTCGCTCGGCATGAAGATCTACGAGGCCGGCAACGCGGTTCCGGGGCCCACCAGCATTCCTCCGGCAACGGCGCTGGCTGCGGGCTTCGGCCACTTCGACGACGAGGACGAGCCGCTGGATTCGGTTGACCTCCAGCTTCCTACCGAGACCGAGAACTTCTAAGCACGACTTGAGACAGCCGGGCTGAACCCGGTCCGGCTGCCGGAAAATTTCGAAAGAGAGTTTCAACTCATGCGCCATCGCAATGCAGGATTCAAGCTCGGACGCAACACCAGCCACCGCCGCGCACTGCTGCGGAACCTGGTCACGTCCGTGATTGTGGAGGATCGTGTGGAGACGACAGTGGCCAAGGCCAAGGCTGTCCGTCCGCACGTGGAGAAGATGATTACTCTGGGCAAGAAGGGCGATGTGCACGCGCGCCGTCAGGCGCTCGCCTTCCTCCAGACCGACACCGCTGTCACGCGCCTCTTTGAGACCGTGGCGCCCCGCTACGGCGACCGCCAGGGCGGCTACCTGCGCATCGTGCGCACCGGCTTCCAGAAGGGCGACGGCGCGGAGAAGGCTTTCATTGAGCTTCTCGGAGCCGAGAAGCAGCTCGATGAGAAGCGCCAGAAGCGCGCCGAGGTCAAGGCCAAGAAGCGCGCCGAGCTCGAAAAGCAGCTCGAAGAGAGCAAGAAGGAAGAGGGCGGCGAAGAGGCTGCTTAAGCTGCTTCGCGCTCCTCATGCAAACATCAAGGGCATCCGCTACGGCGGATGCCCGTTTTCTTTGCACATCCGCGTGCAATACCTGCAGCCATGCTGCTTCGTCTGGCCGAACCCCGCGATGCGATGGATGTGGCGCGCGTGCATGTGCGCTCCTGGCAGGCGGGTTATCGCGGCCTGCTGCCGGATGAGTATCTCGATCAACTGCGCGCAGAAGATCGCGCTGGGCGCTACGATTTCTCCTTGCGCGAGCCTGACAAGCCATACACACTCGTTGCCGTCGAGAAAGATCGCATCCGCGGGTTTGCCACGACGATGCCTGCGCGGGACGCGGACACACACGGCGGCGGAGAGCTTGCCGCGCTGTACGTTGATCCGGACGACTGGGGCCGCGGCATCGGCGCAGCGCTGGTGATTGCGGCACGTGCGCGTCTGGTCGAGTGCGGACTGAGCGAAGCCATTCTGTGGATGCTTGCGGGCAATGCGCGCGCCATGCGCTTTTATGAGCGCGATGGATGGGCCGCCGACGGCGCCCAAAAGACAGAGCCTATCTGGGGCATTACTGTCCAGTCGCAGCGTTACCGGCGCAGGCTCTGATCGATATACATGGTTGCAAAAGAAGAAGGCGAAGCCTTGGTGAGGCCTCGCCCTTGTTGTTTGAGTAAGTGCAATTTTATGCCATTGCTTCGCGGCCCATCGACTCGAAGTGCAACTGGTTTGAGTTGCGGTCCGCGTCGATGCGCACATGCGCGCCGTGCAGCACCTCGCCGTTCAGGATCTTGATCGCCAGCGGGTCCTGTACCATCCGCTGCAGCGCGCGCTTCAGCGGCCGCGCGCCGTAGGCCGCATCCGAGCCGGCGGCCAGGATAAGCTGCCGCGCCGGATCGGTGATTTCGAGCGAAATCTGTCGGTCTTCGAGCAGCTTGCGCAGGTCGTTGAGCCGCAGCTCGAGAATCGCATCCATCTGCGCGTGACCCAGCGGCCGGAAGATCACCATGTCGTCCACACGGTTCAGAAACTCCGGGCGGAAGTGCTCGCGCAGCACACGCATCACGCTCTCCCGCGCCTGATCAAAGTCGTGGTCGTTCTTGAGCGCATCGACCGTGAGCGCCGCCGCGCCCAGGTTCGAGGTCATGATCAGCACCGTGTTCTTGAAGTCCACGGTGCGGCCCTTCGAGTCGGTCAGGCGGCCATCGTCCATCACCTGCAGCAGGATGTTGAAGACATCCGGATGCGCCTTCTCGATTTCGTCGAGAAGCACAACGGCGTAGGGCCGCCGGCGAATGGCCTCGGTCAACTGCCCGCCTTCGTCGTAGCCCACGTACCCCGGAGGCGCGCCGATCAGCCGCGCCACCGCATGCTTCTCCATGTACTCGCTCATGTCGATGCGGATCATGGCCTGCTCGTCATCGAAGAGGAACTCGGCCAAGGCCCGCGCGGTCTCCGTTTTGCCCACGCCTGTCGGCCCAAGGAAAATGAACGAGCCGATGGGCCGCTTTGGATCGCTGAGTCCGGCGCGCGAACGGCGAATCGCGTTCGCGACAACACTCAGCGCAGCATCCTGCCCAATCACGCGTTCGCGCAGACGGTCCTCCATGGTCACGAGCTTCTTCACCTCGCCCTCGAGCATGCGCGAAACGGGAATGCCGGTCCACTTGCTCACGATTCCGGCGATGTCCTCCTCGTCCACTTCCTCCTTGAGCATGCGCGTCGCGCCGTTGTTCTCCTTACCTGCGCCATCCTGGGCGGCGTTCAATTGCTTCAACTCTGCTTCGAGCCGGGGCAACTCGCCGTACTGGATCTGCGCGGCGCGGTCGAGCTGGCCCTTGCGGGTCTGCTCTTCGGACTCGAAGCGCAGCGCCTCGATCTTCTTCTTGAGCTCGGCGATGCGCGTTATGGCCTCGCGCTCCGTCGTCCACCGCGCGCGCAGAGCCGTGATCTGCTCCTTGAGCGTGGCCAGTTCGCGCTCCACCTCATCCAGGCGTCCACGGCTGTTCTTGTCGGTCTCACGCTTCAGCGCTGCACGTTCAATTTCGAGCGAGGTTGCCTCGCGCTCCAACTGGTCGATCTCCGTCGGCACGGAGCCGATCTGGATGGCGAGCGAAGCCGCGGCTTCATCGACCAGATCAATGGCCTTGTCGGGCAGAAAACGATCCGAGATGTAGCGGTGCGAGAGCGTGGCCGCGGCTACGATGGCCGCGTCCTTGATGCGCACGTTGTGGTGCGCCTCGTAGCGCTCCTTCAGTCCGCGCAGAATCGCGATCGTGTCCTCGACGTTGGGCTCGCCCACGTAGACGATCTGGAAGCGGCGCTCAAGCGCGGCATCCTTCTCGATGTACTTGCGGTACTCGTTCAGCGTGGTTGCGCCAATGGCCCGCAGTTCGCCGCGCGCCAGGGCCGGCTTCAGCATGTTGCTCGCGTCAATGGCGCCCTCGGCCGCGCCCGCGCCCACCAGCGTATGCAACTCGTCGATAAAGAGCACGATCTGGCCGTTCGACTCCTCGATCTCCTTGAGCACCGCCTTCAGACGGTCCTCAAACTCGCCGCGAAACTTCGCGCCCGCGAGCATGGAGCCCAGGTCGAGCGAGATGACCCGCTTCTCCTTCAGAATCTCCGGGACATCGCCGGAGACGATGCGCCGGGCAAGCCCCTCGACGATGGCTGTTTTGCCTACGCCGGGCTCGCCGATGAGCACCGGGTTGTTCTTGGTGCGGCGGCTCAGCACCTGGATGACGCGGCGAATCTCCTCGTCGCGGCCGATTACAGGATCGAGCTTGCCGCGCCGGGCGAGGTCGGTCAGATCCTTGGCGTACTTTTCCAACGCCTGGAACTTGCCCTCGGGGTTCTGGTCCGTCACGCGCTGCGAGCCGCGCACGGCGGTCAACGCCTTCAGAATCGCGTCACGGCTTGCGCCCAGCGCTGTGAGCGCCGCAGCCGCGGGCTCGTTCTTCGCGCTCGCAATACCCAGCAGCAGGTGCTCGGTGGAGATGTACTCGTCCTTGAAGTTCTGCGCCTCGCGAAAGGCCTGGTCCACGGCCTTGTTGAGGGCCGCGCCTACGCCGGGCTGCGCGGCCTCGCCAGAGACACGCGGCAGCTTCTCTTCAATCTGGTGCAGGTCGTGTTCCAGGCGCTCGGCCGGCACGCCGATCTTTTCGAGCACGGCGGGGATCACGCCCTCGCGGTCCTCGACGAGCGCCAGCAGCAGATGCACCGGCTGCATCTCCGGATTGCCGAACTCAGCGGCGCGGCTCTGCGCCTGCTGCATCGCCTGCTGCGATTTGACCGTCAGTTTGTCCCAGCGAATTGCCATTTTTCAACTCCAGAAGAGGCTCAACTCTAAATTGCGGCCTCTCCATATTGACTCAGATTCATGTGCAGCGCTGCAGATACAGATGCGCCGGGGCGCGGGCTTTCGCCACCCCGGCGCGCTTGCCTCTGAGCGACCGGCGTCTCCCCAGAGTTGCCGGCGTCCCAGATCGTGTTGCTGCCTCAGGCGGCCACGTTCACCTTGATCTGCTTGGGCTGGGCCTCGGCCTTTTTGGCCAGCTCCAGCTTGAGCACGCCGGCCGTGTAGCTGGCCTTCACGCTCTCGGTGTCCACGGTCGAGGGCAGGGTAAAGGCGCGGAAGAAGCTGCCGTAGCGCCGCTCAATGCGGTGGAAGTTCTCTTCCTTCTCCTCCTTCTCGAACTTGCGCTCGCCCTTTACCGTGAGGGTGTGGTTCTCGACGCGGACGTCCAGATCCTTCTCCTCGATGCCCGGAACTTCAAGCTTCAAAACGACTTTCTGGTTGTCCTCGTAGATATCGACAGCCGGCACAAAGCTGGCAGCCGCCACAGGGGCTTCGCTTTCGTTGTAGTCGCGGAAGAGCCCGTTCAGGCGGTTCTGCAGCGCGACGACTTCCCGGAAAGGGTCCCAACGAGTGATTGCCATGTTCATGTCCTCCAAGTACTTAGGTCTTTTGGATGGGCCTGGGAAGGTATCACTCCAAGCCTCTCAATCCATCTGATGGAAACTATAGCATATTTGATTCATAAAATATGAGTGTTTTTATATCAAGTTTGACCGGAGAGCCGGACGGCACTGCAATATCTCCGCAACAGGCGTGGCGCAAAATACGGAGCATGACAAATCTGCAGGCGTGGAAGCAGCTTCTCCGATACGCACTTGTCTTGTTCATCGGCCTCTCTGCGCTCCGTGCGCTTCCGCAGCAAGGGCATAGCGATGCAGACACGGGGTCCGGCGTTGAGGGCGCCCGCCTTGCCGACGTGCAGAGCCTCCACGGAACGCTGTTTCACGTGCAGGGGGTCGATCTTGACCGGGACCATATCTGGATCACCTCGGTCGATGCGAAAAACCGCAGAGGATATCTCCATCAGTTCGACCGCGCCACAGGAACCCTGGAGAGGCAGATCGAGCTGACGGATGGGCCGCGGTTTCATCCCGGCGGCATCTCCATCGAGGGAAATTCCATCTGGGTGCCGGTGGCGGAGTATCGGCCGCACAGCTCTGCCGTTCTGGAGGAGATCGACAAGCGGACGCTGACTGTCAAACAGAGGATCAGCGTGGCGGACCACCTGGGCTGCGTTGCAGCCACAGGCCACGGCCTGATTGCCGGCAACTGGAGCAGCCGCCAGCTCTATGTCTTCGATGCGCGCGGCAGGCAGGTTCGGGTCATCGACAATCCTTCGCTCAACCAGTACCAGGACATGAAGTTCGCCGATGGCCGGCTCGTCGCGTCCGGAACGCTGTCGAAGGACAGCGGCTCCATCGACTGGTATGCGTGGCCCTCCATGAAGCTGCTTCGCAGCCTGCGCAGCGGACACACCAGCCGCGGCAGAGCGTTCACGGCGGAAGGTATGGCGTTCAAGGGCTCCGATCTCTACCTGCTGCCGGAGGACGGCCCCAGCCGCCTGTTTCACTTCGTGCTTCAGCGGCCCTTTGCCCAGGCGGAGGAGCCGTCCGCGCCCTGATAGGATTTCTCCATGTTTGGGATTTGGGTGTTGAAGCCGGCGGCTGCGACGGCGGTGTGCGGCAGCATGGTGCTGTGTGCGGCGGGTGTGGCGCGGGCGGCTGCGCCGGACAGGGCGCAGATTGAGCAGGTGCTCAAGGGGCTGAACCGCGGCCACGGCATCGGGCAGGTGGCGGTTGCGCCGGATGGCAAACGGCTGGCCTGGGTCGAGGGCGGCAGGATCGAAGTCGCGCCCATCGACGACCTGAAGCAGGCCGAGGCGGTGAAGATCGACGCCAGGGACGGCGCGCGCTGCGGCGCGGGCGATATGACCTGGGCGCCGGATTCGAAGGCGCTGGCCTTCTTCTCCGACTGCGCCGCGCCGGGGGACCAGACGGACCTTTATCTGGCGAAGCTGGATGGCAGCCCGGCGCACCGCCTTACGGCGCTGAAGGGCGATGAGGATTCTCCGGCGTTTTCGCCGGATGGGACGAAGATCGCCTTCCTTTATGTGGAGAATGCGACGCGGCATGCCGGAGCGCTGGCGGCGATGAAACCCTGGGCCGGGGTGATCGGCGAGGACGGCGTGGAGATTCAGCGCGTGGCCGTGGCCCGCGCGGACGCGACGGAGCAGACCCCGGAGCAGGTAACCCCGGCAAATCTGCATGTATACGAGTTCGACTGGGCCCCGGATTCCAAAGGACTTGCCTACGTTGCCGCGGCCCCGCCGGGAGAGAACAACTGGTGGGTGGCAAAGCTCTACACGCAGACGATTGGCGGCGAGGCGAAAGCGATTCTCGATCCGCCTACGGTAGCCGGGCCGCTGCACGGGCTGCAGATTGCGGTGCCGCGCTGGTCGCCGGACGGCGGCAAGATCGCCTTCATCGGCGGGCTGATGAGCGATCAGGGCTCGACCGGCGGCGATGTGTGGGTCATCTCAGCCAAGGGCGGCGCGCCGCAGGACATCACGGCGGGCCGGCCCACCTCGCCCGCATGGATTGAGTGGGGCGGCAACGACGCTCTCTACGTGAGCGAGCTGGCCGGCGGCAACAGCCAACTGGTGCGGTTCAGGGTGCATGGCGACCCCGCCGCTGGCAAGGTGACAGCCACCTTCGGCTCGCCTATCTTCAGCATTCCCGGCACGGTGGGCGACGGCCGCTGGCACATGAGCCTTTCGCCCACGGCAGATCATTCGCTCTTTGTCTTCCGCGCCAGCACCTTCGACCATCCCACGGAGATTTACGGGGCCAGGCCGGGCACGACGATGACGGCGGGACTTGACGGCGTGATGCAGCTCTCGCACATCAACGACGGCGTGGAGGCTCCGTGGGGCAAGACAGTGTCGCTCACGTGGAAGAACGAAGGGTTCCATGTGCAGGGCTGGCTGATGCTGCCCAAGGACTATGACCCGCACAAGAAATATGCGCTGATTGTGGATGTGCATGGCGGCCCTGCGGCGGCGGTGATGGCCCACTGGGGCGCGGGCGGCGGCATCGATGCGCCGGCGCTCTCGGCGCTGGGCTACTTTGTGCTGCAGCCCAACCCGCGGGGCAGCTTCGGGCAGGGCGAGGCCTTCACGCAGGCCAATCGCAAGGACTTCGGCTACGGCGACCTGCGCGACATTCTTGCCGGGGTGGACGCGGCGATTGCACAGTATCCCATTGACCCCAACCGCGTGGGGCTCACGGGCTGGAGCTACGGCGGGTTCATGACCATGTTCGATGTGACGCAGACCGGGCGGTTCAAGGCGGCGGTGGCGGGCGCGGGCATTGCGGACTGGCTGAGCTACTACGGCGAGAACTCCATTGACCAGTGGATGATCCCGTACTTTGGCGCGAGCGTCTACGATGACCCGGCGGTGTACGCGAAAAGCTCGGCCATCAACTTCATCAAGAAGGTTCATACGCCTACGCTGGTGGTTGTGGGAGACCGGGATGGCGAGTGTCCCGCGCCACAGTCGTTCGAGTTCTGGCACGCACTCAAGGACCTGGGCGTGCCGACCGAACTGGTGGTGTATCCCAACGAAGGGCATGGGTTTGTGAACCCCGAACACCGGCGGGATGTGGTGATGAGGACAGTGGAGTGGTTCGAAAAATACATGCCAGCGGCGGAATAAGCCGGACTGCTCGCCAACCCGCGGGCGGGGAGTCTATTGGGTATCGGGAAAACGCGGCGTCTCCGGGGGCCGGTAGAGCCGCTTGCTCCTGATACACTTTTCTTTGGAGAAAAGCAGGGTGAGTCTCGTCGACCGGCGGCAGGAGAACCGTTTGCCGGAGTCCGGCCGGCCCGGCGCGCGGTGCGCGCGACAGGCAGGCTCCGGTCACGCAGGCGGGCCGCCCCCAACCCTTCATTTCTGATGGAGTGCAAGAGACCGTTCCGTGTCCGGAAGGGCAGGAGCGGGGAGGATTCATGCGGCGGTATTTAGCCCTCGTCTTATTTGTCTGTGTCGCCATGCCAGCGGGGATCACGCTCTCCGGCTGCGTTCGCAACCCCGCCGGCAATTATTGCAACGGCGAAGGGTATGGCCTGAAGAACTCGGATCTTTACTCGATCGATCTGGAACCGCGCACCACGGGGATTTCGATTGCCTTCGGGCAGACGCGGCAGATCGGCACGCCCACGGCGAAGACCTGCAAGGGCGATACGGTGAGCGTGGGTTCGTATACCTACGGTTCCACGGACACGCTGCGCCGGTATGTGGACATCTCGCCAACGGGCAACATCTGCGCCGGCTTCTGGAACCGCAACTCCGGCGGCGGCATTCCCGACTACACCATCTGCAATCCTCCCAGCCCCACGCCGGATACCAGCGGGCTGCCGTACATCACCGAGTTCATTACGGCGTCGGCAGAGTCGGTGACCTCGAATCCGGTGGAGGTGTATGTGCATGCGCCGGTGACCTCGATTTCGCTCACCCTGAACGGCCAGTTGAACGGCGCGCAGCAGTGCTTCTCCAAGGGCACGGTGGAGCAGCTTGATTCCGAGGCCTGCTACGCGGGCGCGAACAACAAGCAGTATGAGCTGTGCGCGCCTTCGACGCTGAGCAGCACCAGCTACTCCTGCAAGGATGGTCTTGCGCCGGGTGTCACGTCGGTGCCGGTATGCTCATCCGCAATCGGCGTGCTCAACTACACGGTGGGCACCACGTCAGTGGCGACCATCAACCCGGACACCAACCAGATCACCGCGAACCTGCCGGGCACGACGGCAATTACCGGTTCGGTGGCGGGATCGGGCGCCTCGGCAGGCTACTTCTCCACCTGCCCGCCCAAATCGATCTCGCTGGCTCTCGCCAATGGCTCCACGAGCGGCACGGTGACCCAGGGCGTGCAGCAGAACCTGACCACCACGGTGGTGGATACCAACGGCAACACGATCACCGGCCTCACGCTTGATTACCAGTCGACCAATCCGCTGGAGATCAATGCCACTTCGACCGGCGCGGTCACGGCATCCTATCCGGGCGCGGCGTCAGTCTACGCCATCTGCCAGCCTGCAACCTGCAATCCCGCTCCGATCAATGAAATCGGCGTGGGCAGCGGCACAGGGCTCTCGATCTCGAGCAATCCGGTAGACATCACGGTGCCGGGCACGGCCAGCTCGTACATGTGGTTTGGCGCGCCGGGCCAGTCGCAGTACTTTGTGCCCGTCGAGTTGCTGACCGGCACCACGGGCTCGACCGTGCGGCTGCCGTATGTGCCCAACTCCATGGTGATGGACCAGACGGGCACCAGCCTCTACTTCGGCTCCTCGCGCGAGCTCATGGTCTATACCACTTCCTCGAATGGCATCTCCAAGCAGGACACGACGGTGCCGGGCGTGGTGCTGGCTGTCTCGCCCAACAACCAGACGGTGCTCATCAACGACCAGCAGCGCCAGGTGTTCTATCTGTACGGAGCGGTGGCCGGCACGGTCAGCTCGACCTTTGGCGGCATGGGCACCCGAGCCGCATGGACACCGGATTCGAAGACCCTCTACGTTGTCGACAGCGCATCGTCCGGCGCAGGCCACTCGAATACGCTGTACGTCTACAACGTGAATTCGGGCTGGACCACCTATGACCTGAGCGCAACCGGCGGCGCGGAGAACCTGACGCTGACCGTGCCCAGCGTGGGCGCATACCTGAACGGCAGCTCGACGGTGGCGCACACCTGGTGCCCGCAGGGCACGTCGGGCGACTACGCCGACTTGATCTTCTATCCGCAGGGCGATCTGGTGAACACGCCGACCGATGTGCTGGCCTCGACCACGGATGGCGCGCACATCATTGGCGCGGCGGAGAGCGGCGGCGGTGTCACGCTGTCGGACATCGGCGTGACAATTCCCACGACGCAGTGCTCGGTGGGCTCGGACGGTACCTTGTCTCCGCTGACGATTGCCCACACGCTGACGCAGACGCCGGTGAACATCAACGCCACCAGCCTGAATGCGTTGGTGAGCTCGCCGCCCGCGGTGAAGACCGGCACGAGCGTGGCCACCACGAGCCTGACCTTCCTGCTCTATAACGGCACGACGGCCGGCGCAACACTGCCCTACTACCAGCAGACGGCCGGGCCGAACGATCAACTGGGCACGCTGGGCTACATCACGCTGACCAACGGCTCGCAGGTGACCGCTCCGGTGGCCGGAGCCTTCAGCCCGGATAACTCGCTGTTCTTCGTTTCGACCTCGGGCGACGACGCAATCCACTACATCAGCACTACCACCCTCAAGGACACGCAGCAGATTACGCCGAATCTGCCGGCCTGCACGCCGGGCACGGACCTGGGCTGCACGCTGACCACATCGCCGGCATCGGGCATCGTTCCGGCCACGGTGATCACCGTCAAGCCGCGCTCGACAACATAGAACGCAATTACTCCGCATGCGAAGGGCCGGCCAAGCGCCGGCCCTCGCTGTCTGGGCGCACCGGGCCGAGCGGCTCACCACGATAGAATCAGAGCATGATCAAGGCGATTTCCTTCCTGCGTCCGGCGGGCAGCGCGGCTGCGTATGAGCGGCTCGCGAGCTTTTTTGCGGCGCTGGGATTCGAGCCCGGCAAGGGCTGGCAGGAGGAGACGAGCCGGGGCGCATCGTTTCTGGCTCCGCTGGGTAATCTGGAGTTTTTCGAGGGCGAACGGCCTTCGACGGCCGACGTGCTTGTGGAAGTGACGGCGCTGGACGCCGTGCATCAAGCTGCCGCGGCATGGCTGCGCGCGCAGGGCGGCGATGCGGCCGCGGCGCGGCTGGGCGAGATTGCGGAGACGCACTGGAAGTCGCGGATGTTTACCGTGGAACCCGAGCCGGGCTTCGTCTTTGCGTTCTGGACATGGACAGACCCGCTGAAGGGCAGGCCCGTTGCGCTCGAAGGCGATCTCTCCGCCGAGGGCATGAAGTTTGCCATCGTGGTGGCGCGGTGGAACGCGGTCATCACCGACCGGCTGCTGGAGGGCGCGCTGGATGCCCTGCTGCGCAGCGGCGCCCGGCGAGGCGATATCGATGTGGTGCGCGTGCCCGGCGCGTGGGAGGTTCCCGCGGCGGCGCGGACTCTTGCGAATGCGGGCAAGGTGGACGCGATTGTGACGCTGGGATGCCTGCTGCGCGGCGAGACCGCGCACTACGAGGCCATCTACAACGAAGTGGCGCGGGGCATCGGGCAGTCGCAGCAGGAGACGGGCATTCCCCACAGCTTTGGCGTGCTCACCTGCGAGACGCTGGAGCAGGCGCTCAACCGCGCGGGCATCAAGGCAGGGAACAAAGGATTTGAAGCGGCGGCCGCGGCCATTGAGATGGTGAGCCTGCGCCGCAGGCTCGGGGAAAGCGGGCGCGCATGACGGCGGGAACGCGGCGCAAGGGGCGCGAGCTGGCGATGCAGATGCTGTTCCAGGCAGATGTGGGCAAGCAGACGCCGGAGCAGGTGCAGGCTACATTCTGGAAGGCCGGCGACGACGTGGAAGCCGAGACGCGCGGCTTTGCCGAGGATTTGTTTCGCGTGGCCACGGCCAACCTGGAGCAGATCGATGAGCTGATTGCGAAGCACTCGCAGCACTGGCGCATCGAGCGCATGCCGGCTGTCGATCGCAACCTGCTGCGCATGGCCGTCGGTGAGATGATCGGCTTCAAGGGCACGCCGTTTCCGATTGTGATCAACGAGGCGCTGGAGATCGGCCGCCGCTACTCGGCGCCGGAATCCATCAATTTTCTCAACGGCATGCTGGATACAATCGCGCGCGGTCTGCTGCCCAAATAGGCGTGCAGAGCAACAGAACCGGCGGTGCGGGCGTCCAACCCAGCAGGTGCCTGTGAACGATGTCGGCCGGTTCCGCGCTTTGAGCGCGATTCGGGCGCAATCGGCAGGCAGGATGAGGTTTTGCGGCGTACCATGGAATCTGGTACGCTCAGGCGTTCTTTTTTGGCGATGAAAGGAGATATCTCGTCATGGCAGATGACAACAAAATTGCAGGTGCAGCGTGGTTTCTGGCAGGGTTGGGCGTAGGCGCGCTGGTGGGCATTCTGTATGCGCCCAAGAGCGGCCGCGAGACCCGTGAAGATCTGGCGCAGACGGCGCGCGACAGCTCGGAGTATCTGCGCGGCAAGGGCCGCCAGGCCGCCGAGCAGATGGGCGGCTATGTGGATCGCGGACGCGCCCAGTGGTCGGAGTTTGTGGAGCGCGGCAAGAACCTGGTGAACGATCAGACCACCCGCGTGAGCGCGGCTGTGGAGGCTGGGCGCGAGGCCTATCGCACGGCTTCAAGCGAGCCGGCCGAGTAGTTTGCAGCAGTCGAGCGGCGGAGAGCTTCGCCGCGGTGTTCGTGGGGAATTCGGGGCGCGCGGGCCGCGGCAGCGGTCAGCCGCTCCGTTTCTCCTTTTGGCGCGCCCGCGCACGGCCGGGCGTTGCGGTTGCCCAGCAAGGAACGAGAGCAAGATGACATGTCGAACGTAAACCCTGAAACCGTATTGATCGTCTTTGTGGTCCTGACCGGGCTTGCAGTGATCATGCAGGCCATTGTGTTGCTGGCGCTGTTTCTCTCCGTGCGCAAGACGGCCGGCCTGCTGCAGAACGAAGTGAGCGAGCTGCGCGCCGCGGTGGTTCCCGTTGCCAGGGACACGCATGAGCTGCTGATGAAGGTGGGTCCGCGCATTGAAGAAGTGACGGTGGACCTTGCCGACATGGTGCACGGCCTGCGCGTGCAGAGTATGGAGATGCAGGCCTCGGCGGCGGAGATTCTGGAGCGGGCGCGGCGGCAGTCGAGCCGCGTGGATGCGATGATGACCGGCGTGCTGGACACAGTGGACCGCGCCACGGCGGTGGTGATCGATGCGGTCGGCGTTCCGCTGCGGCAGATTTCGGGGATTGCCGCTTTCATGAAGGCAGCCTTCAGCAACCTGCGCGGAAAAACCCCCTCGCCGCAGATGCAGCCCACCCACTCGGCCGCAGACAAGGATCTGTTCGTCTAACGGCACAATCAGGAGCATGGCCATGCGGAGTCGCGGAATAGCTGCACTGCTGTTGTGTGCGAGCGGAATGGCCTTGTGCGCGCAGCCAACGCCTAGAGCCGCGCTGCTGGTGCTCTCCAAACAGGCGCACACGCTCTCGATCGTCGATCCGGCCACGCTCAAGGTGGTGGCGGCGGTGCCGGCGGGCGAAGACCCGCATGAGGTGATTGCTTCGGCCGACGGGCGCACGGCCTATGTGTCGAACTACGGGTTTGGGCGCTTCCATACGCTTGCCGTCGTTGACCTCGTCCACCAGAAGGCGCTGCCCTCCATTGACCTGGGCGCGCTGCGCGGGCCGCATGGGCTCGCGTTCGCCGGCAGCAAGGTGTGGTTCACGGCGGAGGCGGCCAAGGCCATCGGCAGCTACGACCCCGCCACCGGCAAGGTGGATACGATCATCGGCATCGGCCAGAACCGCACCCACATGCTCTACGTCTTCCCGGATGCCAAGCGCATCGTCACCACCAACGTGAACTCGGGCACGGTCACGATTCTCAACCGGCTTGATGTGCCGGGCGGCGCGCCCAAACCCGGCGCCGCCGCGCTGCCGGGACTGCCGCAGGGGGCTATTCTGCCGCCGGGCGGCGACTGGCTGGAGACGGTGGTACCAGTGGGCACGCGCGATGAGGGTTTCGACGTTTCGCCCGACGGCAGAGAGGCGTGGGTGGCGAACGCGGGCGATGGCACCATCTCGGTGGTGAACATCGAAGCAAAGAAAGTGGTTGCGACGATTGACGCAGCGGTGAAGACGGCCAACCGGCTGAAGTTCACGCTCGACGGCAAGCATGTTCTCGTCTCTCTGCTGGGCTCGCCCGATCTTGTGGTGCTGGATGCGGCGACACAAAAGGTCGTCAAGCGGCTGCCCATCGGCCACGGGGCCGCTGGGATTTTGATGGAGCCGGGCGGAAGACGCGCCTTTGTCTCCTGCTCGCCGGATAACTATGTCGCCGTGATCGACCTGAAGACACTTACGGTCGTGGGCCACATCGACGCGGGCGGCAACCCCGATGGGCTTGCCTGGGCCATGAGGCAGTAGTTACTGAAGCCAAGCCGGCTCCGCAAAACGAAATTATTTCGTCGCTTCCACTGTGCAGTTGGCTAACTTGTAGTGCCAGCCCTCATGGTGGCTCTCGCGATTGATCGAAACTTGTTC
>DASZRQ010000031.1:0-6439 GCA_035549115.1 Occallatibacter sp. | reverse complement strand
GTGGGAGATGCTGAACAACCTGAAGAAGACCCGCAACCTGACCATGCTGCTGACCACGCATTACATGGAAGAAGCCGACCGGCTCTGTGACCGCATCGCCATTGTGGATCACGGCACGCTGGTGGCGCTTGGCACGCCCATCGAGCTCAAGCAGAGCGTGCCCGGCTCGAACGTCGTCGAGGTACAGTTCAACCGCGAAGACCCGGAGTGGAAGGCGCGGCTCATGGTCCTGCCGCATGTCACGGATGTGCAGCCGCAGTCGGCCGGCGTTTATCGCGTGCTGACCTCGAATGGCTCGCAGACCACCACGCAGCTTGTGGAGATGGCCGCGTCGCTCGGCGAGCAGCTTACCTCACTCAGCGTGCAGAACACCTCGCTCGACGACGTGTTCGTGCACTACACCGGCCGCCAGTTGCGTGATGAGCAGGTGAAATCCGTCTTCATGATGCCTACGCGGCCAGGAGCGCAGCCATGAACCGAATGTTTGCCATCGTCGAGCGCGAGATGCGCAAGTTCTTTCGCTCACCGGTGCTCATGATCATGTCGATGATGCTGCCGCTGGTGCAGCTTGTCATTCTGGGCAATGCTTTCGGGGGCAAGATTCGCGGCGCACGCGTTGCCGTGGTGGACTACGATCACGGTCCGCAGGCGGTCAAGGTGCATGAGGCCTTCGATTCCATCGCCGCAAACGTTGCCACCTTCAAGACCGTGCCCTACGACGACGAAACCACGGCCCGCGAGGATGTGCGCACCGGCAAGATCGATGCCGCGGTCATCATTCCCGCGCAGTTTTCCCGCCGCGTCTACGCACAGGATGCGCCGGAGATCGGCCTCGTTGTCGACAATACCGACCAGTTCATGAGCTCGGCCATCGAGTCCCAGATGCAGTCGCTTGTAGACGCGCTCAACCAGCCGGTGATTCAGGATCGCGTCGTCCAGAAGATAGCATTGGAGAATGTAGAGCTGTACCCCTACGTCGAGTACATGAAGTTCATGCTGCCCGGCAGCATCTCGCTTGCCATGTACATCTCCGTGATGATCGGCGGCGGCATGCTCTACATCGACGACAAGGCCCGTGGCGTGCACGAGGGATATCTCGTGACGCCCATCAGCAAGCTGGAGCTGGTGATGGGGCTGAACGTCGCCGGAGCCATCAAGGCGGTGCTCAGCGGCATCTCGCTCACCGTCATCGGCTCGCTCATGGCAGGCATCGGAACCATCTTCAATCCCATGGCCATGGTGCAGTTGCTGTTGATCATTTTCGGGACATCGATCGCCTTTAACGGCATGATGTTTCTGATGATGGTGCGCGTGGACGATCCGCTGGTGCCGCGCGCCATGTTCGGCGTGCTCAATACGCTGCTCTACTTTCCGTCGGGCGCCATCTATCCGATTGCCGCGTTTCCCAAGTGGCTGCGCGCGATTGCAGTAGTGGACCCGTTCTCCTATGCAGTTCACGCGCTGGAGGCGGTTCTGCTCAAGGATGGCGGCTTTACCGCAATCCGTTACGACGTGCTGTTCCTGTTTGTCTTCGGCATCGGCACGCTGCTGATTGCGACGCCGCTGTTCAAGCGAACCCTGTAGCGCAAACAAGAATTCCGGCCGGTACGCATCAGGAACCGGAAGGCATCAGGGCGGTTTATCCCTTGTGGGAGGGTGAGCCGCCCTGCTGCACAGGTGCGGCGCTTTCCCACCCCCGACTCAAGCCCCTACAATAGAGCCTGACTTCAACCCCGAGGACTCTCATGCCGCTGTCTGGAGAAGCAATCCGTCTGATGAACTATATCGATGATGTTTCCGTCACCCTGCGCCGCGTGCTGGCGCTGGCGCCCACGCTGCCCGAGGAGGAGCGCACGCTGGTGAGCGAACATCTGCTACGCTCCAAGCCCAACGCGGACGATGTGCTGCAGGCGTTGAAGGCAAAATAAGACTCCCGTGAATGTCACCATTATCGGGGCCGGGCCGCTGGGCCGCTGGCTGGCCCTTGCCGCGGCCCGCGCCGGTTTTTCTGTGTTCCTGGAAGACGTGATGCCGGCCAATTTACATCATGCCCGCGAGGTGATGCGCCAGCAGCTTGGCGCGGAGCTGCTGCATGCAGCAGCGGACGCCGCGCCTCTTGTCTCCTTTGTCTCCACGGTGGAGGATGCGGTGCGCGAAGCCGATCTTGTGATCGATTGCGTGCCCGACGAGCTCGAATCCAAGCTCGAAATCTTCTGTCTCATCGACCGCATGGCCCCGCCGCGTACCATCATCGCAACGCCCACCACGCGGCTGTCCATCGCTGACCTGGCCGCCTGCACCTACCGCGCGGACAAATGCGTGGCGATTGTGGCGGAGGCCAGCGCGCTGACGGCGCGCGAGCAGGAAGGCGGCTTCGATGATCTGCTGCTGCGCACCGGGCCGCTGACAACTCCGCAGACCGTCGATGTCGTCGAGAAGTTCTGGCGCGGCGTCGGATTCGCGCCGCGCGTTGAGCCCGACGCGGCGAGTTAGCGCGGCTGCGCCAGCACCTGCTCGTAATACTTCACATACAAAGGCAGCACCAGCGACGAGCAGAAGCGGGTGCGTGCGGTCTTGCGTGCTTCGTCGCGCATCACTTCCAGCTTGTCGCGCTGCTTGAGCAGGCTAATCGCGCCCTCGGCCATCTCTTCCACCGCGCCTACCGGGAAGAGCAGGCCCGAGACGCCGTCGTCAATCAGCTCCGGCACGCCGCCCACGCTGGTTGCAACCGACGGGACCTTGCAGGCCATCGCTTCCAGCGCGGCCAGGCCGAAGGACTCAAGCTCGCTCGGCATCAGCATCAGGTCCGCCAGCGGCAGCAGCTCGTTGACGCGCTCCTGCTTGCCCATAAAGTGAATGCGGTCGTGAATGCCGAGGTCGTGCGCCAGCCACTCCGCGGCAGAGCGGTCGGGGCCATCGCCCACAAGCACCAGCCGTGCGGGAACCTGCTCATTGACCCTGGCGAAGACCTTCACTGCATCGACTACGCGCTTGACCGGCCGGAAATTGGAGAGGTGAATCAGCACGGCCTCGCCCGGCTTTGCGAACCGCCTGCGCGCCTCCATGCGAACGGCCTCGTCCCTGCAGGGCGTATAGACATCGCAGTTGACGAAGTTCGGGATCACCTCAATGGGGCGCGCGATGCCGAAGTCGGTCACCGTTTTTTCTTTCAGGTAGCGCGAGATGCTGGTGACGCCGTCGCTCTGCTGGATGGAGAAGCGCGTGATGGGCAGATAGCTGCGGTCCAGGCCCACGAGCGTAATGTCGGTGCCATGCAGCGTGGTGACGAAGGGCAGCCTGCGTCCGCGCGCTTCGAGCATCTGCCGCGCCAGCAGCGCGCTCACCGAGTGCGGAATGGCGTAGTGCACATGCAGCAGGTCGAGCTCGTAGAACTCGGCCACCTCCGCCATGCGCGAGGCCAGCGCGAGATCGTAAGGCGGAAACTCGAAGAGAGGATAGTTCGACACCGGCACCTCGTGGTAGAAGATGCCGTCGTCGCGGCCGCTGAGCCGGAAGGGCTGCGAGTAGGAGATGAAGTGCACTTCATGGCCAGCGCCGGCCAGTTCGATGCCCAGCTCGGTGGCCACTACGCCCGAGCCGCCGTAAGTGGGATAGCAGGTGATGCCGATGCGCATGGCCGCGAATGCTCCGTCCGTGTGTTGAGTGTCCCTGTTTTGGACGTTGAAAAAGGCGGGGAAGATGCAGAGACAAGATTAAACGATGGTGGAGACTTCGAGTGCGGCGAAGGAGATGAGCTCAATGGCGGGAAACTCCTTTACCGCCTGCAGCGCAGCGCGCTCCGCTTCGCGCGAACCGCGCAGCCGCGTGCGGATCGCATCCAAATCCGCATCGTTGTAGCCGGGATGCGTGACCAGCTCCCATGTGCCCTCGGGCAGTTTCTCCAGCAGGGCGCGCACCATCGCCGCATCCAGCGAGCCGGTGCCGACCACGGCGATGGTACCGTCCGTGGTGGAGAAGCCTTCTTCACGGATGAGCCGGCGGAAGTACGGCCCGAACCGGCGCAGGGCGATGACCTCTGCCGTGCGCACAAAGCCGCCGCGCGGAGTGGCGCGCACCGCCCACTCCGGCTCGAAAGGGTTGCGCACGGCACGAATGCCGGCGGCGCGCGCTGCGCGCAGCACCGGCCGCAGCACCGGCGGAAACATGTGCGTGTGCTTGTGCGTGTCGATGTGCGTGAGCCGCAGGCCGCGGCTCTGCAGCCGGGCAATCTGCTCGGCGGCCTCAGCTTCGATCTCCGCTGCGGAGATGCGCCCTGTAAACAGCCGCTGGAGAAATGTGCCGAGCGTCTGATGCAGGCGGCCGGTCTTTCTGTCGATGAGCGTGGGAATCTGCTGCGGCGGAAGAGTGGGCTCGCCATCGACGAGGACAACATGGCAGCCCACGCCGAGCACGGGTGCAGCCTGCGCTCGAAGGATCGCTTCCTCGGTTGCGCCAGCGCGGGCCATCAGCGTTGCGCTGGTCAGCACTCCGGCCTCGTGCAGCTCGATGATGGCACGGTTGACGCCAGCGGTCAGGCCGAAGTCATCGGCGTTCACGATTAGACGGCTCACAGTGTCAGTGTATCAACGCGGCAGATGCACTCAGGGCTGCTCTGGCCCTGCGCGCAGGCCGATGACTGCTATGATGAAGAGAGCCCGCCATGGGCTCTCCCTCCACAATGAGGGCGGTTAGCTCAGTTGGTTAGAGCGCCTGCCTTACAAGCAGGATGTCCGGGGTTCGAGTCCCTGACCGCCCACCACCCTTGTGCGGTTCCCGCTGCTCGTTTTCCTCTGCAAGCCTCAATACCGCCAGCTTGTCAGGTCCGCTCCAGGCGGCGCCGTCTTCTGGATGCGCTCGAGAATCTTGGGCAGGTACTGCGTGTTGTAGTGCAGGCGCGAGTAGGCGTTGGGCAGATTGGGGTCGCCGTTCCAGCAGTGCTCGGCACGCGGGCCGTAGGTCACTTCTCCGTCATAGGGCGGGTTCTTCGTGGAGTCGAGAAAGTCCTGCATGCGGTAGACCGCGTCGTTCAGAAAGTACGTATCGTCCGAGCCGACGTAGATGTGAATCTTGCCCTGCAGCTTAGGGCCAAGCGTGGCCCAGTTGCGCTGCAGGATGGCTTCGAGGTCGTAGTGTTCGCGCCAGTACTCAGCTACCTTGTGATCGATGTCGCCGGTCACCTTGTTGAAGATGGGCTGTGGATAGCCGTCCGCGCCCATGGGCCCATAGACGGCCTGCCAGATGTCGAACTGCTCGCCGCTGCGGCCGTGGTCGCCCAGCGCCAGTTCGTAGCGGTTGATCTCCTGGGTGGTGATGAACGTGTGGCCGAGGTAGTCGCGCATGGCGGGCTGTGCCACACGCTTGTGCGCGCCTTCAAGGAAGAAGGCATTGTTGTCATCGTAGAGATCGATGTTGGTGAAGGCGTGGAAGTCGATGGGGTCAGGACACGCGGCAAAGGTGCCGTTGTAGTGGTCGGGATAGAAGATCTGCGCGGCGAGCGACTCCCATCCGCCGGTTGAGCCGCCATAGAGGAACCGCGCCCAGCCCTGGCCGATGCCGCGGAACTTCTTTTCGATAGCGGGAATCAGCTCCGTCTCGATGGCCTCGCCGTAAGGGCCCACATTGGCGGAGTCCACGGCGTAGGAGTCGTCGTAGTACGGGTTGGCGTGCTGAATCTTGACGATGAGCATGCGCGGAAACTTCGGCGAGATCCACTGCTGATAAAACTTGTAGGCTTCTTCCTGCTCGATGCGGTTGTAGCCGGCGAGGTGGAAGCGCTCGCTGTAGTCGGGCTTCAGATTCGGGTCGGGCAGCGTGGTGCGGAAGTCGTCGAAGTCCGGCACAAAGTGGTCGTGAAAGATGATGAGCGGAAAATGCGCTTCGGGGTGCTCGTCGAAGCCCGCGGGCACCAGCACCGCCGCGCCCAGGTACATGGGCCGGCCCCAGAATTTGGTGAGCACGGCGCTTTGAATGCGGATGTGGCGGATGTATTTGGTGTCCACCGGCGCGGGAATCGGCGGAATCTCTTCGGTCAACGAAAGCGCGACGGGCGCGCCGCCGCGCGTCACCGTGATCTTCCGCACCTTGGAATAGATGTTGCCGGGCGAGATGTTCCAGTGCTGACCCTCGCCCTGGTCCATGTGCAGCTTGATGACCTTGCCGTCGCTGCGGTGGAAGGTCTCGTATTTATTCAGCAGCGCCTGCACGTAGTATTCTCCGGGCGGCAGGTCCTTGAGGCTGTGCACCGGATAGCCCCAGGCCGTGTCATTGAATGTCGCGGGCTCGCCGGGCTTCCAGCCATCCATCGTGATGCCGAAGACGATCTGCGAGCGCGGCGTGTCGTTGATCTGGTTGCGCGGCTCGTCGCTGGAATCGGTGGAAAGCAGCAACAGCAGGCGGCCATCCAGCGGCTTGCTGCTGCGCTCCCTGGGAAAGGTGACAG
>DASZRQ010000030.1:0-20734 GCA_035549115.1 Occallatibacter sp. | reverse complement strand
CGCGCGGATCAGCAGCACGCTCGCCGCGAACTGGCGGGTCTGCAGGTCGGCCTGGGTGCGCTGGTTCTGGAGCAGCGTCGTCTCTGCCACCAGCACTTCCAGATAGCTCGTTGCGCCTCCCTTGTAGCGGTCGTTCGAGAGGTCCAGGGAGCGCTGGGCCGCGCGTACCGCGCTGTCCTCCACCACCGACTCCTGCTGCAGTACCCGCAGGTCGCTCAGCCGGTCCTCGACCTCGTTGAAAGCAGCCAGAACCGTGGTCCTGTAGGCCGCCGACTGCGCCTCGAAGTTGTGCCGGGACTGATCGGTCACGGCGTGACGCTGGCCCGCGTCGAATAGCAGCTCCGTGGCCTGCGCGCCCAGGCTCCACAGCGAGCTTGGGCCCTGCAGCCACGTGCCGCCGTGGGTGCTCTCAAAGCCGCCGGTACCGCCCAGCGCAATGTTGGGATAGAACGCGCTCACCGCAATGCCGATCTGCGCATTGGCCGCGGCCACGCGGCGCTCGGCGGCGGCGATGTCCGGCCTGCGCTCGATCAACTGCGAGGGCACGCCCACGGGAATCTGCGGCAAGGGCTGATCGATGGGCGCTGGCGGCAGCGAAAGCTGGCCAGCCTCCTGATTGATCAGCGTGGCGATGGCATGCTCATACTGCGCGCGGCCCTGCTCCACGTCGATCAGCTCGGCGCGCACCGTTTCGAGCTCGGTCTGCGCCTGCGCCACCGTCACTTCTGTCACCACGCCACCCTTCAGCAGCGTCTCGTTCAGTTTCACCTGGTTTTCATCGTCGTTCACCGTATTCCGGAGCAGCCTGCTCTGCGAATCGAGCCCGCGCAATTCAAAGTAGTCCTCGGCAAGCTCCGCATGCAGGCTCAGGTCGATCACGGCCAGGTCGGCCGCCGAGGCCTGCGCGTTGTCCCGCGCCTCCTCCACCGTGCGGCGGATGCGCCCCCAGAAGTCCGGCTCCCAATCAGCCTGCCCGGTCAGGGTCAGATCGTTGTAGCTGGTGTGCCCGCCGGGCTGCGCCAGCGGCCGATTGGCACTCACCTTGTCATGCGTAAACCCGGCGCCCACGCCCAGCGTGGGGAAAAAACTGGAGCGCGCGATCTGCACCTGGTCCCGCGCGGCCAGATACGTCTCCGCGGCAGCGCGCAGGGTCTGGTTCTGCGGCGTCACCAGCTCTTCCAACCGGTTCAGCGCGGGGTCGTTGTAGATCTCCCACCATTTGCCGCGCAGCATGCCGTCGGAGGGCGAGGCGGGCTGCCAGCTTCCACCGCCGGCCGGATTCGGCGGCGAGGTCACATTCGCCGCGCCCATCTCCTTGTAAACGGGCGGAGCCGTCATCTGCGGACGCGTATAGTTGGGGCCCACCGGCTTGCACCCGGCGAGCGACACCAGAGCCGCTGCCAGGCCTGCGGCTGCGGCGGCCCTTCGATGGGATGCAGCTTTCGCCATTGCTAGCGGCCCCCTTCGCCTGCGCCCGCGCCGCCGGTTCCCCCCGCTCCCGGCGCGGACTGCGGCTGCTCGGGCCGCACCTGCTCGCCCTCGATGATCGAGTCGGGCGGGTCCTGGATCACCTTGTCGCTGGCACTCAGTCCGCTCACAATCTGCGCGGTCGCGCCGTCATCCTGGCCAATCACCACCGGAAGCAGGTGAGCTTTATTGCCGTTCACTACCGTGGCAACCTGCAGCCCCTGCCGCCGGAAGATGAGCGCCGACACCGGAACGATGAAGCTCCGCGCCGTGGCAGGCGTGCGGAAGTTGACCTGCGCCAGCGAACCAGGCAGCAGCCTGCCATCGCGGTTGGGCACATCGATTTCCACCAGCAGCGTGCGGCTCACCGGGTCGATGGCCTGCGAGGTGCGCACCAGCGTGCCCTCGAAGGTCTTGCCCGGCTCCTCTGGAAACACGAGGCCGATCTTTGCGCCGATCCTGGCCGCCGGCGCGTACACCTGCGGCAGATTGGTATAGACGCGCAGCGTCTGCAGGGCTTGCAGGTGGAAGAGTTCGTTCGTGCTGCCCTCCGTGATGAGCTGCCCGATATTGACGTTGCGCGCGGTCACCACACCGTCAAAGGGCGCATAGACTTTCTCGAAGGATTGCAGCTCCTTGAACCGCTGAACATTGGCCTGCGCCGAGCGCACGGCGGCCGCTGTGGATGCGGCCTGGTTGACGTAGGTGTCCGTATCCTGACGCGAGACCGCATTCGATTGCACCAGCCCGGAGTAGCGGTCGGCCTGGGTCTTGGCATTCTTTGCCGTGGCCTGTGCCGTGGCCAGGTCGGCCTGCGCCTGTGCCAGTTGCTCGTCCAGCTCGGGCGTTGCAATCTCCGCCAGCAGCGCGCCCTTCTTCACATGCGCGCCAATGTCGTAATACCACTTCGTCAGATAACCTGAGGTGCGCGCGTAGATGGGCGCATCGGTATAGGCCGTCACGTTGCCGGGCAGAGTCAGCATATCGATGGCTGAGCCGGGCTTGGGCGGCAGCGCGATCACCGTAGGCGGAGCCTCGGCCTCTGTGCGCTGTTCGAGCGCCGCCTCTGCGGCGCGCCGGGGCAGAATGCCGGCAATCGCCAGCACCACTGCCACGACGAGAAGAAGGACGACGCCGAGAAGGGCCCTGCGCGGTGAGATCTGCACATGCTGCGGCGCGGAATCGTGGTGCTCCGATTGCTGCGGCTGCGGATTTGGTTCGTTCGCCATACGCTACTCCGAAGATGATTCGAATTCGTCGGCCACGGCGGCGCGCACCGGGGCGTTGCTCTTTTTGCGGCGCTCAAGCCAGCCATGCACCAGTGAGAAGGAAGCGGGAACGAAAAACAGCGTGGCCACTGTGGCCAGCATCAGGCCGCCGATGACGGCGCGGCCCAGCGGCGCGTTCTGCTCGCCGCCATCGCCCAGGCCCAGCGCCATGGGCACCATGCCGATGATCATCGCCAGTGCCGTCATGATGACCGGCCGCAGGCGCACAAACCCGGCATTCAGCGCGGCCTGTCGCGCGTCGCCCACCAGCACTTCCAGTTGCTCGCGGGCAAAGCTCACCACCAGAATCGAGTTGGCCGTAGCCACGCCCATGCACATGATGGCGCCCGTGAGCGCGGGCACGCTGAGCCGCGTGCCGGTCAGGAACAGGAACCATACAATGCCCGCCAGAGCCGCGGGCAGCGCGGCGATGATCAGAAACGGATCGAGCCACGACTGGAAGTTGACGACGATTAGCAGGTAGACCAGCAGGATCGAGAAGGCGAGGCCGGCCAGCAGACCAATGTACGACTTGTACATGGTCTCGCTCTGCCCGCGCATCACGATATGGGTGCCGCGTGGCGCCTGCTTCTCGTAGCGCTTCACAATCTGCTCCATCTTGCGCGTCACGCCGCCCAGATCAGTGCCATCCACATTGGTGTAGATGTCGAGCACCGGCTGCACATCGTAGTGGCTCACCGTACCCAGCTCCTCGCCCGGCACAATCGTGGAGAGATTGCCGATGATCTGGGTAGGCACAGGCGCGCCCGGCGCGCCCGTGGGCGCGGCTCCGGTGGCCGCGGTCTGCGTGGAGGGCATGCTGCCCGGCGCGCTACTCGATGCCTCGCCCACCGCGCCGGGCGTGTTGGCAAACTGCGCCGCCGCATTGCTCGTCACCGGCAGGCTGCGCAGGTCAGAGAGCGAGTTGAGGCTGTACTGCGGCGCCTGCACCGCCACGTTGTAGCTCACGCCGTTGCGCGGGTCCAGATAGAAGCTCGGCGAGGTCTGGAAGCTGCCGCTTAGCGCCACCAGAACGCTCTGCGCCACATTCTGCTGCGTCAGGCCTACGGCCGCTGCCCGCGTGCGGTCCACATTCACGGTCAGGTTCGGCGCGTCGAAGGGCTGCTGAATGCGCGCGTCGGCCGCGCCCGGAACGTGCCGCACCTCATCGAGCATCTTCTCCGCCAGCGCGCGGTCGCCGTAGAGGTCGCGGCCCACAAACTGGATATCGATGGGCGCCGAGAGGCCGAAGTTCAGAATCTGCGTGACGATATCGACCGGCAGCACATAGAAGGTAACGCCGGGATACTCGCGGGCCAGCGTGCTGCGCAGGTGCTCCACGTACTGCTCGGTCGGATGGTGATGCTCGGTGAGCTGCACCTGAATATCGGCGTCGGCCGGTCCTATGGGCGCCGAGGTCGAGTAGGAGAGATTCAGGCCGGAGTAGGGCAGCCCGATGTTGTCCACGATGGTGACAACCTCGCTGGGCGGAATCTCCCGGCGGATCGTCGCGTCGATATGGTCGCACAGCGCGGCGGTTTCCTCAATACGCGTGCCGGTGCGGGCGCGCACGTGAATCTTGAACTGCCCTGCATCCACAGCGGGGAAAAAGTCCTGCCCGAGCCACGGGGCAAGAAAACCGATGGAGACCAGGGTGAAGACCAGAAAGAGCGCCAGAAACACCCGCGCATGGTCCACGCACAGACCCAGCAGGCTCAGGTAGAACATGCGCAACCGGGCAAACTGCCGCTCGAATCCGAGCTGGAAACGCGTAAAGGGATTGCGGCTTGCCTGCTTGCGGGCCTCCTGCGCGTCGTCATGCTCATGGAGCAGATACCGCGCCATCGTGGGCACCACAGTGCGCGAAAGCAGGTAGCTGGCCAGCATGGCGAACACCACGGCCTCGGCCAGCGGCACAAACAGGTAGCGCGCCACGCCGCTCAGCAGGAACATGGGCACGAACACGATGCAAATGGAGAGCGTGGATACCAGCGCGGGCGTGGCGATCTGCGCAGCGCCGTCCAGAATGGCCTGCTCGATCTCCTTGCCCGATTCGAGATTGCGGTTGATATTCTCAATCTCGACCGTGGCGTCGTCGACGAGAATGCCGACCGCAAGCGCCAGGCCGCCGAGCGTCATGATATTGATCGTCTCGCCCAGCCAGGAGAGCACCGTGACCGAGCAGAGAATCGAGAGCGGAATCGAGACCGCAATGATGATCGTCGACCGGAAGCTGCCGAGGAAGATCAGGATCATCACTCCCGTCAGGCAGGCGGCGATAATGCCTTCGCGCACTACGCCGCCAATGGCCCCGCGCACAAAGATCGACTGATCGGCCAGGAACGAAATCTTGAGCGCGGGCGGAAGCTGCCCGGCCACGCTTTCGAGCTTGGCGCGCACCCCGGCGATGATGTCCAGCGTCGAGGCCGAGCCGGTCTTCAAAATGCTCATCAGAATGGCGCGCTTGCCATTCACGCGAACGATGTTGGTCTGCGGCGGATTGCCGTCGCGGACGTGCGCCACATCGTGCACATAAATCACCGCGCCATTCACGGTCTTTACCGGGAGATCATTGAGCTGGTCCACCAGGCTGGGCGCGGAGTTGGTCTCCACTGCATACTCCCAGCGGTCGATCTTCATGGTGCCCGAGGGCGCAATCAGATTCTGCACGCTTACGGCGTTCACCACATCGGCGGGTGAAAGCCCCTTGGCCTGCAGCGCGTGCAGGTCGAGATCCACAACGATCTCGCGCTGCTTGCCTCCGTAGGGATACGGGGTCTGCGCGCCTTCGATGGTCGCAAGCTGGGTGCGGATAGTGTTGGTGGCGAGATCGTTGAGCTGCTGCTCGTTCAGTCCCTCGCCGGAGAGGCCAAGCTGCAGCACCGGCACGCTCGACGCGTTGTACTGGATGATGAACGGCGGCACGGTCCCAGGAGGCAGCGAGCGCAACTGCACCTGGCTGATCGACGTGATCTGCGCTACGGCATTGGCTACATTCACATGCGGCTGGAAGAAGACCTTGATGACCGCGATGCCGTTGAACGACTGGGACTCGATGTGCTCGATGTCATTGACCGTCGTGGTCATGCCGCGTTCGCTGTTGAACACGATGCGGTCGGCCATCTGTTCGGCGGAGAGGCCCGTGAACTGCCACACGACGGTGACCACCGGGATATCGATGTTGGGAAAGATATCCGTGGGCATCGTTTCGATGCTGTACGCGCCAAGAATAAGAATCAGCAGCGCGAAAACAACGAACGTGTAGGGCCGGCGCAGCGCCAGTCGAACAATCCACATCATAGGGCCGGTACTCGCTCCAGATTCGTTATGCCCGCCAGAGCCTGCAACAGCGGGCGGGCCGCGCGCTTGATGCCCCGGCGCGCCTTGCCAGCGGGGGCTGTCACTCTGCCGGTCGCATGCGGCATGTTCAACTCGTGCGCCGGCGGCTTTTGCGCCAGGACCTGAACCCCCTGTTCAGGTTCCGGCCTGCGTTTGCCTGAAGATTCCATGGTAGTCGAACCCAGCCCTGCGGGAACCTGCCTGAGGTGAGAGGCTGGACTTCTGCTTTCATTAAGACGTTCTCTTGAAGGGGAAAGATGCAGCCTAACCCTGCGCAGCGTCTCAGCACGTGGGCCGTTTCGAGCCACTCAAAGCCTTCTGGTTTCAGCGAACTACGGGCAGGAGTGCACTCAAAGTCCGGTTGCCAGCAGAGCCACCGCAAGAACGCCGAGACCCACTGCCAGACTCATCCTGTCTCGCATGGCAAACACCATGGGATCGTCATCCAGCTCGCCCCGCGCGGCTAGCAGCCATACGCGGTTCAGCCAGTAGATCAGCAACGGCACAATCAGCCAGAGCCGGGTCGCATGCCGGTAAAGCTCCGTTACGTCGGGCCGCCCGATGTAAAGCATGAACACCACTACCGCGGCGTAGGCGCTGGCCGTGCCAAAGCTGCGAATCTGCCCCATGTCCGAGACCATGTATCCGCGCCCATGCGTGGCCGCAAGCCCTCTTTCGCGCAGGTTCTCGAGTTCGCTGTAACGCTTGACCATGGCCAGCGAGAGGAACAGGAGGGTTGAAAAGCCAGCCAGCCACTGTGAAATCTCCGTGCCGGTAGCCGCGCCGCCCGCCAGCAGACGCAGCGTGTAGAGGCCTGAGAGCAGCAGCACATCCACAATCGCCACTCGCTTCAAATAGAGCGAGTAGCTCATCGTGGCCACAATGTAAATACCCAGCCAGAAAGCAAAGGCAAGCGGCAGCAGAGGCAGCAGGGCAACCGCGCTCGCAATCAGCGCGAGCGCCAGGGCAAAGCCGGCCGTTACCGGCAGATTGCCCGCGGCAAAGGGACGCTGCCGCTTGCTGGGGTGGTGCCGGTCGCTCTCGATGTCGAGCATGTCGTTA
This sequence comes from Occallatibacter sp., assembly GCA_035549115.1. GTDB lineage: Bacteria > Acidobacteriota > Terriglobia > Terriglobales > Acidobacteriaceae > Telmatobacter. Next base: position 13,598 of record DASZRQ010000030.1, on the reverse strand, counting down.
ACCAGATAGTTGGCCGAGGCGACGAAGCTGAAACAGAAAAATGCCGCCACCGCGGCCACAAGCGCGTGCCTGTGCAACTGGTGCGAGAGCGCCAGCGGCGCAAGCAGCAGCACGTTCTTGGCCCACTGGTGCAGGCGAATCGCCTTGACCAGCGTGCGCCCGGCGGGCTTGCGGTCGCGAAAAATACGCACGATGGGGATAAACCGCATCCGCAGCGCCAGCCGCAGGCCCAGCGAGGGGTTGGCAATCATCGCCTTTCGGGCCCCGGCCAGCAGCGGCAGGTCCGCGCGCGCATTGCCAATGTAGTCGAATGCGCCGAATCGCTCCTTCAGGCTGTTCAATTTGCTTCGATGAGTGAGGTTCGTTGCGCCATCCGAAGCCAGCACACCCGCGAAGACGCCCACATGGGCGGCCACCCGCTCGGCCAGCGCGCGGTCGGCGCCCGTGGCCAGGTAAATGGCTCTGCCATTGCGCCGCTCCGCCTGTAGAAAGGATCGCAGGCCCGTGTTGTAGGGCAGCCGCGCCACGTCCAGAGGAGCACGCTCGGCGATGGCGCGCTTAAGCCGCGCCCGGCCGCCCGCGAGCCACAACGGCACGCGCCACAGTTGCAATGGATGCCGGCGCACAAACAAACAAAAGCCATCGTAAAGGCTGTCGGACTTGATCAGCGTTCCGTCGAGATCGACGCACAGCGGCGGCTCGGCCGGCTGCGCGGATGCGGACTCGACAGATTCGACAGGCTCATCCAAAGGGCGGCTCCCTGCGGCCCGGCCGAGTAGCCATGCCGCACCCGCAGTCCAGCTCAGCCGGCCACACACTGCGCTGCGGTTGTGCAGGTCAAAGTGATTATAGGGGAGTCTTCCGCTTTAGCCTGTGTGCCATCGGCCGCAACCCCGATGCTATGCTGGCTCAGACCATGTCGAACATGAGCTTCTCGAATCGGTTCTATCTGCGCGTGTGCTGCGCCGTCCTGTTTTTTGTCGCGGCCTCAGCCTCGTTCAGCGGATTTTACGAGAAGAATCATTTCCGCGAGGCTGGCGTCGCCGGCGCGGACCTTCAGTCCTCCTTCGAAGGCATGCTCAACGGCACCGCGCTACGGCCTTTTGTCTATCGCCAGTTGCTGCCGGATATCGCCAACTGGGCAGGCCGAGTCACCCCGCAGCCGGTGCAGGACCGCATCTACGCCTGGTTTTATCAAAAGCATGAATTTGGCAACAGCCAGAAGATCGTCGCCTTCGCCAAATCGGCCACCGCGCAGGATCCGCACTGGTTCTATCGCTACCTGATCTTCTACCTTGCCACGTTTTTTTCGGTATGGCTCTCGGTCTTTGGCATGTATCTGGTATGCCGCGCCGTCGGTCTCTCGCAGCCGGTCGCCGTCTTCGCGCCCATCGTGGTCATCCTGCTGATGCCGTACATTCAGGCCTATGCCTATGACTGTGCAGAACTCGCTTTTCTTTCCTTCGCCGTGTGGGCCGCGCTGCGCTTCAATTGGTGGTATCTCCTTCCGCTCGCGGCCATCGCAGCGTGGAATAAGGAATCATTTCTCTTCTTTGTGCCCGCTCTTTATCCCTTCTTCCGTCAGCGCGCTTCCCGGCTGTCTTCGGTCATCGGTGTTCTTGCGCTCTGCACAGTCAGTGGACTCGTCTACCTCTGGCTCCGCGCCCGCTTCGCCCACAATGCCGGCTACACAACGTTCTTCCAATTGGAGGACCAGCTTGATAACTTCATCCATCCCCACAAACTGCTATTCGCCACGGAAGATACCTACGGCATTCGCCTGCTGATGCCCTTTACGGTTGCTCCCATGGCACTCCTCATCTGGACCATTGTTCGCGTCTGGCGCAAACTGCCGCTTCCTGTCCGCCGCCACGCCCAGATCGCCGCCATCATCAACATCCCGCTCTATCTCTTGTTCTGCAATGCCAATGAACTCCGCGATCTCAGCATGCTCTACCCTATCTTTCTGCTGATCGTTGCGTGGAACCTGAAGGATTGGATGGAACGCACAGCCGCTCAACCCGCGCAGTAGTGGCCTGACCTGCAAAGTAAAAGGGCGAATCCTTCAGAGGACTCGCCCTTTTCGCTTTCTGCCTGCGCATGTTTAGTGTGCATAGCTCGGTTCTTCCACATGCGCGTGCTCGATGAGCGCAACTGGGTAATAAGCGTTGCGCAGGTATTGCCGCACCATGCGGTTGGTATTGAAATACGATCCGTTGAAGGCCAGCGTTGTGCGCATCAGCCGCGCCCACTTCTCCGGCGCATCCCTGTAGAACGGCGCCACGGCATTTTCAAGCTTGTTGTAGAGCGAGGCGGCTTCTTCCGCATCGTTCGCGCCGTCTTCGATGGCCCATCCCGTTACGCCTTCAATGCAGCCCTCGATCCACCATCCATCGAGGATCGACAGACTCGGCACACCATTGAGCGCGGCCTTCATGCCGCTGGTGCCGGAGGCCTCGTAGGGCCGCCGCGGTGTATTGACCCACACATCCACGCCTGCCGTCAGCAGTGCTCCCAGGTCCCAGGCATAGTTTTCGAGGTACACAATCTTCAGCCGGTCGTTGGTGAGCTTGTGCGCGGTCTCGATCACGTCGTGGATCAGCGCTTTTCCCGGCTCGTCCTGGGGATGCGCCTTGCCCGCGTACAAAATCTGCAGTCCGCCCGCGGCTTCGGCGATCCGCTGCAGCCGCTCGGGATCGGTAAACAGCAGGCTCGCGCGCTTGTACGTTGCGGCGCGGCGCGCAAAGCCCAGTGTCAGCACCTTGGGATTCAACACCGCACCGGTGCGCACGCTGACTTCCGCAAGCAGTGCATCCTTGGCCCGCGCATGTGCCTGCGCCATCTCCTGTACAGGCAGGTCGATGGCATTGCGTATCTGAAGGGTGTCGCGGCGCCACGCGGAGATGTGAGTATCCAGCATCTGCTGCACCGGCTCGGAAACCCACGTCGGCGCATGCACGCCGTTGGTAATCGAGTCGATGGCAAACTCCGGGAACATCTCCCGCGAAACTTTGCCATGCTGCAGCGCCACGCCGTTGGCATAGCGCGAGAAGCGCAGCGCCACCAGCGTCATATTCAGCAGCCCCTCGTGAAAACAACCCAGCTTCTCCAGGCGCGCCGTGCGTTCCCCGCCCAGAACACGGATAGCCTGCTCCTTCGAGAAGCGGTCGTGCCCGGCAGGCACAGGCGTGTGCGTGGTAAAGACGCACCTGTTGCGCACCCGCGCAATGTCGGACTCCGTGGGCATGCCCAACGGGCCGCCGCCAAGCTGGCCCTCGAGCAGCGCCAGCGTCAGCAGCGCGGCGTGGCCCTCGTTCATGTGGTGAACATTGACACTGCACCCCAGCGCATTGGCCATGCGCGCGCCGCCCATGCCCAACACAATCTCCTGCTGCAGCCGGTAATTCGTGTCCCCACCGTAGAGATGGTCCGTCAGGCCCCGGTCCCACCCCGAATTGCCATCGAGATCCGTATCCAGCAGGTAGATCGGCACCACATGGCCGTAGCGGCCCACCAGGTCGTAGCGCCACGCGCGCACCGATACCACGCGGTCTTCAACGGAAACCGTAACCCGCGCGGACTCTTCTTTGCAGAAATCCGCCGGATTCCACGGCTGCACATCTTCTGTCTGGTTGCCCTCGCCGCTCAGATGCTGCTGAAAGTAGCCCTTGCGGTGCGCCAGCGTAAAAGCTACCAATGGCACGCCCAGGTCCGCGGCCGAACGCAGCGTGTCGCCCGCAAGCATGCCCAGGCCGCCTGAGTAGGTGGGCATGGCCGGGTTGATCGCAATCTCCATGGAGAAGTACGCGACCAGTCCGGACGCAGGAAGGGATTCGTAAGGATAGGGCTTCTCGACCTGAATTGTTTGCATCGGTGTCTCTCTGCGGTCCAAGCCTGCGCCGGGCGGCAGCAGGGGATCAGGAAAATCTCAACTCGTGTCCGCCGGATTGATGCATGCGCATCTCCGGTCTCCGTCGATCGCAACTGGGCTGATTTTACCAAGGAAACAGCCTGTCTTCGGCTGTGCGCATACTGCCCGGAGCGGTGAAGTAACTCCAAAGTTTCATGATGCGCAAAATTTCCAGCTAACCAATTCTCCTTGCACCATTGGATGCATGGCACACCATGATCTGTGGCACGATGCCGAACTCTCCCGCATAGCGCATCCCAAGCTGCTCCGAGAACCGCGCCGCGTGCTCCCGTTCCACCAGATTGATGGTGCATCCGCCAAAGCCGCCGCCGGTGAGCCGCGCGCCAATCAGTCCCGGCAGATTCTGCGCCAGCGCCACCATGGCATCGGCTTCAATGCAGCTTGCTTCAAAATCCTCGCTGTAACTGGTGTGCGCCTCGGCCATCAGCCTGCCCAGCTCCGGCAAATCGTGCCGCAGCAGCGCCTCGGCCGCGGCCACCGTGCGCGTATTCTCCGTAATCACATGCCGCGCGCGCTTGAGTGCATTGGGGCTCATCTCGCTGCCCCACTTCTTCAGGTCATCGATTGTTGCGTCGCGCAGAAACCGCACTTCGGGCCTGTGCCGTGCGATCACCGCCGCGGCCTCCTCCACCTGCGCCCGCCGGCTGGTGTACTCTCCGCCGGCCACCGAGTGCTTCACCATGGTGTTGGCAATCACCAGTGCGATGTTTGCCGGAATCGGCGCCAGCGTATAGCTCAGGTCGCGGCAGTCCAGCAGCAGCGCGTTGTCTTCCTTGCCATTGGCGGAGATGAACTGGTCCATGATGCCGCAATTGGCGCCCACAAACTCGTTCTCCGCCCGCTGGCACAGCCGCGCCAGCACCGGCCCCGGATAACTGACGCTCAGCAGCGAGAGAACCGCCAGCGCCGTCGCCACCTCCACTGCGGCCGAGCTCGAAAGTCCCGCGCTCAGCGGCACGTCGCCCCACAGAGACAGGCTGAAGCCGGGAATCGTATGTCCTTCACCCGCCAGAATCGATACCACACCCATTGGGTAGTCGCTCCAGTGGCGGCTCGGCTCCTTGGGCAGCGCCGCGGCCTCAAAGCTCCGCTCCTGTCCGTAATTTTCGGCGTAGAGCACAATTTTGCCGTCGGTGCGCGGCGAGATAGCCGCCAGTGTGGCGAAGTCAATGGCGGCAGGCATCACGAACCCCTCGGCGTAGTCCGTGTGTTCGCCGATCAGATTGACCCGGCCCGGCGCAACAAAGATGACGGGCTCGGCCTGAAAACGGGCCAGGTGAAGAGAACGCAGTGCGGCAGGATCATGCATATACGTAGAACCTAAAGTCTTTCCAGATCGATCGTCATGGGCCATGCGTACCATGCGCAGGGCGCGAGGGTCTGTGACCACGGCCCGCTTACCGCCAGCGAATCCACCGGCGCTGTCGCCGGCTCGAGGGCCACGCACATCTGCTTCGGCCCCGGCCGCTCCGGCCAGCCCCCGTAACAGATCCACAGGCCCAGGTACGGCGTCGCCTCCGGATCGAAACCCACCCGGACGCGCACTCCGGCCTTCGGCCGTTTCAGCGCGCACCAGTTCTCATCCGCTTGCAGTTGGCCGGTGAACAGCTTGTCTCCAATGCCCGCATCCGCTGCCTGCGCTATGCGCAGGTCGGGTTTGCTGCCAGCGGCCAGTTCAGCCACCGGCCAGGAAACCTTCGCACCTTTTGCGCCCAATCGTTCGCCGCCAGAGCCCTCGACCCGCAGCTCAGTGATCGACTCCGGCAGCTCGATCTCGTCGCCTTCGTCGGCCGCAAATAGAGGATGCGCGGCCCAGGACCACGGCACAGCGGCTTCGCCGGTATTTTTTATCGTGTAGTCCGCGCGTAGGCGGGCTCCCATCGCGGTTTCGGTGAGTGTCAGCTTGCGTTCAAGCACCAGCGGAAGGGAAAAACACGCGCCGCGCAGAGTTACGGAGGACTCATCCTGTCCGACAACCTCCCACGCCACACGCCACAGATCGCCGTGGTCTGGAACTTCCGCGACTCCAGCGGCTGTCTCCACGGCGCAGGCGGCCACGGAGGGCAGGCACTCGTCCCATCCGCTGGCATCGCCCGCATCGAAGGGCATGGTTTGCGTGCGCTCGGCTACCGGCGCCAGCGGGGCCTGCATCAGCTCACGATCGAGGTACCGGATGGAGGCAATTTTTCCGCCGAATTGCGGCAAAAGAGTGGCAGAGCAAGGGCCTGCGGCAATGAGAACGTTTTCTTTGCGGGCCGCAGCAATCACCTTCTCCACCATCGTTTCCTGCCCCTCTCAGCGATTCATGGCTGCTGCCAGTTTGCCCCAGATGCGGTCCAGCCAGCTCAAATGTCCGGGCTTCATCAGCACAGAGCGCAGGCAGGTGACAGACTCTTCCGTCGCCTTTTGCCCTCCGGTTGGACTTCCGAACCAGGATTGCGGCAATTGTACTAGGGCCAGGTGCAGGTCGACCGCAGCGCAGGCCGTAAATGTTTCCTGGGCGTACCGGGACGACTCCTCTGCTGTCTCACCGTTCACTTTCCACACCACGATATCCAGTTCCGGTCCGCCCGCCGCCAAAGCCGTCACCCGCTCATCGCTCCGCAGCCTCCGGTCAAGCTCCACTGCCGCAGCACGGCCCTGCGCCAGCCCCTGCGCGAAAGCACCCTCCGGCACCGGAGGCAGCAGCCGGTGCGTGGCCCACAAGGCCACCGCCGCAGCGCCTGCCCGCGAGCACTCCAGGCTAATCTCGCCCAAGTGCAGCTCCTTGGATGTGAAGTAGGTATACGGCGAGTCGTGCCGATACAGCCGCCCCACCCCAGGATCGCGGAAAAGCACGCACCCGCACCCATAGGGCTGCAGCCCATGCTTATGGGGATCGACCACGATCGAATCCGCCCAACCCATGGCTGCATAGGCCCGGCGCGCAGGTTCCTCCAGCGCCTCGGGAATCAGCCGAAAATATCCCCCATAAGCCGCGTCCACGTGCACCCGGAAGCCGTACCTCTCCCGCAGCACGAGAATCTGGTCCAGCGGATCGACCGCTCCGATGGCCGTCGTGCCCAGCGTCGCCACCACGGTGCCCACATCACCTTTGCGCAGCTCTATTTCCAGTGCTTCCAGGTCCATCCGCCCGCGCAAATCGGCGGCAACCGGCGTGAAATCAAGCTGCAACACCCCGGAGATCCGGCCGTGGGTGTAGTGCGCCTGAGCTGAGCCCACAATCCGTTTGCCCGGCACAAGCTGCCCGGCTACCCACAGGGACTCCAGGTTGGCCATCGTGCCGCCGGAGGTCAGGTGCCCGAGATGATCGCTCCATCCGAACATCCGCGCCAGCTCCGCAACCACCTCGATCTCCATCTCCGAACTGGCCCGGCCCCCGTCCCGCGCATGGTTGTTGGGGTTGATGGTCATGGCCAGCGCGTAGGCTGCACGCGCCACCGGGTGCGGCGGCTTCAGCATCTGCCCGGCATACAGGGGATGGAAGTAGGGATAGTTGTCGCCCAGCCGGTGGGCCACCTCGTCCAGCACCGCGGCCATCGCCTCCTCGCCGGCCCCGAAATCGGCGGGCGGCAGGGCAGAGAACTCGGCTTCCAGGGCGGCGCCGGCACGGGCCAGCAGGCCGGGAACGGGATCGACAGGCATGGCGACTTTCCACCCTACCACAGGCCGGTTGCCCGCTTACAGGTACCTGACCCCGCTCCTCTTGCGGATGCCGATGTGCTCTCCGCCGCATTACCCCCGGCTGGCCTCCGACCCCCGAAATTTGCAGGAAGTGCTACAATGGAAATAGCGTTAGAGTCGAACCGGGCGTGAGCAGTACTCGCCCAACCAAGCAAGATTCTGCCAGTGGTCGCTCCGATTCATCCAGCGCAATTCAATCCAGGAAACAAGATCCAAATGGAACAAGGTACCGTGAAGTGGTTCAATGACGCGAAGGGCTTCGGCTTCATCTCGCGTCAGAACGGCGAAGACGTGTTCGTGCATTACTCGGCAATCAATGCGGCTGGTTTCAAGAGCCTGCAGGAAGGCCAGGCCGTGCAGTTCAACGTGGTGAAGGGGCCCAAGGGCTGGCAGGCTGCGGACGTTCAGCCTCTCTAATCCCTGAAAGCGCCGGATTTCGGCAGAATCTGCAAAACAGACGAGGGCCGGGAGCAATCCCGGTCCTCGTTTTGTCTTTGCGTGCCTTTAACTGGATTTCACTGTGCCTCTACTCCCGCGCCAAACGTTCCCGGCACGCTCTGATAAATCCGCGTCGCCTGTCCCCGCAGTACCCGGTAGAGCACGAACCGCCGCTGGGTGGCTCCCCGCAGCTCGAATACCAGCTCGCCCCGGTTGTCGGACTCCGCATCGACCGCGTCGATCAGCCGCATCCGTGGCGTATCGTCCAGGTGGGCTGCATCCGTCACATTCTTCAGCAGAATCAGCAAACCTCCGTAGAGGTCCGGCTGGGCAATCAGGGTCACGAACTTCTGCTGCGCTGGCGGCGCATCGGTGTGGGCGGAGAGCACCAGCGTCGCCCCCGCCCCATAGGACAGCTCAAAAACTTGGAACCGCTCGTCCATCAACGGCGCAGGAAGAGGGGGCAGGGTCAGGCGTGTCTTGCCATGGGTTGTCTTCACGGCTTTCGTCTTCACCGCCGGAGCAGCCGCCGGTGTAAGCCCCAGCGCGGCGCGTGCCTGGTCTTCTAGCATCGCCTTCAGCTTCAGCTCATCGGCAGGGTTGGCCCACTCGTAGGTCCAGGGATGCTCCGGCAGATTGCGCGCATCGCTCACTGCCACGGCCTGCTCCAGGTCTTTCGGCAGCCCCATCAGGCTGGGCGTCACCTTCGGCCCAGTGTCCTCGCTCTTGCCCCGGATCAGCCTTGGCCTATCCGGATCGCTGATCGCCGGCAGGGCCTCCACGTGACCAACATCCTCGGTCTTCTCGCTTTTCTTCTGCAGTTTCGGCCGATCGTTGTCCGTTGAAGCCTGTGTGCCGCTGTCTGAGCTCTCCGGAGCCTTGTGCAGCACGGGCCTGTCCGGATCCGGCGCGGGAGCCGTGCTGCTATCATCGGAGTCCTTCCGGTGCAGGGTTGGCCCGCCAGAGTCCTGCCCGCCGGTTTTGCCGCTGTTGTCGCTTTGGTGCTTGCGGTGCAGAACCGGCCGGTCGTTATCCTCGTCCTCGATTGGAGCAGGGGCCTTTACCACCTCGGGCTTGGGCGCCGGCATCGGCTTCCATGTGCCGTACCCCACCCACATGCCCTCTTCCTGCGCGGAGTTCTCCACGTCGAAGAGGCCGATATTCTTGCCCGCCCTGCGAAGCTCGTACTCCACCTCGCCCGCCAGCGCCAGCGGCTCCGGCCGGGCCATGTAGATGTCGCCGTCCTGCAGGTCCTGGCCGTCGAATACCGTCAGCGGAATCAGCCGCGCCTTCTTCGGCTTGCCCAGATCGCCCGTCCACTCGAGCACGGCCACCGCGCGCAGCACCGGCGCTTTGTCCTTGTCCTCCGGTTTGGCAATCTGCCCCGGATACTGCGCCAGCGCAAGCGATGCCGCCAATAACAGGACCGCCACCGATGCGCCCCATGACACCAGCCGCCCGGCTCGGGAATAATGCGAATTGATGACGTGCTGATCCAGCATGCGAGGGAAGCCCCAATGGAACTGAACAAGAAGGTTGCCGACTTTACGCTCCAGACCGACGAGGACAAAACCGTAAGCCTTTCCGACTACAAAGGCAAACCGGTGATACTTTTCTTTTATCCCAGAGCCGACACCCCCGGCTGCACCATCGAGGCCTGCGGTTTCCGCGATACCTTCAAGAAGCTGCAGGCGGCTGGCGCCGTGGTGCTGGGCATCTCGCGCGACACGCCGAAGGCCCAGGCCAAATTCCGCGCCAAATACGACCTGCCCTACACACTCCTTGCTGATGTAGACGAGAAAGTCTGCAATCAGTTTGGCGTGATGAAGCAAAAGAACATGTACGGCAAGATGGTGTGGGGCATCGCGCGGACCACATTTCTCATCGGGCCGGACCAGAAGCTCATCCACATCTTTCCCAACGTCACCCCCGAGGGCCACGCCGAAGAGGTTCTGGCTCTGATCAAAGAATGGAACAAAAGCCGCAAGTAGCGAAAAAACTGGGCCATTTGCTCCCGCGCTCTTTCTTCGAGGACTCTCCCGAGCGGGTGGCCCCGCAGCTTTTGGGCAAACTGCTCGTGCATCGTGCTCCGGCGGGCGTCCTTGCCGGCCGCATCGTTGAAGTGGAAGCTTACCTCGGTCCCCACAACGACCCGCCCGACCCAGCAGCTCACGCTCATCGTGGCCCCACGCCGCGCAATCAGGTCCTCTTCGGCCCGGCAGGACACGCCTACATCTACCACATCTATGGCCGCTACTTCTGCGCCAACATCAGTTGCGAAATTGAGGGCCGGGCCGGCTGCGTCCTGCTCCGCGCCCTGGAACCCGTGACGGGGCTCGACCCGATGGCCGTCAACCGCGGCCTTGTCGCAGACGCTGCCCCGCGCCTGCTCACCTCCGGCCCCAGCCGCCTCTGCCAGGCCCTTGGCCTTACCCGCGCCGCGCACAACGGCCTCGACCTGACCAGCTCCCGCTCGCCTCTCCAGGTCCGCGACGACGGCTGCGCCCACGCGCAGGCCTTGGTCACCGTCCGCATCGGCATCAAACATGCGGTCGATTGGCCTCTGCGCTTCGCCGCGCCCGGCCACCCCTGCGTCTCTGGCCCCAAAAATCTTTCCGGCCGCGCAATCTCCATCAAAAAGCGCATCTTCATCGGGTAGTATTCCGTCATACTCAGCAGCAGCCACTTTCAGCCATGAGGTTTCCCCGCTTGAAAACTGCTTCCCCGTTTCCTATCGCCCTTGCGGCGGCCTTTGTGCTCGCCGTCTCGCTCAGCGCCGCAGGCGCACAGCAGCCCGCCGAGCCCGAGCATCACAGCCACGGCCCCATGCCGCCGCCCAGCAACCTGCAGGTGCTGCCCAAGACGCTGACCGCCGATCAGGTCCACGAGATCATGCACGGCTGGGCGCACGCACTGGGCACAGAGTGCACCACCTGCCACGCCGCCGACCCGACCAAGGTCGGCCCCAACGGCCGCCCGCGCCTCAACTTCGCCGACGACTCGAAGCCTGAGAAGACTACCGCACGCCTGATGGTGAAGATGGTCGAGGAGATCAACTCGCAGTACATCGGCAAGATCGACAGCGATGGCGCGAAGGTGACTTGCGGCACCTGCCACCGCGGCCACCTGATGCCGGAGCCTTTCGTGCCTCCGCCGGATGAAGACCACGATCACCCGGCTCCGCCGCCCTCGAAGTAGCCCATTGCATCGGCGGCGATTGACGCGCTACGCCCGTGCGAAGTCGCCGCTCTTGCCGCCTGTCTTGGATTCAAGCTGTACACTGCGGATCACGATTCCCTTGTCCAGCGCCTTGGTCATGTCATAGACGGTCAGCGCTGCGACAGATGCCGCGGTCAGCGCCTCCATCTCCACGCCGGTCTGCCCCACCGTGGTCGCAGCCGCCGTGATGTGCACACCGCCTTCGACAATCTCCGCCGTCACATCCACATGCGTCAGCGGCAGCGGATGGCACATGGGAATCAGCTCCGAGGTGCGCTTGGCCGCTTGAATGCCCGCGATCCGCGCTACCTCCAGCGGATTGCCTTTGGGGTTCGCGGGAAGTGCGGCCAGCACCTCCGCGGAAAGCTCCACGAAGGCCGAAGCCGTCGCCGTCCGCCGCGCAGCCTGCTTGGCGCTTACGTCCACCATCGCGGCGCGGCCCGCCTCATCGTAGTGCGACAGCCCTTTTGTGGATTCGCCCATCGTCTGCTCTCCGAAATCAGATCAACAGAATACGCACTATAGCCCCAGCTTCGAGACTGCCGGTCTCTTCCGGCACTACCAGAAAGCAGTTCGCGCGTCCAAAGGACGGCAGATCGCCCGACCCATGCCAGCCGATCGTTTCTACCTTTGGCAGCGCTCCGTTCGCTGGATTGAAATCGCACTGCGCGGGTAGAAAGCGCGTTAAACCGGGCTTCGCTTTGCGATCTGTCTCCCGCGCAAGCTGAGCCGCTGCAAACCGCGGTCCCGCATTGCACAAGCCTGCCAGCGCGCCGAGCACCGTCGCGCCAAACAGCAGAAACGTCACCGCAGATGAGATTGGATTTCCCGGCAGGCCAAAGAAGGGCAGTGCAGATCCCATCGCACGCTGCACTTCGCCAAACACCAGCGGCTTGCCCGGCTGCATGCGCACGCCGGTAAAGCTAAACCTCGCTCGAAGCCGCTCCAGCGCCGGCTCCACAAGGTCGAACTTGCCTGCCGAAACTCCGCCGGAGATCAGCAGCAAGTCGGCTTTCAGCGCCTCGGCCAGGGCAGCATCCAGTGCTTCCGCCGTATCCGCCGCCGCAGGCAATATAAGTGCTTCACCGCCCCCCGCCTCCACCAGCGCTGCCAGCATCGGTGCATTGGAGTTGCGAATCTGCCCCGGCCGCGGCGTTGCCTCCACGGGCACAAGCTCATCGCCTGGCGCGAGAATCGCCACGCGCGGCCGCGTATGCACCGTAACGTCCCCATAGCCGCACGCTGCCGCCAGCGCAATCTGTCCCGTTTCCATCCGCGCGCCCGCCGGCAGCAGCGCCTCACCCGCACATGCCTGCGCTCCGCGCGCCACCAGATTTTCGCCGGACTTCAATACTCGCAGGGCCGTCAACCGCACGCGATTGCTCTCGCGTTCCACATGCTCCAGCATCGCCACCGCATCAGCGCCCTCAGGCACTGCCGCGCCGGTCATAATCTCCCACACGGAGCCCACGGGCAGCGCGCCCGGCGGCAGTTCGCCCGCATGCGTCGATCCCGCCACCGTCAGCCATTCCTGAGAGGAGAGTTCCGCTGCGCGGCCCGCAAACCCATCGCGCGTGGAACGCGTAAACGGAGGCTGGTCCACATCGGCTGTTATCGGCTCGGCCAGCACACGCCCCGCGGCCTCGTGCAGCGGCACACATACACGGCCGTCCACGGGCATCAGCCCGCGCGCATATGCGTTCACGGTTTGAGCCGCTTCCGTGTAGCTCACCACATTGCTCATGCAGTGGATTGTACCGGCCTTCCTATGCTGTCTTCTTCACGGCACAAAAACCGAGGGCGCATCCGCTGTGGATGCGCCCTCGATGATGAACAAGATTGCTGGTCTACTTCCGGCCTGCCTTGTAGCTCGAATTGATCTTCTGGCCGGCCTGCGCCAGGATGCCCTTCACATCGGCCGCATAAGGTCCATCCGGAGCCAGTTCCAGATACTTCTGGTACGCATCGGCACAGCCATCCGGAAGCACAATACGTTGCGTCTTCGGATCGATGGTTGCCTTGTTCACCAGGCCCTGGCCCTTCAGGTAGTAGGCCAGCGCATCGTTGGGATCGTTCTTGATCGCAATGTCCGCCGCAGCTACCTGCGCATCCGCATTGCCCGCCTGGAAGAAGATCACAGCCTGGTTGCGGTAGTACATCGGGGCTGAAGGCGGATTGGCCTTGGCTGCGGCATCGTAGGCGGCGTTCGCCATGCCCTCGATGGCTGGAGCCGGCTTCTTGGATGCCGCATCCGCTTCGAGTGCCTTCTTATAGGAGGTCTCCGCGTCGTCGTACTTCTTCAGCCCAGCCTGCGCCTGGCCAAGAT
>DASZRQ010000029.1:0-15891 GCA_035549115.1 Occallatibacter sp. | reverse complement strand
ACAGCCCCGGCAACCTTGGCATCCTCATGATTGATGATGCGGGCGATTTCGAGGGCTGATTTGGTGTCAAATCCTTGAGAAGCCTCGTTTTGGCTCTCAGTGATCAGACGCTCAAGCAGGGAAGCTGGGTCGATCTGTGCTTCCTCATTCTGGTGTGCTTCGGTCACTTCCTGCGTCGTCGTGCTGGTAAGCATCGAGTCTGTCCCCAGCCTTTGATTGTATCGCCAACAGCGGCAAGAGCCACCAGTTTTTTCCCGGAGTCCCTCTTACCTCAATACCCACCGCCGAGTGCCTTTCGGACAGCGTTGTGGAACGCCGGACGCACGGTGCGGATCATCTGGTTCTTGCAGTCGGGCCATGTGCGGTTGGTCAGCAGCACCACAGCAATATCGGCATCGAGATCTATCCAGAGCGAGCAGCCGCTGTATCCCAGGTGCCCGATGGAGTGTTGCGAAAAGAGTTCGCCTGCCGAGGACTCCGGCGAAGGTGTGTCCCAGCCCAGCGCGCGCGAACTGCCCGAAGGCGGCTGGCGCTCGGCGAATGCCGCAACCGTCTCCGGAGCGAAAAGCCCGGATGCACCTTTGGCGGATTGCAGGATAGCTTCTGCGAAGCGCAGCAGATCGGCGACAGGCGAGAACAGTCCGGCATGGCCCGCAACACCGCCCAGCAGCCACGCGTGTTCATCCTGCACTTCGCCCTGAATGCGCCGGTGGCGAAGCTGCGTATCCTCTTCGGTCGGCGGTATCTGTGGCTGCTCAGGCGGCAGGGGATTGAAGCGCGATGCGCGCAGTCCAAGCGGATCGGCAATTTCGCGCCGGAAGAGTCGATCCAGCGGCTCACCTGCCAGGACTTCAATGGCCTTGCCCAGAAGAATGAACCCCATGTCGGAGTACTCGGTCCTCGCTCCCGGCTCGGCTTCAAGCGGCAATGCAAGACACGCCCGCAGCAAACACTCCGGCGTGGAAACTGTCCGGTAAAGCTCCACATATCCGGGCAGTCCTGAGGTATGTGCCAGCAGATGACGCAGCGTGACATTCCGGGCCCGTTGCGTCTGCGGCCGCCCAACGACAAATGCGGGCAGAATCTCTCCCAGCGGCATCTCCAGATCAAGCTGGCCGCGCTCATGCAGCCGCATGGCAAGGGCCGTCGTGGCAAGAACCTTGGTGATGCTCGCGATATCGAAGGCCGTCTCCGGCTTGACCTTCGGCGCATCGGCCTCATCGGTGAAACTGCCCAGTGCCTCCTGCAGTAGCACTTTGCCGCCCGCGTACACACCGAAGGCGCAGCCCGGAAACGCCTTGGCCGCAAGCGCCTCTGTGAGCACCTGGTATGCGGACGTGAAATCGCCGCCCGAGTCGAACGCCGGATTGGCAGGCGTGTTCATTCTCTCTGCATCCTAAATCCGAATCTGCCCGGCAGGCAGGTTCCGTCCGGTGGCGCGGCGCGCGCGGATAGGCTACCTTGGAGTGAAATTGCACGTCTATTGAGACAAGCGAGGCAAAGACAGGTGATGCGGCCGTTCATGGGATGGGACCGGGCACTGGCATTTACGGCGGCACTCTCTCTCTGCGGCATGGCGTGGGCTCAGGCTCCGGCGGCAGCGTCCCAGGAACCCGCCAGCGCGGCCGCACCGGCAGACGCGCCCCCGCCCGTACCGCCCGAGAAAAAGACCTACACCGTTCCTGCAGGCACCAAGGTTCTGCTCCAGTTACGCAGCTCGCTCAACACCCGCAGCGCCAGGCCCGGCGACGGCGTTTATCTTGCCTCGACGTTTCCGGTCGTCGTCGGCAACCGCGTCCTCATTCCCAGCGGCGTCTACGTGCAGGGCATCGTCGACCGCGTGCAGCGCGCAGGCCGCATGCACGGCAGGGCGCAGCTCGATATGCACTTTACCTCGATCATCTTTCCCAACGGCACAGTCGTTGAGATTCCCGGCATGGTCAACAGCCTGCCCGGTGCCAAAAAGCAGGATGTGAAGAACGATGGCGAGGGCACCATTGAGCAGGACAGCGACAAAGGGCGCAACGCAGGCAAGGCCGCCGAGATTGGCATTCCCACCGGAGGCACCATTGGCTCCATCAGCGGCATCCCGTCCGGTCATCCCCTTGAAGGCGGTCTCATTGGACTCGGCGCAGGCGCGGCCGCAGCCGGAATCGTCTCCTTATTCACGCGCGGAGCCGATGTAAACATTGAAGCCGGCTCCCAGGTAGAGATGGTTCTGCAGCGCCCGCTGATCCTCGAGGAGTCCAACCTGGCGGCCACAGCCCCGCCTGTCCTGGTTCCATCGCCCAGCCAGCCCCGTCCACTCGGCAAACCTGTCCGTGCGCAGGTTCTGTGTCCGCCGGGCGGTCTCGGATGTAATTAAGGGCCCGGCATAACCGGCCGCCTGACGGTACACTGGAATCAGGAAGCGATGCTGACCCCTCCTGAAGAGCCCATTGATCCTCAACTTGCTCCGAATGCCGCGCGCATGGCAGAGCAGACGGCCAGCCGCGCCGTCGCCTCGCGCGACCGCAGCAGCACGCTCGGTGTCTGGCTGCGCGACATTGTGATTGCGGCCAGCTTTGCCGTGGTGTTCATTACCGTTCTGTATCAGCCGGTGCGCGTGGAAGGCACCAGCATGCTGCCGCGGCTCGAAGATCACGACCGGCTCTTCATCAACAAGTTCGTCTACCAGTTCGAGTCCATCCATCGCGGCGATGTGGTCGTCTTCCACTACCCGCGCGATCCGCAGAAGAGCTACATTAAGCGCGTGATCGCTCTGCCCGGTGACCGTATCTGGATCGATCAGGGCCGCGTATGGCTCAACGGCCAGCCCCAGCAGGAAAGCTACGTTCCTGACAGGTATCGCGACAGCCGCTCCATGGCCGAAATGGTGGTTCCGCCGGACTGCTACTTCATGATGGGCGACCATCGCTCCATCTCGTCGGACAGCCGCGAGTTCGGCCCCGTGGAGCGCGACCTCATCTACGGCAAGGCCGTCTTCGTCTACTGGCCCGCCCGCGACGCCGGCGTCGTGCGCTGATTCAATCCCTATCGTGCGTAGTAGCCCGTCCGGGCCTGCACTGTGTCGTTCGGGTCGGTTGTCGTGATCACGACCTTGTGAAATGCTCCATCGCGCGCCCGGTGGGTCGAGTGATACGCCACCGAATACAGTGACCGCAGCTCTTCCGCGATCTGCCCGAACGCCTCCTGCACATCGCCGTGCAACGCGTCGAAGTCCTCTCCGCCCGTCTCGGTCGAAAGGTGATGCAGGGCAGCCATCCCTTGACGCGCATGCGGCGTGCGCTTGTCCTTTTGGTCGGTGTAGCGAATGGCGTAGATCAGCGTGTCGCTCTCGCGCGCCGCATCGATGGCGTCCAGCAGGTCGTGCGCGCTCGCATTCTCCTCGCCATCCGTAAACAGGATCAGCGCGCGCTGATGGCCCAGCGCATCGGCCAGCTTCTGGTGAATGCTGTAGTAAACGGCGTCATACAGCGCCGTGCCTCCACCGGACTGGTCCTCGCGGTCATCTTCCGCCGCCAGTTCGAGAAAGTCTCTTTCGCCTTTGTCGAAGCGCTCCAGGCCATCCATTACCGTCTCGGCAGAAGAAGTCATCTCGTTGGTCAGCCGCAGATGGTTGCCGAAGCAGATCGAAAAAACCTCGTCCTGCGGCCGCACCACTGTCCGGAGAAACTTCTCAATATCCTTGCGGTGGCGCTTGTAGAACTTGCTCTGGCTGTCGCTCGCATCCACAATCAGCCCCAGCGCCAGCGGCAGTTCGCCCTGTGTGCCGAAGAATGCGATCTTCTGCGGCACGCCATCCTCGGTGATCGCAAAATCGTCCCGCCTCAGCCCCTTCACCAGTGTGCCGTCTGGCCGGTGCACGCTGAACGTAAAATCAATCAGGTGCGTCTCGCTTTTGATCACCACGCCAGAGGGCTCCTGCGCCACGCCCGTGCCCGCCAGAGCCGCAATGAGGAAAACCACGGCCGTATACCGCTTCCATCCATCTCTGTAAGCCATTGCAATCAGTATAGAAGCCACTATTCCACAGCCTCTCGCGCATGGATTGAATTGGGCTGCGCTCTCTTCTGCTAAAATCGATTGAATCCACTCCTCGGAGCGGCGATGCAGGCGATCCTTGCGCTCGAAGACGGGCGCATCTTCCTCGGCCAAGGCTATGGCGCACCTGGCGAATGCCAGGGTGAAGTTGTTTTCAATACCTCTCTCACCGGTTATCAGGAAATCGCCACCGATCCCTCCTATGCCGGTCAAATCGTCGTTCTTACCAATCCTCAAATCGGTAACTACGGGACCAACCAAGCGGACAATGAGGCGGCCAAGCCCTTCATTGAAGGTCTGATCGTCCGCGAGTTCTCCGCCGTCAGCTCCAACTGGCGTTCCGAGCAGGTCACCGACGAGTACATGGAGCGCTACAGCGTGCCTGTGCTCGCCGAAATCGACACGCGCGCCCTGGTGCGCCATCTGCGCACCCACGGCGTCATGCGCGGCGTCATCTCGACGGATGTGTCGAACCCTGAAGCCCTCGTTCAGAAGGCCAGGAGCATCCGCAAGATGGATGGGACGGACCTGGCAAAGGTGGTTTCGACTAGGTCGATCTACACCTTCGACCACGACGACGCTCGCAACCAGTCCGGCGATCCGCTGCTCTCCGCCGCAATCGACAAGCCGCTGCTCAACGTAGTGGCCTACGACTTCGGCATCAAGCAGAACATCCTGCGCATGCTCACGCGCGAGGGCTGCAAGGTCACCGTCGTTCCCGCAGAAACCTCGGCTGAGGACGTGCTCGCCCTCAAGCCCAACGGCGTCTTCCTCTCCAACGGCCCCGGCGATCCCGAGCCTGTCGAGTACGCCGTCCAATCCATCCGCAACATGATGGGCCGCGTGCCGATCTTTGGAATCTGTCTCGGCCACCAGCTCTGCGGACTGGCCCTCGGCGGCAAGACCTACAAGCTCAAGTTCGGCCACCACGGCGGCAATCATCCCGTGCGCAACAACGTCACCGGCAAGGTCGAGATTACCGCGCACAATCACAACTTCGCCGTCGATCCGGACTCGGTCAATGCCAACGAGGTCGAGCTCACCCACGTCGACCTCAACGACAACACGCTTGAAGGCCTGCGCCACAAGTCGCTGCCCCTGTTCAGCGTGCAGTACCACCCCGAGGCCGCACCCGGGCCGCACGACTCTCACTACCTCTTTCGCGACTTCCGCAAGATGATGGAGGAGTGGAAGGGATGAAGCGACCTCTTCAGAGATTGATTCTTGCAAGGACAGCGGGGCCTCGGCTCCGCTGTTTTTTGGGATAAACCGGAAGTCTGTTTCCGCACGCGATTGAGACGAGCAAAAAGATGCCACGCAGAAATGACATTCAGAAAATCCTCGTGATCGGCTCCGGCCCGATCGTCATCGGCCAGTCCGCCGAGTTCGACTACTCCGGCACGCAGGCCTGCAAGGCCCTCAAGCAGGAGGGCTACGAAGTGGTGCTGGTGAACTCCAACCCCGCCACCATCATGACCGATCCCGAACTCGCCGACCGCACCTACATCGAGCCGCTCACCCGCGAGTATGTCGAAGAGATCATTCGCAAAGAGTCCGCAATGCTTGGCCCAGGAAGCGGCAAGTTCGCGCTGCTGCCCACCGTCGGCGGCCAGACTGCGCTGAACCTCGCCGTCGACCTCGCCGACGCTGGCATCCTCGATCGCTACGGCGTCGAACTCATCGGCGCCAAGCTTGACGCCATCAAGAAGGCCGAAGATCGTCTGCTCTTCAAGGACGCCATGCTCCGCATTGGCCTCGAGGTCTCCAAATCGCAGCTCGTCAACAATCTCCGCGACGGCCTCGACTTTGCCGGCAAAATTGGTTTCCCCGTGCTCATCCGCCCCAGCTTCACCCTCGGCGGCTCCGGTGGCGGCATCGCCTACAACCGCGAAGAGCTGATGGAGATCCTCGCCCGCGGCCTCGATCTCTCGCCTGTCCATGAATGTCTCATCGAAGAGAGCGTGCTCGGCTGGAAGGAATACGAGTTGGAGGTCATGCGCGACCTCGCCGACAACGTCATCATCATCTGCTCGATCGAAAATTTCGATCCCATGGGCGTGCACACCGGCGACTCTATTACCGTCGCCCCCGCGCAAACGCTCACCGACCGTGAATACCAGAGGATGCGCGACGCGGCACTCGCCGTCATGCGTGAGATCGGCGTCGAAACCGGCGGCTCCAACGTGCAGTTCGCCGTCAATCCGGTCGACGGCCGCATGACCGTGATCGAGATGAACCCGCGCGTCTCGCGCAGCTCGGCTCTCGCATCCAAGGCAACGGGCTTCCCCATCGCAAAAATCGCTGCCAAACTCGCCGTCGGCTATACCCTCGACGAAATTCCCAACGACATCACGCGCAAAACACCTGCCTGCTTTGAGCCGACGATCGACTACGTTGTCGTCAAGATTCCCAAGTGGCAGTTCGAGAAGTTTCCTGGGGCCGACGATGTCCTCGGCCCGCAGATGAAATCCGTCGGTGAAGTAATGTCCATGGGCCGCACCTTCAAGGAAGCGCTCATGAAGGCCTGGCGTGCGCTTGAGACCGGCAAGAAGACCGGCGCGGAAGTTCTTGAGCCGCGCCGCCTTACGCAGATGCTTGTCACGCCTCGCCCCGAGCGCCTTGGCTATATCCGCTACGCCTTCGAGCGCGGCATGAGCGTGCGAGAAGTTGCGCGGTTCACCGGTATGGACCCCTGGTTTCTCTATCAACTGCGCGAAGTCACGCTCGAGCAGATGTCCATCAGCAAAACGACGCCGGAGGCAGTCACCGCCGAGCAGTTGCGCAAACTCAAGCGCTACGGCCTGAGCGACGAGCGCATCGCCACAGAATGGAAGCTCGAAGGCCACGATGGCGTAAAGCAGGTGAGGGAACTGCGCGAGAGCAAGGGCATCCGGCCGGTCTTCAAGCTCGTCGATACCTGCGCCGCCGAGTTCGAGTCGATGACGCCGTATCTCTACTCCACTTACGACGAAGAAGACGAGGCGCCGCCAACCGATAGGCAAAAGATCATCATCCTCGGCTCCGGCCCCAACCGTATCGGCCAGGGCATCGAGTTTGACTATTGCTGCTGCCATGCCGCCTTCGCCCTCAAGGAAGATGGCTACGAGACCATCATGGTCAACTGCAACCCGGAGACCGTCTCCACCGATTACGACACCAGCGACCGTCTCTACTTCGAGCCGCTCACCCTGGAAGACGTGCTCGCGGTCTACAACCACGAAGCCCAGTCCGGCGCAAAGATCGGCATGATCGTGCAGTTCGGCGGACAGACGCCGTTGAATCTGGCGCAGCGCCTGCTTGCCGCGGGCGTGCCCATCATCGGCACGTCACCTGCGTCCATCGATCTCGCTGAAGACCGTAAGCAGTTCGGCAAGCTCCTCGAAGATTTGCAGATCCCGCAGCCTGCCGGCGGCACCGCCACCAGCGTGGAAGAAGCCCTCGCTGTCGGCGAACGCATCGGCTATCCGGTGCTCGTGCGCCCCAGCTACGTGCTCGGCGGCCGCGCAATGGTCATCGCTTACGATGCGGCATCCGTGGCGCAATATATGCGCGAAGCGGTCGAGTACTCCCAGGAGCGCCCCGTGCTCATCGATCACTTCCTGGAAAGCGCCGTTGAAGTCGATGTAGATGCTCTTTGCGACTCCGAGGACGTACTCATTGCCGGCATCATGCAGCACATTGAAGAGGCCGGCATCCACTCCGGCGACTCCTCCTGTGTGTTGCCCGCCGTCAGCATCCGCGAAGAGACCCTGAATACACTGCGCGATTACACGCGTAAGCTCGCTCTCGCGCTCAAGGTGGTTGGCCTCGTCAACCTGCAGTTTGCCATTCAGCGCGATGCAGACGGCAACGATCGCGTCTACGTGATTGAAGTCAATCCCCGTGCCTCGCGCACCGTCCCTTACGTCTCCAAAGCTACCGGCATTCCACTGGCCAAGATGGCCTCGCGCATCATGACCGGCCGCAAGCTCCGCGAACTGCTGCCCGCGCAGCTCAAGAGCGGCAGGGATCTGGACGTGGGCGCTCACTTCTACGTCAAGTCGCCTGTCTTTCCTTGGAACAAGTTCGCGGGTGTCGATACGGTCCTCGGTCCGGAGATGAAATCCACTGGCGAGGTCATGGGCGTGGCCTCCACCTTCGGCGAAGCCTTCGCCAAGGCGCAGCTCTCCGCCGGTCAGGTTCTGCCCACCGCGGGCACTGTCTTCCTCAGCGTGAATGATCACGACAAGCCGATGATCGTCGACCTCGCCCGCCGCTATGCGCATCTCGGCTTCAAGCTCGTCGCCACGGAGGGCACTGCCAACATCCTCGAGCGCGCCGGCCTCACCGTCGAGCGCGTCTTCAAGGTCAAGGAGGGCCGCCCGAACGTCGTCGATCTCATCAAGGGAGAACGTATCCAGCTCATCATCAACACGCCTCGCGGTCAGGACACCATCTTCGACGAGAAAGCCATTCGCCGCGCCGCCGTGCTCGCCCGCATTCCCACCATTACCACCATCTCCGCCGCGCAGGCCGCAGTGGAAGGCATCGCTGCCATGCAGCGTCACGAAACGACTGTGGCCGCTCTGCAGCAGTTGCATCAGGCCATTGCGCAGGTATCCCGCTGAATGCCGCTGTCCGTCGGCGGCGTTCCGCCGCGCCCTCTACAATAGAGGTATGTTGATCGAAGGAATCTTCGCGGCCATCACCACGCCGTTTTACCCGGATGAGCGCCTCTATCTCCGCAAGCTTGAAGCAAATGTCGCCCGTTACTCGCGCAGCCTCCTCGCCGGCATGGTGGTGCTCGGCTCCACGGGCGAAGCCAACTCGCTCAATGATGCTGAGACCCGCGATGTCCTGCGCACCGCCGCCGATGCCGCCGCGCCTGAGAAGGTGCTTATCGCCGGCATCGGCCGCGAAAGCGTGAAGGCCACTGTCGAGCTGGCAGAAGCTGCCGCCGAAGCACGCTATGATGCCGTGCTTGTCCGCACGCCCACCTACTATGCGCCGCTGATGACCACGGAAGCCGTGCTGGCGTACTTCCGCAGTGTCGCGGACCGCTCACCGCTTCCGGTTCTGCTGTACAACATTCCCAAGTTCGCGCCGTATCCAATGCCGGTCGAAGTTGTCGCCGAACTCGCACAGCATCCAAACATCATCGGTATCAAGGATTCGAGCGGCAGCATCGACAATCTCCGCGCCCTTCTTGCCGCCACGCAGAACGCGCCGCGCCGCACCGTCACCGTGACGCCAATCTTTGAGGCTGTGACCGCGCGCATGCTGCAGCCCGCGTCTGCCGAGTCCTCCGCCACCTTCGTCTCTGCAAATGATCTCGCTGGCGGTACTGCCATTGCCGCCGCTCCTCCCGCACCCGCGCTCAAAACCCGCACACGGGAAGTCGGTTTTCAGGTGCTCTCCGGCTCGGCTTCCATCGTGCTGCCATCGCTGGAAGCGGGCGCGGCAGGTTCCATTCTTGCCTTCGCGGCATGCGCGCCGCAGGCCTGCCAGGAAATCTACTTCGCATGGAAGGACCACGATCTGAAGCTGGCACAGGAAAAGCAGAAGCGTATTCTGGCTGCCAGCCAGCGCATAGTCAACGAGCTCGGCGCGCCCGGCATCAAGTATGCCTGCGACTTCAACGGCTACTACGGCGGCGTCGCGCGTCTGCCGCTGCTGCCTGTCAGTGCCGGGCACAAGCGCGAGATCGAGACGCTGCTTGCCGGCATCCGCAACTAGGCGCGCGCACATTTCAGGAGTCCCACGCATGAACGAGCTTGGCAAAGCGCTCATCGGCCTCGGAGCCGTGCTCGTCCTCGCTGGCGTCGTCGTTCTCCTCGCGGCTCGCTTCGGCCTCCCGCTGGGCCGCCTGCCCGGCGACTTCGCCTGGCGCGGCCGCCGCACCTCCGTCTACTTTCCCCTTGCCACCTCGTTGCTGCTGAGCATCATTCTGTCGCTGATCTTTTACATCCTCTCGCGCTTCCGCCGCTGACTACCACGTGTAGTGCACCGAGTACGTCAGCGTCGTCTCGCCCTTTGCCGGCACCTGCACCGGGAACTGCACCGTATGGCTGTCAAGCTTGGTATAGGTTTGCGACTTCTCCGTAATCTCCCAGTTGTTTCCGCGATAGAGAGGCTCGCGCACATCCACGGTCACCGGCTGAGCCTTCTGGTTTGTCAGCTTGATCGAGAACGACTCATCGATCGTGTGCCCGCTGCGGTTCACCCGGAAATCCGTCTGCGTGCGCGTGCCTTTAATGTCGAAGGCATTGCCTGTGACAATGTGAATCTTGTCCTCGGCGGGCGTGTGATCGATGGTGCTTTCGCCCACAAACTCCATCTGCCCGTCAGAGTCGCGCCGGTACAGCCGCAGCCGTCCCGCGGGCAGCGGAATGCCCAGATGATTCGCCGTTGTGTTCTTGATCTCCTGCTGAATGCTCACATGTGTGTTTGAGGAGTCCAGCCCATAGCTGGCGTCCTGATTCACACCTGAGCTGTAAGGCTCAACGCCCATCTCCGCGCCATCGTAGACATAGCTGCGCGACACCGTAACGCCCGATGCTTCCAGAAACTGCACTTGCTTCATCTCGCCGTCGCGCAGTTCCACCGTGCGATTCAGGTTGTAGAGATGAAAATCGTCAAAGGGCTTTTGTGTCACTTGGGCTTCGCTGGCCTCGTTGAAGCTCGACTTCAGCCGCGCCATCACCGCCATCGGCATGGGCCGCACAGGCTGAATCTTCGCCACATCTCCGGCCATTAGCTTGATCCGTGCCGCAGGAAAATCCGTCCCCGTCTGGTTGTTGATGGTCACCCAGCCAAGAATGTCCGCTTGCTGGTCGCCGGTCACGTCAGCCGACTCCGGAACCAGCACGTTATAGGTCGCCTCCCAGCTCAGCCCGCCGGTGATGTAGACCAGCTCCGCATCCACCGTCTGCGTCTTGTCCGATTCAATCCGCCAGTGCAGTGTCGGCTTCAGCAGCAAGCCATCGGTCGAGGCAGGGAAGAGCGGCGTTCCCGGCAACTGGAACTGCATCTGGCCATTCACTTCGATCAAAGGCTGTGCGCCGCCCGCACGCAGAATCGTGCCTTTCACCGTCTGCGCGGGCAGCGACTGCACCGTGCCATTCGGCCCCACCGCCGTTCGCGGCTGCGCAATCTGGAAATCGATCGTCTTGCCCTCGAACTTCTCGAGCAGCCACTCCTGCGTCACAACTCCGGCATCGTAGTTCTGCTCCAGCACGCGAAATGCAGGTTCGGCGCGCTCCGGCCCTGTCAGCACCACGGAATCCGGCTCAAGCTGCGTCGTCACTTTGCTGGTTGTTACATCGTTCACGCCTGGATGCAGCGCCAGTCGCATGTCGACGCGCGCCGCGGCAAAGTTGTCGTTGTAAATGGTCAGGGCAGTAGTGTCTCCGGAGCCGGCACTCTGCTGCGCCAGTCCGGGAACTGCAGCAACCGTCAAGAGAAGCGCGGTGGTGCGAAGAAACACGGTCGTTCTCCTTCCGGGGACACGGCGCATCGCATGGATCGCTGAATCGGCAGCCGAAATCCCCCATGCAGGGTTGGGGAACCTGCTCCTCATTGGACCATGCCGGAGTATTTTGTGAGCAGGATCGAGCTTTTTTGCCAGCGCCATGCCGGAATTTCCCCGTGTGTCGAAGGTACACCTCGGTACCGGGCATTCGGATTACGTGCGGACAATCTCCCCCTTTTTCGGCGCTCCCGATGTCCGGCCAAGCCTCTATGCTAGGCTCATGATGTCTGCCGCCCCTGAGCTTACTGGACCCGCATGAATTTCAGGAGAAATCTCGCTCCGCAGGAACGCACGCGCATCGATTCCTGGAAAGAGATCGCGGCATTTTTCGGCCGCGATGAGCGGACCGTCAAGCGCTGGGAAAAGGAGCGCGCGCTGCCTGTCCACCGCCTGCCGGGCGAGCGTGGCGGCGTCTTTGCCTATACCGACGAGCTGACCGGCTGGCTCCATTCCACTTCGCCCACTCAACCCGCGCCTGGGGTAAAGCGCAACCCTGCCTCGGTTGGCGTCACCGCAATTCCCGAGGAGTCCACGCACACTGCGGTCGAACGACCCACGGCAGCCGCGGCCGATACGTCGATTGATCGACGAAAGCCTCGTCTGCGTGCACGTCTGCTGTGGGGCGCAATTGGCGCCTGCCTGATCCTGGTTACGGCGGCCGGTCTATTTGCGGCGCGGCATTACCAGATTCATCGCATCGTGAAGAGCACAGCGCATGTGCCCGATGCGGAAGCGGTTCAGTATTACCTGAGGGGTCGCTATTACTGGTACCGGCGCACCAGCGGCAGCCTCTCGCAGGCTCTGGACGCTTTCACGCAGGCGGTTGTCCATGACTCCGAGTATGCGCAGGCTTACGCGGGCCTGGCCGAGAGCTATGACCTGATGCCGGAATACACGCCCATGCCCAAGGCGGAGGCCTTTCCGCGGGCCATTGCCGCCGCCAACAAGGCTCTTGCGCTGGATGATACGCTCTCCGAGGCACACGCCGCAAAGGGCTTTGCCCAATTCTACTGGGAGTGGAATGCGCCGGGCGCTTTCCACGAGTTCCACCGGGCGCTGCAGCTCGATCCCAGCAATGCCGATGCCCGCCACTGGTATGCCACTTCTCTCCTGAGCGCTGGCCGCAACAGGGAGTCGCTGTCCGAGATCAACAGGGCGCAGCAGCTCGACCCGGCATCGCGCTCAATCCTGGCCGATCAGGCCCTGATTCGTTACTGGAATGGGGATCGCGCCGGAGCCATCTCCACTTTGAGAGAAATCGAGCAGAATGAGCCGGATTACCAGTCGCCGCCGCGGTATCTGGCAGGCCTGGCTTTCGAGGCGCATGACTTCCAAACCTATCTTGTCGAGTTGAAGCGCTACGTCGCGATTTCAAACGATCCCCGCGAGCGGGTCATTCTGGACGCCGCAACGCGCGGCTGGCGAATGGGCAGGGAACGCGGCCTGCTGAACGAGGTTCGCAAGGTCGAGGAGCAGATTTTTGAGCGCAACCATGCTTCCGGCTTCGAACTTGCCCGCACCTGCACGTTTCTTGGCCGCCGCCAGGAGGCTGTGGCCGCGCTTAAAGCTGCCTTTCATACTCGCGACTATCAGGTCATGAGCATTCCATGGGCAGAGTGGGCAAGGCCTCTGCACAGCGATCCCGAATTCCAGCAGATGTCCCGCCAGATTTCGGCGATGCTTGGCTCGACCGGCATGCGGTCCTGACAGGGCAGCGTTTATACCTCGCGCAATGCTGTTTTTGTCCCGAGTTGCCCCGAAATGCCCCTTCACGCCTCTTGGCGTTAAGCCTTTTCAAATGCAAGCATTAGCAAGTCCCACAAATCACCGTATGTGCACAGCCCTCCCTGAGCAGTTCATAGATTAAATGCCTGACTCTAAATAGATATGGCCGGTGTTTCGGCTTATACCTAGAGCGGTGTCGGGTCAAACTCGCGCCTTCTCCGTGGCGCGACTCGAAACGGCATCTTCGTTGCGCGTTTCTTCGGCAAAGGCGCAACGCCCGATGGGGGCTGCTGCAGCACGATCGCAGCGGCTCCCCTCATTGGTTCTGCCTGTCGGCTATGCCGCCAGCCCGCCATCCTTACCAGGAGTTTCAGAACCGAGAACCATTTAAGGAACCGGCTTAACCTTTTCCTAAAGAGAACGGAAGCCGCCATAAGCCACGGGATTCGCAATGCGAAAGGTGAGTGAAGTGCAATACCTTTCGAGTCAATGCGGTAGTGATTTATGCACTTCCCCGTCGAGGACATCTCCGAGAGCACGAAGGATGGCTGGGCGTCTCGAAACGCGGTGGCCGGGGCCGGATCGTTTGCCGCTCTGCTCGGGCTGGCCGTGGCCACGGCGTGGATGGCGCATGCAGAGTCCGTCAATACCGTGTTTCCCGGCATCTTCAATCTCAAATTCAATACAGCGCTTGGGTTTGTGGGGTCGGGCTTCGGGCTGATTGGCATCTCCCAGAGAAACAAACGTATTGCCGAAGTCTGCGGCGCATTCGTCCTTATTCTGGGCATCGCAACGCTGATTGAATATCTGACGGGCACGAGCCTGGGGCTGGATCAGGTCTGTGTCGCGGACTTCTACACGCCCAATATTCCTTATCCCGGCCGACCAGCTCCCAATACCGCCGTCACGTTCGTGTTGGCTGCCATCGCAATTCTTTGGACCACCTCGCAGAACCGGCTGAGTGCCGTGCGTGTTCCAGCTCTCGAGCTTCTCGGCTTCCTTGTCTTCTCTCTTGGAGCCGAGGGGATGCTGGGACATTTGCAGGCGGTGGGTCTGGCTTATACATGGGGCAGCTATACCCAGATGTCTGTGTTCACCTCTGCGGGCTTTCTGGCATTGGGGCTCGGCCTCATGGCCGTGGTGTGGCAGCCCGGAGGAAAGTCCCAGGAAAGCCATCCAACTCGCATACCGCTGTGGCTGCCTGCGCTGCTGTGTTTTCTGGTTTTGATGCTGGATATCGGCACTCCGAATGGCATCGCAGCCGGCATCGCCTATGTTCCCCTCATTTTTTGCAGCCTCTGGTTCTCTCGTCCGCATACGGCATTTGTCTTTGCCATCGCAGCCACGCTGCTGACGATGCTCGCATTCTTCGCAAAGGTTTCGAGCGTGGTGCCGGTGTGGATGGTAATCATGAATCGGGTCCTTACGGCATGCGCACTCTGGTTCACCGCGACACTCGTGTATTTAAGGAGACGAACCGAGCAGGCGCTTCGGGAAAGCGAGCTACGGGACGCCACTGCGCGTAAGGAAGCGCAGGAGAAGACCACGCTGCTGGTCTCGATTGTTGAATCTTCCGACGATGCAATTCTTGCCAAGAAGCTGGATGGCACAATTCTTAGCTGGAATCGGGGCGCGGAACGCATCTTCGGCTACAAAGCAGAGGAAATTGTCGGCCAGAAAGTCACCCGTCTTATTCCGGACGAGATGCATGCAGACGAGGAGTACATCCTTGGCCAATTGAAGCTGGGCAGGTCAATCGATCATTTCGAAACCGTGCGCCTGCACAAGGATGGCCGCCGGCTCAACATCTCGCTCACGATCTCTCCCATCCATGACCAGGACGGCAAGGTCATCGGCGCATCCAAAATCGCGCGCGACATTACCGAGCGAAAACTTGCTGAGGAGCGGTTCCATCTGGTGGTGGAAGCGGCGCCCAGTTCAATGGTCATGGCTGATCGCACTGGCAAAATTCTCCTGGTGAACCGCAAGACCGAAGAGATGTTTGGCTACCGGCGCAATGAAATTCTCGATCAGAGCATCGAGTGCCTGATTCCGGAACGCTTCCGGGCAGCGCATCCCGGCGATGTCGCATCCTTCTTCTCCGATCCTCAGAGCCGCGCAATGGGAGCAGGCAGGGATTTATTCGGCCGCCGAAAGGACGGCACGGAGATTCCTCTGGAGATAGGCCTGAACCCTATCGAGACGCCGCAGGGAATCCTGACCCTCGCATCCATCCTCGATATTTCGCTGCGCAAGAAGGCGGAGGAAGAGCTGCGCCGCAAGACCGAAGACCTGATGCGTTCCAACCAGGACCTTGAACAGTTTGCCTACGTCGCATCGCACGATTTGCAGGAGCCGCTCCGCGCTGTTGCCGGTTGCGTGCAGCTTCTGCAGCAGCGCTACAAAGGGCAAATGGATGCGCGTGCGGATGAATTCATTGCGCATGCGGTGGATGGAACCTCGCGGATGCAGGCGTTGATCGAGGATCTGCTGAGCTATTCGCGCGTCAGCAGGGCAGAAAATCCGCTGAAGCCGGTCGATATCGGATTCGCCCTCGACATTGCGCTGCGTAATCTCTCGACCGCAATTCAGGAGAGCGGCATGGAGATCAC
>DASZRQ010000028.1:0-6909 GCA_035549115.1 Occallatibacter sp. | reverse complement strand
CCAGCGGTCGTTCGTCACGCCCGCCTTCTCCGCCACATTCGTAAATGTTCCATCGTGGTTGTTGTGGAACAGCGCCGCATGCGGCGGCGTCTCCTTGCCGTCCAGCGCGTTGAACGTCGAGCCTGTCACCACGTAGATATCTAGCCAGCCGTCATTGTCGTAGTCCAGCAGACCCACACCTCCGCCCTTGGTCTCGATGATGTACTTCTTCTCCGGTGTGCCCGTCTTCTCGGTCCACTTCGTCAGTCCGGCCTTCTCGCTGATGTCCTCGAACACCACCGGCCCCGACTTCACAAAGCCGCCCGCCGTAATCGGCCGGTTCTGCGCATCCACCTGCGCCGCATGCGGGGATTGCGCCGCATCCGCAGAAGCTGCCGGGGAAGGGGACTGCGCTGCCGCGGCCATCGCCGCTGCCAGCGCGCACACGCTCAGGTTTTTGAGTGCGGGGAACATGGCAGCCAGTATACGAGCCGCGATGGACCCCGGTCTCGACCGAAAGGTGGACACGTTTGCCATCTTCACGCCGCATGCGCTAGAACTGGCTCGCGGCATTGCGCCGCATGCACGTCGTTCCAGCCGAGGTTACCATGCTCCTCACGCGCAGAGATCTACTCGTTGCCCTCGTCGTCGCTCCCATGGCCGTGCTCGCCACCGCGTGCGCATACACCGTCTTCGCGCAGAAGCCCGTCATGGGCTCCACCGTCGTCGACTGGAACAGCGTCCAGCCCAAAGCCACGTCCTACGGTTCCGTGCGGCCCTTCTTCTCGTCGCCCACGGCCACGCTCGAAAACCTCGAGGTCCACGTCACCACGCTCAACCCCGGTCAGCAGCCTCATCCACCCCACCATCATCCCAACGAGGAGATGATCATCATTCAGCAGGGAACTGTCGAAACCCTCTCCAACGGCCAATGGAAGCGCGTCGGTCCCGGCTCCGTCATCTTCAACGGCTCCAACCAGGAGCACGGCCTGCGCAACGTCGGCAGCGTGCCCGCCGTCTACCACGTCATCAACTGGAAGACTGCCGCCACGCCCGCGCAATAAACGCGCGGCGCTTTACTCGCCGACCAACTCGTAAGGCATCCCAAACCGTCCGATCTGGATGATCGCCTTTGTTCCCGGCGGCCAGATATGCAGGCTGGTAATGCCCTTCATGCCCGGCAGCAGCCGCGCATCCGTGGTGCCCACAAGGTCGCCCGTTGCCGCTTCGTTGAAGTGCACGCTCAGTCCTTCGCCGTCGTGTGCATACCCGAACACATAGTTGCCCGGCTTCAGCAGCACGCCGCCTGCTCCACCGACTTTGATCGGCGCCTGCACCATGAGGTAGTGCGAGTACTTGCCGTCCGCCGAGTAGCCCGCCGTAATCAGCACCACGCCCGCGATATAGCGCCCGCGCCCATCCACAATGCCGCTCGCCGTGCGCATCTCCGTCTCGATATGCTCCTTCACCACCGGAGCGCGCGCCGGCAGCAGTGCGCCAAGCTCGGTATCGGTCGCCGTGCGCCACGTGCCCTTCTGCGCCCACGCTGCGGGCAGCGTGCAACACATCGCCAGAACGAGGAAAATCTTTTTCATGGCTTTGGCTTCCTCAGGGATTCGAGCGGCACAATCCCTCGTTGAATCGCGGCTGTAGCCGCCTGTGTCCGGTCCGTCACGCCCAGTTTGCCCAGCAGGCTGTTGATATGTGTCTTCACGGTCGCCTCGGAAATGTCCAGCTCGGCCGCAATCTCCTTGTTGCTCTTGCCGTGCACAATCTGCTCCAGCACGTCGTTCTCGCGCGGCGTGAGCTCTTCGGTGCCCATGCGCTCGGCTAGCTTCTGCGCAATCGCCGGCGGAATATGCTGTTTGCCCGCGTGCACTGCGCGGATCGTCGCAATCAGCTCGTCCGTCGTCATGCCCTTCAGCAGATACGCCCGCGCCCCGGCCTGCAGCGCGCGGTAAATATCCTCGTCGCCGTCGTAGGTCGTCAGCACAATGAACCGCGCTCCCGGCGTCTCCATCCGCACCCGCTGAATCACGTCCACGCCGCCCAGCCGTGGCAGCCGCAGGTCGATCAGCGTGATATGCGGCAGATGCTTGCGAAACTCCGCGATCGCCTCCACGCC
The DNA here is from genome assembly GCA_035549115.1 of Occallatibacter sp. Classification (GTDB taxonomy): domain Bacteria; phylum Acidobacteriota; class Terriglobia; order Terriglobales; family Acidobacteriaceae; genus Telmatobacter. The sequence goes on along the minus strand of DASZRQ010000028.1, from coordinate 4,805 downwards.
GTCCGCCGCCTGGCTGACAACTTCGATGCCGTCCACCACGTTCAGCAGCGCCACCAGCCCCTGCCGCACCACATGGTGATCTTCCACCACCAGCACGCGAATCGTTTCCTGTTCCACCGTCACCGTTCCTCTCTTGCCGCCGGCATATACAGCCGCACCGTCGTTCCCGCACCGGGCTCGCTCGTCACTTCCAGCGTCCCGCCAATCACCGCCGCGCGTTCGCGCATGCCCGTCAGTCCAAAATGTCCGGTTGGCGAGCTGGCATTCTCGCCCGCCGCAAAGCCGCGCCCGTCATCGCGAATCTCCAGCGCCAGCTCCGCTGGTCCGTACTCCAGCCGCACCCATACGTGCCGCGCTGCCGCATGCTTCTTCACATTATGGAGCGCCTCCTGCGCCACCCGCAGAATCTCCCGCTCCATTCCCGGCGGCAGCGGCCGGTACGCCCCGTGAATCGCGAAGCCTGCCTCCAGCCCGCGTCCTCCCGCTTGCTCCGTTGCGCGCCGCAGCGTCACCGGCAGCGTCTTCTCGCCCGCATCCTGCGAGCGCAGCGCCCAGATCGACTGCCGCGCCTCCGCCAGTCCCTCGCGCACATGCCCCCGCGTCACATCCAGTTGCTTCGCTGCCGCATCCACCTTGCTGTGCCGCAGCAGCTCCGCCAGCACCTCAAGCTGCACGCTGATGCCCACATACCCCTGCGCCAGCGTGTCGTGAATCTCCCGCGCAATCCGGTTCCGCTCGCCCAGCACCGCGCTGAACTCCCGCTCTGCCGCCAGCAGCCGCCGCTTCAGCAGCAGAACTACCAGCCCCGCGATCCCCGCCGTCAGCAGCAGGTAGAACCAGACCGTCTGGTAGAACCGCGGCGCCAGCTCGAACTCCAGCGCCGCCCCTGCCGTGTTCCACATGCCGTCGTTGTTCGCCGCCTGCACGCGGAACGTATACCGCCCCGGCGGAATATTCGTGTAGTACGCCGTCCTGCGCACCCCCGCGTCCGTCCATCCGTGGTCGAATCCCGCCAGCATGTACCGGTACCGCACCTTTTGCGGCGCAACAAAACTCATCCCCGCATACTCGAACTGGAATCGCGTATGCCCAGCCTCAATCCTGACCGCATTGCCTTCCTGCGGCAGTGTGCGCTCCGCATCGTCCACCGCAAACCGTTCCACCGCCACCGGCGGCGGCAGCATGTTCACCGGGAAATGCGCCGGGTCCACCTCCACCAGCCCGCGCGGCGTGGCAAACCACAGCCGCCCGTCCCGTGAGCGCCACGCCGAGGGATGGCTGTTCGTCGCCATCTCCCGGCTGCGCAGGCCATCCGCCGGCCCAAACTCCAGCCAGTGCGAGCAGTCCGCCGTCATCGTGCAGTCGCACCGCGCAATCCCGTGCGCCGTCGCAAACCACAGGTGGTTGTCGTCGTCTTCCAGAATCGCCCGCACCGTTGTCGTGCGCAGCGCCGTGTCCTTCACGCCGCTGAACTTCGTTCCATCCCACAGATTCCATCCGTGGTCCTGTGTGCCCACCAGCAGCGTTCCGTCCGCGCGCGGCAGCAGCGCTGTCACCACATTGCTGGAGAGTCCCTGCGCCGTCGTGTAGTTCTCAATCCTGTTGCCGTCAATCCGCGAGAGCCCCGCCAGCGTTGCCGCCCACAGGCTGCCATGCGCATCGCGCGCCATAGCGCCCACCAGGTCGCTGCCCAGCCCATTGGCCTGTGTATAGGTCGTCATCTTTCCCCGCGGAGCATCCATCCAGTGCGTCAGTCCCCGCCGCGTGCCCACCCACAGCGAGCCATCCGCATCCACCAGCAGCGACCGCACAAAGTCGTCCGCCAGCCCGTCGCCCGAGGTGAACGTGCTCACCCGTCCATTGCGGATTAGGTTCAGCCCATCTGGAGTGCCCACCCACACATCGCCGTGCGCGCCTGTCGCCAGCGCCAGCACCACATCGCTCACCAGCCCGTTCTGCACGCTGTAGCTCTTCACCACAAACGTGTCGTCGCCTGTCCGCCTCAGTGCATTCAGGCCATCGTTGCTGGTCCCCACCCACAGCACGCCCGTGCTGTCTTCCACCACCGTCGTCGTTCCGTCCGAGCTCAAACCCTCCCGCGTCCCGATCGTGTGGAACCGTGCGTCGCGCAGCACGTGCAGCCCATCCGTCTCCGTGCCCACCCACAGGTCGCCTTCGCGGTCCTCCAGCAGAGACAGCACCGACGCTCCCGCCAGCGCATCCGTCACCGGCAGCCGCTGCACCTTGCCCGCCTGCCAGCGCGCCAGCCCCTCATTCGTGCCAATCCACAGTCCGCCTTCGCGGTCTGCGTAGATCGTCTGCACCCGCGTTCCCGGCAAATCCTTGCCCGCGGTCAGCACCACCGGCCGGGCCTCCTGCACGGTCACCGCATTGCGTGTCGCCGTCACCGCCGCGCCGTTCTTCAGCACGGTGTGCAGGGCACCGTCTTGCCCCGCACGGCAGCCGCTGTCCTGGTCCGCGCCTTCGCGCGTGACGGTCCCATCCTTCAGCCGCGCCAGTCCGTCGCCCGTGCCCACCCACAGTGCATCGCCCTCGCCCACCGCCAGGCAGCGGATATCCCCGCTGGGCAGCTTGGGGCGTGAGTGCTCGTCCAGCACCAGAAAGGAAACGCCGTCGAACCGCACCAGCCCGGCCTCGGTCCCGATCCACAGAAATCCGTCCCGCGTCTGCGCCAGGGCATGCACGCTGTTCTGCGGCAGCCCGTTCTCCATCACCCATGTCTGCCGCGTGTAATCGCCCAGCGCCGTGGTCGGCTCCAGAGCATGCGCCTCTCCGCAGGCGGCCGCCAGCGCCGCCAGGCACAGCAGCCTCCGCCATCGCCCCGAATTGGCCCGCCGCTCAGTCAATGTCTGTCATTGGCCGCAGATGCACTTCCACAGTAACGCCCCCTGCCCGGCCTTGCCCACAAGTCCTTGCCCCTCTGCGCTCTGTCTCCACCTTTTGATGGAGCCTCGCATCGCCCCAACGGCCCATGACACGCCGTCCCCGCCGTCCTACTCTGGATGCGTCTCCTGAATGACCTGCACATCACTGGCAAAGTGATCTTCGGGTGGCGCCCCTCGCATCGGCGTCACCCGATTCCTTTTTGCGCGGCCTCTGCCCCTGATCTCTGTTCTCTGTCCTCTGCTCTCTGTTCTGCTACCCTTCCCCCCATGGAATCGATTCGCGTCGATCTTCGTCCTCCCCTCGCCGTCGTCACCCTCGACCGCCCCAGAGTCCTCAATGCTCTCAGCGCCGCGGTCCTCGCCGAGCTTGAATTTGCCTTCACCGCCCTCGCGGCCGACGCCTCCATTCGCGTCATTCTGCTCACCGGCGCGGGCGACCGCGCCTTCGCCGCCGGGGCCGACATCCGCGAGCTCGCCGCCCTTGCTCCGGTCGATGCCGAGGCCTTCGCCATCCGCGGCCAGAGCATCTTCCGCTTCATCGAAACCTGCGGCAAGCCCGTCCTCGCCTGCATCCGCGGCTTCGCCCTCGGCGGAGGCTGCGAGCTGGCCATGGCCTGCACCCTCCGCATCGCCGCGGACGATGCCCGCTTCGGCCAGCCCGAGGTCAAGCTCGGCATCGTTGCCGGCTACGGAGGCACCCAGCGCCTGCCGCGCCTGGTTGGCCGCGGCGCAGCCCTCAAAATCCTCCTCACCGGCGCTACCCTCGACGCCAGCGAGGCCCTCCGCATCGGTCTCGTCGACGAAGTCGTCCCCGCCGCCGATCTCATGCCCCGCGCCGAGGCTCTTGCCCTCGCCATCGCCGTCAACGCCCCGCTCGCTCTCGCCGAAACCATCCGTGCCGTCGATGAGGGCCTCGACCTGCCTCTCGATCGGGGCCTTGCCCGCGAGGCCGCCGCCTTTGCCCGCCTCAGCGCCACCGCCGACAAGGCCGAAGGTACAGCCGCATTCCTTGAAAAGCGCGCGCCCGCATGGAAGGGCAATTGAGGAGGGGCAATTGATCCAGGATGCGAGGCCCCGCCTGCCTGGGCTGCATGCACGCCCTGCTATCCTTGGAGCGTGATTCAACCTGTGCCCAGCAAGCCCCGTCATCGGCAAATCCTCAACGGATACGCGGCGATGGCCCTCCTCTTTGTCTTCGCTGTTACCGCCTGCCACCGCGAGGAGCAGGCCGTCGCCGGTGTCGCTCAAAAGGCCGCCGCCGCGGAGCACAAGACGCAGGAAGCCAATACCCTCCGCGACCAGCAGCGCGCCGCACTCGAACACATTCCGCTGCCCACCAAGAGCCTCTACGTCGATATCCACGACCCCGCCGCCTGGGCCAATCCCTTTCTCTCCGTCGAGGTGGACAGCATCGACCTCCGCATCAACCTCACCGACGCCAACCCCAGCTCCCTGGGCAAAGGAACCTTGCTCCGTCCCGCCGCCGCCCGCCGTCAGGAGGTCCAGATTCACCTCTCTGACCTCGCCACGGCCATCGTCGATCTGCCCGATTCCGCCTGGCGCTATGGCCGCGTCATCGCCATCGCCGAAGCCCCCAATGCACCCGCCGCGGACCGCCCCCGGATTCGCCGCAACGTCGAAACCGCCATCCGCCAGCTCAATGACATGGGCGTGGTCGTCGAGGAGTGGCCTGCCCGCTGAGACCGCGTTATTGAAACCGCGCCGCTGAGTCTTTGAGCCAGCGCCACTTCGCCCGCTGTGTGATCCAGCACACGCCATTCTGCGCCGGATCAACTACCATCCAACCGTGAGCACTTTACCCATTCTCGGCCAGTTCCCGCCCCTTGCCCACGAGCGCTTCGCCGCGCACCGCGAGCTCGAAGCCCTTCTCAAAGCCCG
>DASZRQ010000027.1:0-19970 GCA_035549115.1 Occallatibacter sp. | reverse complement strand
CAAGACCGAGGGCCGCGCGACCAAGCTGATCGTGGCCGGGTGCCTCGTGGAGCGCTACCGCGACGAGATTCGCAAGAACATTCCCGAGGTGGATGCGGTTGTCGGCACGGGCGAGCTTGAGTCGATTCTGGAGGCGGCGGGAATTGCGATGCCCGCGGCCGCACCGTCGCCGTTCACGATCCTTACCGCTGACGCCGTCGTGCTCGCCGGCCGCGAGGCGGGCGCGGGCACGCACAAGACGGAGTTCCACAAGACGGAGTTCCGGGCCGAAGGCGACCTGCGCGAGAAGCAGGGACGCTTTACGCGCGAGGAGTGGGACGGCGCGGCGCACATGCTGCCCACGTACCTCTACGACGAGGCGACGCCGCGGCTGCTTTCGACCGGCAAAACTTCGGCGTACATCAAGATTGCCGAGGGCTGCGACCATCCGTGCAGCTTCTGCGTGATTCCAAACCTGCGGGGCAAGTTCCGCTCGCGGCGGTTTGAGAGTGTGGTCGCCGAGGCCGAGCAGCTTGTGGCGCGCGGGGTGCGCGAGATCACGCTGATTGGCCAGGACACGACCTGCTACGGCGAAGACCTGGGCATGAAAGATGGGCTGGCCACGCTGCTGGACACGCTGGCGCGCATCGAGGGGCTGCGCTGGCTGCGGTTTCTCTACGCGTATCCGAACCGCATCACGGGCAAGCTGCTGGAGACGATCGCGAAGCACGACAACATCTGCAAGTATCTGGACGTGCCGCTGCAGCATGCCTCGCCCGACGTGCTGAAGCGCATGAAGCGCGGCGCGGGCGCGGAGATTTTTCTGAAGACGCTGGAGAAGGTGCGCGCGGCGGTGCCGGGCATCGCGCTGCGCACGTCGTTTATCGTCGGCTTTCCCGGCGAGTCGCCCCGCGACTTCGAGGTTCTGGAGGAGTTCATCGGCCAGGCGAAGTTCGACTGGCTGGGCGTCTTCAACTACTCAGACGAAGAGGGCTCGGGCGCGTTCTCACTCGACACCAAGGTGCCCAAGCGCACGATCGAAGCGCGCAAGAAGCGGCTGATGAAGATGCAGCAGGCCATCAGCAAGCGGGCGAAGCAGGAGTGGGTGGGCCGCGAGGTGGTGCTGCTGGCCGAGGGGCCGAGCGAGGAGACGGAGCTGCTGTGGGAGGGCCGCACCGAGTTCCACGCGCCGGAGATCGACGGCAAGGTGTACATCAACGACTTCGGCGAGCAGGATGCGCTGGAGGCGGGACGCTTTTACCGCGCGGAGATCACCGAGGCGCACGAGTACGACGTGGTGGCGCGCGTGGTGGGCGGGCCGCTTTAGACTGAGTCAGGAACTGGTTCGATGCCGGCGAAGAAAAAATCCGTGAAGGTTCTGCGCTGCCCGACGTGCGGCATGCTGGTGCGGCCCAAGGACGAGGACTTCCCTTTCTGCAGCGACCGCTGCCGCAAGATCGACCTGGGCAAGTGGGCCAGCGGCGTGTACAAGATCAGCTCGCCAGTGCTGGACCCCGAGGTGCTCGAAGACCTGGGCGCATTCGGGGGCGGACACGCGAAAGACTCCGGCCATGAGTGAGAGGGCGGGCACAAACGCTCCGAGCGCGCACAGGACGGCGTGGGCGTGGACGGTAGCGACCTTCTTCGGGGCGGGGCTGGGCAAGCCGGGACCGGGCACGTGGGGCTCGGTGGGCGCGGTGCTGGTGTGGGCCCTGTTCGCGCATTTCGCGCATCCGGCGGCGTCTGCGATGCTTGCCGCGCTGCTCGCGGGCATCGCGCTCTCGATTGCTCTGGGAGTGCCTGCAGCGACGATAGCGGCGCGGGAGAGCGGACGGCACGATCCGGGCTTTGTGGTCATCGACGAAGTGGCCGGCCAGTGGGTCGCGCTGCTGGGAAGCTCTTTTGACTGGAAGCACGGGCTCCTGGCGCTCATCCTCTTTCGCCTCTTCGACATCACCAAACCCTTCCCGGTGCGCCAGCTCGAGGCGCTGCCGGAGGGCTGGGGCATTGTCTTCGACGACGTGGCCGCAGGGCTGTATGCTTTGGGTGTAGGGTTGCTGCTGCAGCACTTTGTTCCGCTGCTGCACGCCTGAGGCTCGAGATGCCCCGCACGCAGTCCCAATCCGCCGGTGAAGAGGCCTTCGCCGATCCCCGCATCGATGAGGTTGTGCCGCAGGCCGCACTGCCGCTGGGTGAAGTGGAGCTGATTGGCGCGCATCTTGGCCCGCATGCGGCGGGACCGCCGGTAGTGGTGGTGGGCACGCACCCGGCCCACGTGACCATGAGCCGCCCCGGACGCATCGCCTTTCGCATCCCGGAAGATGCTTCAGGACTGATCGAGGTACGGTCGCCGAAGGGCGTAAGCAATGCAGCTCCGCTGAATGTGGCGCGCGAGCTGACCAGCGGCCTGCACCCGGTGACGAGCCCGGCGGTGAGCCGCTCAGGCATGATCTACGCGACGATCTCCGGCCCGCGGGGCAAGCAGACGCCGGTTTCCATTGTGCGCGTGAGCCCGGACGGCCGCGCGACGCCGTTTGTCACCGGCATTCTGAATGCCACCGGGCTGGCCTTCAGCCCCGAGGGCGACCTGTTCGTCACCTCGCGCGCCGAGGGCGCCGTCTACCGCATCGATGGCGCGGGCGAGAGCACGCAGTATGCCGAAGGCATGGGCGTGGCCACGGGCGCCGCGTTCGACCGCGAGGGCAACCTCTTTGTCGGCGACCGCAGCGGTACCATCTTCAAGATCGATCCCGAGCGGCGCATCTTTGTCTATGCCACGCTGGAGCCGAGCGTCTCCGCCTATCACCTGACGGTCGACCTTGCGGGCACGCTCTACGTGACCGGACCCACACTCAGCTCGAGCGATGCCATCTGGACCATCGACAAAAACGGCGAGGCCCGCGCGTGGTATCGCGGATTGGGGCGGCCGCAGGGACTGGCGCTGGCCGCAAACGGCGACATTTATGTGACCGCCTGCCTGCGCGGGCAGCGCGGGCTGGTGCGCGTGACGGCCGATGGCAAGGCAACGCTGGAGCTGAGCGGCAACAACCTGGTCGGCGTGGCCTTCTCGCCGCTGGGCACCACGGTTCTGGCTACGAACGAAGCCGTTTATGATGTGGACTTGGGCGTGGAAGGCATGCATGGGTAGCAGCCTTGCGCCGCATGCGCCAGGAGCAGCTCGCCACGAATGAAATCCGAGATCATCGCTGTCGGTTCCGAGATGCTGACGCCTCACCGGCAGGACACGAATTCCCTTTACATTACCCGCGGACTCAATGAGCTTGGCGTCACGGTGGCGTTCAAGACGATTGTGGGCGACCGGCGCAAGGACCTGGTTGGCGCGATCCGCACCGCACTGGGCCGCGTGGACATTCTGGTGATGGTGGGCGGGCTTGGCCCCACGGAAGACGACCTGACCCGCGAGGCCGTGGCCGAGTCGCTGGGCCTGGCCCTGCGCCGCGAGCCCGCGCAGGTGGCAGCCCTGCATGCACGCGCGGCAACGTGGCGCATCTCGATGCCGGAAAACAACCTGAAGCAGGCCGACGTAATCGAGAGCGCGACGGTGCTGCCCAACGCCAACGGCAGCGCTCCGGGCCAGTGGCTGGACACGCTCTACGAGGGCTACCGCAAGCTGATCATGCTGGTGCCCGGTCCACCGCACGAGTGCCACGCGCTGTTCGACGACGCGTGCGTGCCGCTTCTGAAGGAGGTGCTGCCGCAGCGCTTCATTGCGGTGCGCACGCTCAAGGCGGCCATGATTCCCGAGTCGCAGGCCGACAAGCTGCTGGCGCCCATCTACACCGGGTACAAGGATGTGGAAACGACCATCCTTGCGCACACCGGCGACATTCAGCTCACGCTCATCTGCGGCAAATCCACGCAGGCCGCGGCGGATGCGCGCGTGGACGAGCTGGCGGGCAAGCTCGAAGAGGCGCTCGACGACTGGCTCTACTCCTCCGACGGTGAATCGCTGGAACAGATCGTGCTCTACTACCTGGGGCTGCGGCAGGCGACACTGGCCACGGCGGAGAGCTGCACGGGGGGCCTAGTGGCCGAACGCATTACGCGCGTGCCGGGCAGCTCGCGGTCGTTCCTGGGCGGCGCGGTTGTGTATTCCGATCCGCTGAAGACCTCGTTCGCCAACGTGCCACCGGAGCTGATTGCGCAGCATGGCGCGGTCTCGGCCGAAGTGGCCGCGGCGATGGCTGAAGGTATTCGCAAGCGCACCGGGGCCACGCTGGGCCTGGGCGTGACGGGCATTGCCGGCCCCACGGGCGGTACGGAAAAGAAGCCGGTGGGGCTTGTCTACTTTGCCGTGGCCGACGGGCAGAAGACCGACGGCTACGACCGTACCTTCCGCGGCGACCGCGAGCGGGTGCGCCAGTGGGCCGCGCAGCAGGCGCTGGACCTGGTGCGCAAGAAGCTGATGTAGTCCGATCAGCTTTGCTGCCGCTGGCGAAACGCCGCGACCTTTGCGCGGTTGCCGCAGATGCCCATGCTGCACCAGCGCCGGCGATGGGCCTTGGTGCGATCGTAAAACCAGAGCACGCAACCCTCGCCCTCGCACCGGCGCACCAGATTGAAGTCTCCTTCAGCCAGAAGATGCGCCACGCTCTCGGCCAGCGGCGCCAGCAAACCCTCCGGCGTGTCCGCCGCGTATCGCCTTTCCACCTTGAGAGACCTGCCAACCGCGCCACTCAGTTCCAGGTGACTTGAACCTTTCGCCAGGAACGCATTCAGCGCATCCACGCCCTGCAGAGACTTCTTTGCCTTGCGATGTGTCACCAGCTCGCGCGCAAGATCGCGCAAGCGGCGCGCCGACGCGGCCAAAGCGCCGCCTGGCCAGCGCCCCTGTGCCGGCGCGGCCATTCCCTGCTTCTCCAGCCAGCGCAGGACATCCGCATCCGTTTGCCAGAAGTCGACCAGCGCTTCCTCAACTACGGCAACGGTATTCAGCATGTCCAGCACCGGGTGATCGGCCAGAAAAAGCGCGTCCATGCCCGCATGCGGAGCTGCCAGCGGCAGGTTTTCCACATCAGCATTCATGAAAATCACTGTAACCCATAAAAATAATGTTGACAAGTTACAATGATCGGAGCACTCTGTAACCATTCAACCGTAATTATTACGGTTACACACCAAAGGAGAATCCGCCATGCCTTCCACACAGTCCCCCACTGCCATCCTTCCCCGCGTCACGTTCCACACCGTGGAAGCCGACGGCGTTCAGGTCTTCTACCGCGAAGCTGGCCCGGCCGATGCGCCGGCCGTGCTGCTGCTCCATGGCTTCCCGACTTCGTCGCACATGTTCCGCGAGCTGATTCCCCGCCTGGCCGCGCGCTACCACGTCATCGCGCCGGACCTGCCCGGCTTCGGCTTCACCACGGTCCCGGAAGAACGCAACTACCGCTACAACTTCGAGTCGCTCGGCAAGACCATGCAAAGCTTCGTCGATGTGCTCAAGCTGGAGCGCTTCGCGATCTACATCTTCGACTACGGCGCGCCCGTTGGCCTGCGCCTGGCACTCGCCGAGCCCGATCGTGTCACGGCGATCGTCTCGCAGAACGGCAATGCCTATCTTGAGGGCCTGGGCGATGCCTGGGATCCGATTCGCGCGTACTGGAAGGAGCCAACCACGGAGCATCGCGACGCGCTGCGGCAGTTCCTCACGCCCGAGGCTACGCGCTGGCAGTACACCTTCGGCGAGCCGGATGGCGGCGCATCGGTTGCGCCGGAGTCTTACACACTGGATGCGGCGCTCATGCAGCGAGCCGGCAACGCCGAGATTCAGCTCGATCTCTTCCTTGACTACAATTCCAATCTCGCGCTATATCCGGCGTTTCAGCAGTATCTCCGTGACAAGCAACCGCCGGTGCTCGCCATCTGGGGCAGAAACGATCCGTTCTTCATTCCGGCCGGGGCCGAGGCTTACCGGAAAGACAACCCCAATGCGCAGGTCCAGATGCTCGATGCCGGACACTTCGCGCTCGAGTCTCATGTAGACACGATTGCAGACGCCATGCTCGCGCTGTTCGAGCAGGCATTACGCTAACACGGTCTCATCTGCGCATCGGCCGGGGTGCGGCAATTGACGCGCCCCCGGCTGCTCTGCAAAACTCCGGCCATGCGATACAGCGGCAGGGTGGAATATGCGGATGCCCGCAAGATGCGGACGCGCAACAAGGGCTATTACCGGGTGCTGCACTGGCCCATCTGGATCTGGGTTTTCTTTCTGACGCCGGGACCGCTGACCTTCTCGCTGTTTGCGCATGGATTCAGCCTGATGAACTCGCTGTGGCTGGGGCTGGTGCTGCTGGGCACCGGCATTGCGGGCCTCTACGGGCAGATGCCGGGCTGCGAGCCCGCGCCGTATATTCTGCGCTTTGACGAAGACAAGCCCAACCCGCTCTACCGCAAGGTGTGCTACACCTTTGCGTGGAACGCGGCGCTGAACTTCGCGCTGCTGAACCTTGCCGGCCTCGTCGTCGCCAGCGTCACCGGTACCTGGTATATGAAGCAGCTCTACCAGTACGCCTACTTCCCGCTGTGCGCGCTGATCCTGCTGCTGGGCGCCTTTGGCAGGCTGCCCCGCGTGGGCAGGTCCACCAGGGGCGAAGGCACGGAACGCCGCTACTTCTACGGCACGGTATGGTCGGTGACGATTGCGCAGACGGTGCTGCTCGTCCTGTGGAAGACGCTGCCGCTCACGCGCACCGGGAGCGCGATCAAGCTCGCGATTTATGGGGGCATGCTGCTGGCAATGGGCACGGCTGCCTACAACGGCATGCTGCCGCGCACGCGGCCCATCCTGCCCGGCGAGCTGATGGTGGACTGACGCGCATTCATGAATCGCCCGCCCTGTGCTGGCGCGCCATCTCCTTCAGCTCAGCGCGCACCCGCTGGCGCAGCTCCGCCGGGCGCACTACGCGCACGCCCGCGCCCATGCCCAGCACGATGAACCGGGCCTGGCCTTCGGCATCGAAGTTGACGCGCAGCGTGACCCGGCCCTCCGCATCCGTTGCGATCGTCTCCACGGCGTACCAGGCCTGCAGATGCCGCGCGGCCTCCGGCGTGAGGGTGAGAGTGACCGGATAGGCGCGGCGCTTACTGTCGAGTTCGGCGGTGGACTTCTTCCAGTACGCGGCAAGATCGAAGCGAGCAGGCCGCTTGAAGCCCGAGGCCAGCGCCGTGGCGGCGCGCATGCGCGAAACACGATAGGTGCGCAGGCCCTTGCCCGCCGAGTTGCCCACCAGATACCAGCTCAAGCCCTTGGCCACGAGTCCAAGCGGATCGACCACGCGCGAGGAGGCTTCGCCATCGGCGCGGGTGTAGTCGAAGGCAAGCTGCCGCTCGCGGGCAACCGCATCCTGCACGATGGAAAGCATCGAGAGATCCTCACCGGACTCGCGCCAGCCGGTGGGGTCCACATGCAGGCGCTCGCGCATGGCCTCCGCCTGCATGCGCATGGGGCCGGGCAGGGCGGCCATCAGCTTGTTCAGCGCACTCTCCGCGGCGGCCGCCAGCCGCGGATGCCCGACGACGCGCGGCTGCGCCATCAGCAGGGCGCGCAGCTCGGCCTCGTCGAGGCCCGGCACCTGCGTGCGCCAGCCTTTTTCGAGCTCCCAGCCGCCCTGGGAGCCGCGCAGGGCGACGACCGGCACGCGCGCGGCGCTGAGCGCTTCAAGGTCGCGGTGAATGGTGCGCTGCGAAACCTCAAGCTGCTCGGCCAGCTCGCGCTCCGTGGCGCGGCCGCGGGCCTGCAGCAGCAGCAGGACGGAGAGCAGGCGGTCGGACTTCATGACTGAGACCCCTTCAACATCTTTTTCCAGTCTGCCTTTGAATATATGACATTGTTTGTCATATTTGTGGTCCTAGTGTGGTTCTTGCCGGGCCATGACGCCCGCAAGGAGAAGAACCATGGTCGAGACAGCAATTTCCCTGAAGAGTTATCTGCTGGAGCAGCTTGAGCGCGAGGCTGTGCTGACGCGCAAGGCGCTGGCCCGCGTGCCGGAGGGGCAGAACAGCTTCAAGCCACATGAAAAGTCGATGGAGATGGGCTACCTGGCCGCGGTGGTGGCCACCATGATCGGCTGGATCGCGATCATGATCGAGACCGAGGAGCTGGACTTCGGCACGCCCGAGGCGGAGAAGTTCCGCACCAAGCCGCTGGCGACGACAGCCGATCTGCTCTCGGCCTGCGACGCGGCCGTGGTGAAGGCGCGGCGCGCGCTAAACACAACGACCGATGCGCGCCTGGAGAAGCCCTGGGCTTTCAAGATGAGCGGGCAGGTAATCCAGCAGCAGGCACGGCACCTGATGATTGCCGACGCGGTGTTCAGCCATCTGGCGCATCATCGCGGACAACTCACTGTCTATCTGCGGCTGGCCGCGTCCACGGTTCCGGCGCTGTATGGGCCATCCGCAGACGAACGGTTCTGAGACGGGGCGGGCAGCCCGGCGGCACACGCGCGGGCGGCCCTTACCTGCTACACTCTCAATCGTTATGCCCCTTGGAAGTCTCCTGGTTGTTGCGGGCGCTTACCTGCTCGGTTCCATCCCCAGCGGTTATCTGCTCGTGCGGATCTTCCGCAAGCAGGATATCCGCACCCTCGGCAGCGGCAACATTGGCGCCACCAACGTGGTGCGCTCGGGCGCGCGCGGCCTGGGCGCGGCCACATTTCTGTGCGACATGCTGAAGGGCTGCGCGGCTGTGGGCCTGGGCGCATGGGTTGCGCCGCACCTGATGGCCGGCACGCCGGTACGCAGCGTGGAAGCGCTGGCGGCGCTGTGCGCGGTGCTGGGGCACATGTTCCCGGTGTGGCTGAGGTTCAAGGGCGGCAAGGGTGTGGCCACGGGCTTTGGCGTGTTCCTGGTGGCGGCGCCTCTGGCAGCGCTGGCGGCGATTATGGTCTTCGCGCTTGTGCTCGGGCTTAGCCGGTATGTTTCGCTGGCGTCCATCCTGGGCGCGGCCAGCTTTCCGGTGTTCGCGTGGTTCCTGGTGCATGGAGAGAAGCCTGTGTTCTTTCTCGCCGTGCAGGCCGCGGTGGCGCTGCTGATCATCGTGAAGCATCACCAGAACATTGGTCGGCTGCTGACCGGCACCGAGAACCGCTTTGGAGCGCGCAGGCGCGAGGAGAAGACGGCATGAGCCGCATTGCTGTGCTGGGAGCGGGCGCGTGGGGCACGGCGATTGCGCTGTCGCTGGTGCGGCGCAGCGGGCATAGGGTCACGCTGTGGTCGCACAGCGCGGACGAGGCCGCGAAGATTGAAGCGGCGCGCGAGAATGTGCTGTTTCTGCCGGGGTTTCCGCTGCCGGCGGAGCTGGCGGTGACGGCGGAAACGGCCGCTGTTCACGAGGCGGAGATTCTGGTGACAGTGATTCCGTCGGAGTTTCTGCGCGGGACGATGAAGCGGCTGGCCCCGCATCTGCACGCGGAGCAGATTCTGGTAAGCGCGACGAAGGGCGTGGAAAACGAAACGTTCCTGCGGATGACGGAAGTGATTTCGCAGACGCTGGAGCCGGCCGGGCTGGTGCTGCCGATTGGCGCGTTCAGCGGGCCGAGCTTTGCGGCGGAGGTGGCGCAGGGCCAGCCTACGGCGGTGACCGTGGCCTTCAGCGATGCGGCGATGGCGGCGCGGGTGCAGCAGGATTTTTCGTCGGAGACGCTGCGGCTATACACGTCCACGGATGTGATCGGCGTGGAGCTGGGCGGGGCGCTCAAAAATGTGATCGCGATTGCGGCGGGCATTGCGGCCGGGGTGGGGCTGGGGTACAACTCGTCGGCGGCGCTGATGACGCGGGGCATTGCGGAGATTACGCGGCTGGCCGTGGCCTGCGGCGGACGGCGGGAGACGCTGGCGGGGCTCTCGGGCGTGGGCGACCTGGTGCTGACGTGCACGGGGTCGCTGAGCCGAAACCGCACCGTGGGCCAGGCGCTGGGCCAGGGGCGCAAGCTGCCGGAGATTCTGGAGAGCCTGGGCGGCAAGGTGGCCGAGGGCGTGCGCACCACCAAGGCGGCACTGGGGCTGGCGCGGCGGCATGGAATCGAGATGCCGATTACGGAGCAGATGGAGCTGATTCTCGACGAGGGCAAGGACCCTCGCGAAGCGATCAAGGACCTGATGCTGCGGCCGGGCAAGGAAGAGCGGTAGCTCCGCAGCTTCACATCGACAATTTCACTTTCTAGCGGTTGCGTGCGGCGAGCCAGGGTGTGGTGCGGCAGGAGCCGGCGACGACCCAGGCGGCGGCCATGAGGATTGCGGTGAGGATGGCCTCGCCCGTCTGAAAAGCGCCGAGAGAGCGGGTGGCGGCGAGGGGGATCCACACCAGCGCGAGGAACAGGGCGATCTGCAGGGTGGCGAGCGCGGCGGCGAGCCGTGCGTAGACTCCGAGGAGAAGGCCCAGGCCCGCGGCGATGAAGGTGCAGCCGAAGAAATATGCCCAGAAGAGATGCCAGGGGAGCCAGCGAGGGATGAGAGCGAGGGTGTCGGCGGGGTCGATGAAGTGGGCCGCGCCGAAGAAGATGAGGGCGAGGGCATAGAGCCCGTGGGCGAGGCGCAAGCCTGATGCGCCGGCGAAGAAGCCGAGGCGCTGGCGGTCCCACTCCGTGGCGAACTCGATCCAGAGAGCCCAGGCAGCGGCCGTGAGGACGGCCGTGGGTGCGATGGCCCACAATGCCCCGAAAAGCGGCGGAACAAAGAGGCCGGGAAGCCGAAAAAGCAGCATCCAGAGCAGGAGCCAGCCGAGAAGCAGGCGGGCGGCGGGCGCGGCGGTGCTCCGGAAGAGCAGGCCGAGGCCCGATGCGAGAGAGACGATGGCCGCGAGGTAAACCAGAGCAAGGCGCGCCGGGACAGCGGCGGGAACCGGCTCCCAGAGGGGCGTGAAGCTGCCCTGGATGAGGCCGAGGATGCCGAGGGCGGCGACAGTAACCGCGAAGACTGCGTGGCTCGGGCTGGCGATACGCATCGGCGTTTCCCTGGGCTGAGATGGGTGCAGGCTTAGCACTACAGCAGAGGCTGCGCGGCGGCAAGACGGATGATGCAGACCGGTTCGAGGCGAGGTCAGAACGAGATGTGCAGCCGCTTTCATTGAACTGCGGTATGATGCACGGGCCCTGGATTGTCCGGGCAACCCTCCCCTGAATCCGAGAAAGACTGGAGAATGAGGACCATGAAATTCATGACGACGTGGACTTTTCCGACGGGCAACCTGCCTGAGGCGGCGGAGCGGTTTCTGGCTGGCGTGGCCACGCCCGAGGCGGGCGTGACGCTGCTGGGACGCTGGCACAATGTGGACTGCAGCGGCGGCTTTGCGCTGTATGAGACGAACGATCCGGTGGCGCTGTACAAGGGCGCGGCGAAGTGGGCCGACCTGCTGGAACTGACCAACACGGCCGTGATTGAGGACGGGGATGCCGGGGCAGTGCTGGCAGGGCTTTTTAAAGGCTAGGGACTAGGGACTGGGGACTGGGGACTGGAAACCAGTGACTTAGGGACTGACTGAAACCTGGGGCCGCTGCCTCATCCGCCGGCAATGGCGCCGATGATGAGCAGCGGCTCTTTGCCTTCCGCGACCGGCGCGGGCAGCGGCTCGTCCGGCGGGCGGAGCGAGATGTCTTCTCCGCAGGCAAAGAAGCGGAGGAAGGGGCGGCGGGCGAGGGTGTCGTGGTCGCGGATGGTGCCGCGAAGCATGGGATAGCGGGCTTCGAGGGCATCGAGCACGGTGCGGAGAGTGATGGGAGCGTCGAGGTCGAGGAGGACTTCGTCCTCGACGCGGGCCAGGGTGCGGAGGTGGTAAGGAATCTGAACGCGAATCACGCCAGCGTCTGCACCTCGACGGAGAGGACGGCGGGCAGGTCGTGGACGATGGGCTGCCAGGTGTCTCCGCCATTGGGCGAGACGTAGACCTGGCCGCCGGTGGTGCCGAAGTAGACGCCGCAGTCGTCGAGGCGGTCGACGGCCATGGCGTCGCGGAGAACGTTGACGTAGCAGTTCTCCTGAGGCAGGCCTTTGGTCAGCGGCTCCCACTCGTTGCCTCCGGTGCGGCTGCGGAAGACCTGCAGCCTGCCGTCGAGCGGAAAATGCTCGGAGTCGGACTTGATCGGCACCACATAGAGCGTCTCCGGCTCGTGAGCGTGCACGTCGATGACGAAGCCAAAGTCGGTGGGCAGATTGCCGCTGACCTTGGTCCAGTGGTCGCCGGCATCGTCGGAGCGCATGACATGCCAGTGCTTCTGCATGAAGAGCACGTTGGGACGCGAGGGGTGCAGGGCGATGTGGTGGACGCAGTGGCCGACTTCGGCGTTGGGGTCGGGGATGAAGTTGGAGACGAGGCCCTTGTTGATGGGCTTCCAGGATTTGCCGCCGTCATCGGTGCGGAAGGCTCCGGCGGCGGAGATAGCGATATAGATGCGGTCGGGGTTGGTGGGGTCAAGGAGGATGGTGTGCAGACACATGCCGCCCGCGCCGGGCTGCCAGTCGGGGCCGGTGCCGTGGCCGCGCAGGGCGGGCAGCTCCTGCCAGCTTGCGCCGCCGTCGGTGGAGCGGAAGAGGGCCGCGTCCTCAACACCGGCATAGACGGTTGAAGCGTCGGTGAGGGAGGGCTCGAGGTGCCAGACACGCTTGAACTCCCAGGGGTGCTGGCTGCCGTCGTACCACTGGTGCGTGGTCAGAGGCTTGCCGGTCTCCGCGCTGGCGTCATAGGTGAACTTGTTGCTGATTTTTGGCGGAAAGCTGGGCGGCGCGTCTTTCTCTTCGGCCGTGGCGCCGGGCTGGAACCAGGTGCTGCCGCCGTCGGTGGAGCACTGGAGAATCTGGCCGAACCAGCCGGAGGTCTGCGAGGCATAGATGCGATCCGGTTCCACGGGCGAGCCCTTCATGTGGTAAATCTCCCAGCCGGCAAAGTGCGGCCCGGAGACCTGCCAGTTGTCGCGTTTACCGTCCGCGGTGAGGATGAATGCGCCTTTGCGCGTGCCGACCAGGACTCGGACCTTGCTCATGGAACGAGGAACCTCCAGAGATGTTTGGCCGCCGGGGAGGGCGGAACTTGCAGGCGATTGTTCCTGAATTTGCTTGCGATTTGCAAGTGAATTTTTACGGAACGGACAGGGGCCGAACCAGGCAGGCTGACCGGGCGGACCGAGGCACGGTTGCTTTAGACTTTAGGCTGGGATTGGACGCGCATGATCACGCTTTTTGGCAACAGGGACGATAAACCGGACGAGACGCCGGAGACGGAGGAGAAGCAGGGCTTCTTCAGCCGGATGCGGCAGGCCGTGACGCGGACGCGGGAGTCGTTTTCGTCGCGGATCAACGACCTGGCGGCAATCACCCGGGTGGTGGACGAGGGGACGCTCGAGGCTCTGGAAGTGGCTCTGCTGACCAGCGACATCGGCGTGCAGACAACAACCGAGATCCTGAACGCGCTGCGGGAGCGGGCGAAGAAGCAGGCGATTGCGGGCGGCGAAGAATTAAAGCAGCTCTTGAAGGAACAGTTGCAAACGATTCTGCAGACCCCGAATCGGGCAGCGGCCATGCCGGAGACGCCGCCGAAGGTGACGTTCCTGGTGGGCGTGAACGGGACGGGCAAGACGACCACCAGCGGCAAGCTGGCGGCGTGGCTGCGCAGGCGGGAGCGGACCGTCCTGCTGTGCGCGGCGGACACGTTCAGGGCGGCGGCAATCGAGCAGCTTGAGGTGTGGGCGCGGCGGTCGGGCGTGGAGCTGGTGAAGACGCGGCAGGGCGGCGACCCGGCGGCGGTGCTCTACGACGCGGCGAGCGCGGCCAAGGCGCGAGGCATCGACGACGTGCTGGTGGATACAGCGGGGCGGCTGCATACCAAGACCGGGCTGATGGACGAGCTGGACAAGATGCGGCGGACGGCGGCGAAGCTGGTGCCGGGAGCTCCGCATGAGGTGCTGCTGGTGCTGGATGCGACGACGGGCCAGAACGGGCTGCAGCAGGCACGGCAGTTTACCCAGGCGGCGGGCGTGACGGGGATTGTGCTGACCAAGCTGGACGGCACGGCCAAGGGCGGCATTGCCGTGGCGATTGCGCGGGAGATGGGGCTGCCGGTGCGCTACGTGGGCGTGGGCGAGCAGATGGACGACCTGCTGGAGTTTGACGCGGGGGCGTTTGTGGATGCGCTGCTGGGGTAGCGGCTCAAGAGAGGGACCGGAGGGGCACCCTCCGTTGAAGAACGAACCCCGTGAGACCATGACCACCCGCGTGCGCAAAGAATCGCCTGACGCATCGTGAATCGTCCGGCGCTGGTCAACGCAGCTGGCTCAAATTGCGCCGAGAGAGGGCCGCAGGATGCGACAAGGGTTTACCAGAAGGCCGAAAGCGGCGGAACCTGCGGCAGGCCACGAAACAAACTACATCACTCCCGGCGGATTGCAGCGCCTGAAAGAGGAGCGCCAGTTTTTGCTGACGCGGGAGCGTCCGGCTGTTGTGGAGGTGGTGGCGTGGGCCGCGGGCAATGGCGATCGGAGTGAAAACGCCGACTATCAGTATGGCAAGCGGCGGCTGCGGCAGATCGATGGACGGGTCCGCTTCCTGACCAAGCGCATCGAAGCCGCGGAGGTGGTCGATCCGGAGGCCCCGAGAACCGGGCAGCGAGCGGCACGAGCGTTCTTTGGAGCCACCGTGCGCTATGCGAACGCCGCGGGTGCAGAGCGCGAGGTATGCATCGTCGGCACAGACGAAGTCAATCTCGACCGCAACCACATCAGTTGGGCCTCTCCTCTGGGGCGCGCATTGATGCGAGCGGCGGAGGATGACGAAGTGGTTCTTCATGCGCCGGGCGGCTCTGAAACCCTGACCGTGCTGGAAGTACGCTACGAGCGCATTGCTGTGGAGCCGTTCCGCGAACCTCCTGGAGCCCAGGTCTCGCCCAAGGAAGTTGATCGGTGACACTGGAGAAGTAACCGGCGCAGGGGCGGCGGGTGCGCCAGGTGGGCGTGGGCGAGCAGATGGACGACCTGCTGGAGTTTGATGCGGGGGCGTTTGTGGATGCGCTGGTGGGGTAGCGGCGCGGCGGTGCCTGCCATAGCTTGATTAGTTATTCCATATGCCTGTGTCGTCGATATCGTGCATTAAGAAATCGTCATATGGATCCAGAAGAAAATCTGCTATTTCGGCTTGGGAGACGTCGTATTTGTCTGGCTTGCGCGGATCATAGCGCACTTGGAACTTCTTATTGACCAGGTCTTTTGGTTGACTATCTCCAGTAGAAAATGAGCGGGATATCTGCGCTCTTCCTGAGTAGTACTCATCATTGACCACATAAGTAAAGTCGCCCACATCGAGTGGGTAAGAGCCACGTCCCGTTCCAATGACTTTACCGACCGACTGGATTGTTGCTTCAGTCATTGACCAGTTGTCAGTGTTCTTCTTGGGTGTCGCCCGACGGTAAAACCAGACCACAAGCGAAGTCAATGTTCCCAGAATAATCAGAACCGCGAGCACCAATAGGGTGGTCATGACATGGATGATAACGTGTCTCGAGTAAGAGGGCCCGGCACATGATGGCAGGTTATTTTATTGAAGCAGGTTGAACCGTGCGGAATTCGAGATGGTGCGTATCGTCGCCTACGATCATGTCATCGTGAGCCGGATCAGGCCGTCAGCAGCATGGCACAGTTCTGATTCTCCCGCACATCCGACTTCGGCTTACGTCAGCCCTATCCTGTCTAGCAACCCATGTGATTGTTGCCAAGAGCAGATCGACACCGAAAAACGGGCTCCTCATCACCGCTCTGCGCTCTACGGTGACGGATTTAAACTATGGGCTTGCGGGCCTTTGGCATATGAGCGAGCAGCGGGAACAGGACAGTGTGTGGATGCGGCGGGCGCTGGAGCTGGCGCGGCGCGGGATTGGCGTGACCTCGCCGAACCCGGCGGTGGGCTGCGTGATTCTGGACCGTGCGGGCCAGGTGGTGGGCGAGGGCTGGCACGAGTACGACCTGAAGGACCATGCCGAAGTGGTGGCGCTCAATGAGGCGCGGCAGCATGCCGGCGACAGGCTGAAGGGCGGCACGGCCTATGTGACGCTGGAGCCATGCAATCACACGGGACGGACGCCTCCCTGCACCGGGGCGCTGATGGCTGCGGGGCTGGGGCGGGTGGTGGCGGCTACGGTCGATCCCAATCCGCATGTGGCTGGGCATGGCCTGGAAGCATTGCATGCCGCGGGCCTTCAGACCGACGTGGGGGTATGCGAACAAGAAGCGCGGCGGCTGAATGAGGGGTTTGCGCGCTGGAGCCAGAGCGGGCGGCCGCTGGTGCTGATGAAGGTGGCGATGACGCTGGACGGGCGGATCGCTCCGCCCCCCGGCGTGCATGCGGCGCGCGAGCCCTACTGGATTACCAGCGAGGCGGCGCGGGCGGCAGTGCAGCCGCTGCGCTGGCAGGCCGATGCGGTGCTCACCGGCGTGGACACGGTGCTGGCCGACGACCCTATGCTGACCGACCGGAGCGGGCTGCGACGACGGCGCAAAAACCTTCGCGTGATACTTGATTCCGCGCTGCGCATCCCCTTGGATTCAAATATCGTTTGTAGCGCAGACGGAGACGTGGCCGTTTGCACGGTTTCCAAAGACGAGGCACGGATTGCGGCGCTGCGGGAGCGGGGCATTCGCGTGGAAGTTCTGACGGCCGAGGCGGGGCGGGTTCCCCTGGGCAAGGTGCTGGACCTGCTGGGCGCGGAGGGGATTTTGACCGTGCTGACCGAGACGGGCACGCGGCTGAATACGGCGCTGCTGGCCGGCGATTTTGTGGACCGGGTGCACCTGTTTGTGGCGCCGCAGATCATGGGGTCGGACGCGGTGCCGGCGTTCAAGGGCATGGAGCGATTCGTGCACCTCGAAAACGTCGAGGTGGAGCGGTACGGCAACGATCTGGGATTGTGCTCGCTGTTGAGGGACCCCTGGCCTCCGGCCATGGACCAGTGATCAGGGCCAGTGATCAGGGATCAGGGACCAGTGATCAGAAATCAGGGGTCAGAACGGCTCACCAGAGCGGGGCTACGGGCTGGGTGAGCCAGACAGGTTTGGGTCCGCCGGGGTTGGAGACGTGGATGGCGGCGAGGTAGGGCTGGACGGCGGGGTCGGTGGTGATGCTGATGCTGCCGCCGCGGCCTGAGTCGCCGCTGAGACCGTCCTGGCCATCGGAGCCGTTGTTGCCGCTGTTGCCGTTCGGCGTGCCGATGCCGCCCGATCCGCCGCGGCCGCCGCGCCCGCCTTTTCCGCCAGAGCCGCCGTCGCCGCCATACGAGCCGATGGTGAGCGAGCCTCCATCGGGATCAACGAGGTAGTAGCGGGGCTTGCGGCCCGGCACGGAGACCTCCGCCTGCAGGAGAGGATGGTCGCCGGGGCGGAGCGTGACCACGACATTGACGGGCGGCCCGTCGCCGCCATCGCCGCCGCGCTGGCCGTCGCTGCCGTTGGTTCCGTCAGACCCGTCGCCGCCGGCCGAGGGGTTGTTGGGATCGGTGGAGCCGGGGGTGCCGTCGGTGCCGTTGATGCCGTCTGTGCCATTCATTCCCGGTGTGCCGCTGGAGCCGGAGTAAACGGCCTTGAACGGGTAGGTGTAACGCAGTGGGATGTCGAGGGCGGCGTGCAGGCCGGGATGGCTGGGAACGGTGATCTCGACGTGGCCGATCTTGCCGTCGCTGTAGCGGGGATCGTGGCGCAGAGTGAGCTTGCCCTTTTTGAAGGTGACGAGAGTCGGCGTAACGGTGAGGTCGCTCCAGAGGATTTTGCCCTTGCCTGCGCCCTCGGTGACCCAGGTTTTGCCGTCGGCGGTGGTGAAGTTGACCTGGAGAGGCGCGGTTTCTCCGGGAGCGAGGGCAGGACCGTGGGGCAGGACCGCATCCATGGTGGTGACGGGAATTTTGTCGATGTGGGCCCGCATGCCGAGGTGGACCTGGATGCTGGAGCAGCCGCAGAGGGCGGCGAGCGCGAGGAGAGCGACGAGCCGGGACCAACGGAAGGCAACCAAAGACGAACAAGAAGACATGATGAGCACTCACGAACTGCCTGATGCTTGGATGGGTGGAACAACTGCGCGGCAATCGCTGCGCCGCGTGGTGCGAACTGCTCAGGTTATCGTGATGGACCCGTGCGCGGCGGACAAGTTGCGGGATGCGAGTGAATGATCGTATCTGTACCACTACGATCAAGATGATCCGGTATGAACATGATCTGGTGTGGCGCTCGCTGTTGCTGTCCAATCGTTCTACGCCAGCTACCAGAGATCATCCTAAAAATTAGAGGGTAGCCTTTCGACGATTAACGTTTATCTCCGCGTTTATGCGGATGCAAAAATTATAGGAGCGATCTTCTTCCCATATACCGCAACAGCAGGGCCGGTTATTCCGGTCAATCCCCCCGTATTGTCCTTTTCATCGGCGGGCACTCCTGACATTACAGCAAACCCGGTTCTATCTTCGGTATGCGTCTGAATAAAGAGCACGAGCTTTTCACTACCAGAAAGGCGGCGCTCCACCAACGTGCAGAGCGATGCTGCGAAGACTTCTCTGTCCGCTGCGGATTTTTGCAATTGTTGCATCAGGGCATCGGCAGTAATGTCGTCTTCTGTTTCAATAAATCTGACTTGTCCGCCTTCATCAGCTACCGCACCCAGGTGGGTGATTAATAATCCTTCTTGTAGTCGGCGACGAACCTCCGCAACCATGGCTTGATTCAAACGGCGTACTCGCAGCACGTGAGGCTTATCTGCTGCCAGCTTATCCAAATGAGCGCGTAACGATTGTGCAAATACCTGCTGTTCATTATTCGCTTCTGTCATCAACGATGTACCTGCCCAATCGGTTTCAGTCGCGTCGTTACTACTAGAGCTTCAGCATGCTGCTAAGCGTGGCACAAGAGACAGAGATTCGCAACCAGCGACAACCTGCAAACTGTCACACCACAAAAATTAGTATGCGGAGATAGAGTCGAGCTCATGAGAGAATCATCGGCGACTCTCCCCTCACTTCCATTCTGCTTTCAAGGAGCGCCATGTCTCACACCGCGTCCCCACATCCATTCACGTTCGAGGTCGAGCGCAAAGGCAATGAAGCACTGCTGCACTGCCATGGGCGGCTGGTGGCGGGGCAGACGAAGGCTCTGCAGGAAGGCGTCGCGCCCCTGATCCCGGCCTGCAAGCGGATTGTGCTGGACCTGACCGATGTGAAGATGGTGGACAGCATGGGCCTGGGCACGCTGGTGCGGCTGTATGTTTCGTGCAAAAGCGCCGGCTGCCGGTTTGAGCTGATCAATCTCGGCAAACAGATTCGCGACCTGCTCGGGGTGACTCATCTGCTCTCCGTGCTTACCTCCATCGGCGAGAGCGGCATCGCGATGCGGTTCTGAGCCGGCCTCGAACCGGCTCCGCGCTTACACTGGAAGCATGTTTACCGGGATTATCGAGCAGACAGGAACGCTGGTGAGCCTGACGGAGCGCGGCGGCGTGCGGCGCATCACGGTGGAGGCTCCGGGAGTGGCGGCGCGGCTGCGTGAAGGCGACTCGCTGGGCGTGAGCGGCGTGTGCCTGACGGCGCTGGATGTGGACCCGACGTACTTCCATGCCGACCTGGCGCAGGAGACGCTGGACAAAACTTCACTGGGAGCGCTGAAGCCGGGAGCAAAGGTGAACCTGGAACTGCCGACGGCGGCCGGTAGCCCGCTGGGCGGGCATATTGTGCAGGGCCACGTGGACGGATGCGGCGAACTGGTGGCGCTGGAGCCGGTGATCGCCCGGACCAGCCCGCAGTTCGACGAGCAGACCACCGACTGGACGCTGAAGGTGCACGTGCCGCAAGCGGTGCGGCCGTGGATGGTGCCCAAGGGGTCGGTAGCTCTTGAGGGCATCAGTTTGACCATCGCGGACATTGAGAGCGATGTGATCGCGATTGCGATTCTGCCGCTGACGTATTGGCGGACCAATCTGCACACGCTGCAGGCGGGCGCGCCGATCAACGTGGAGGC
>DASZRQ010000026.1:0-12839 GCA_035549115.1 Occallatibacter sp. | reverse complement strand
CCGAAGCGCCCAGCGTGCTGCCGGGGTTGAAGCCGAACCAGCCGAAGGCCAGGATGAAGCAGCCGATCAGCACGGCCGAGATATCGTGGCCGATGATCGCGTTGGCCGAGCCGTCGCGGTTGAACTTGCCGATGCGCGGTCCGACGATGAGCGCACAGGCCAGTGCCGTGAGGCCGCCGACCGCGTGCACCACGCCCGATCCGGCGAAGTCGCAGTAGCCCTTGCCCAGGCCGGCGTTGACGCCGAGCTGCGAGAGCCAGCCGCCGCCCCACGCCCAGTTGGCGAACAGCGGATAGGTGATGGCGCCCATCAGCACCGACGAGACGGCGAAGGTGAGGAACTTCCAGCGCTCGGCGCAGGCGCCGGTAACGATGGTCAGCGCCGTATCCATGAACACCATCTGGAAGAGGAAGATCACCATGACGCCCACGTCATAGGTGTGGCCGGCGAGGAACATGCCGTTCTGTCCGAAGATGCCCCAGTTGGTGCCGAACAGGTTGAGCAGGTGCTCGCCGTTGAGCGACTGCAGGCCGCCCAGGTTGCCGTTGCCGGCCGCGCCGCCCATCTGGATCGCGAAGCCCAGAATCCAGTACGCGAACAGGCCGCACCCATACACGAAGAAGTTCATCATGTAGGTGTGGTTGGCATTCTTCACGCGGCAAAGGCCCGCCTCGACCATGGCGAATCCGGCCTGCATGAACATGACCAGGAAGCCCGTGATCAGCGTCCAGGTAAAGTTGATGCCGATCTTGTTCTGGCCGACCTGGTTGGCCACGTCGCCCAGGGTGAGTCCGGCTTTGGTGTCGCTCACCGGCACATCGCTGATGGTGCCGGTCAGGGCGCCGCCGGGGTCGCCGTTGGCCAGCGTCGCGGTGGAGGGCGCTGCAGCGGCCGCGGTTTTCAGCTCAGCGGCTGAGGCGGAGGGTTGCGCATGCGCGCGCGGTGCAAGGCCTGCTCCGGCAGCCAGCACAACCGCGAGGGCGCAAACACAGGAGGCAATCCGAGTCATTCTCATTAATTTCAGCTCCTTGGTGGGTTGGGTCATCGCCGAGGGGATTAAAGGCGCGCGGCCGTCAGGCCTTCCAGATGGCGTTCTTGTTCGCGGCGCTCGGCAGCACAAACAGCACGCCGATCAGCGACACAACCAGGCCGATGATCGAGGTGGTCATGCGTCCGCCCACGCTGGAGGTGGCATGGATGCCGAAGAGCACCGTAAGCCAGCCCAGCAGGGTGACTACGACGCCGATAAGCTTGGTCACAAACGGCTGGGCTGCAAATGCAACCTTGCCTTCCTCGGGCTTGATCTTCAGGAACATCCCGAACGAGATGGCGAGAATGACCAGGCCAATGATCAGGGCCAGCTTGCCCGATCCGGAAGAGAAATAGGCTATTCCGGCAGCGGCCGTGGTGGCCCCCACCATGAATATTGTGAATGACCTGCCCTGGGATTTTGTTGCCGCCATGAATGGTCTCCTTCAAGTGAGAGTCTGAATCGTGATTCCAACTGCATCGTGAGTACAACCGCACCCGCGCCGCAGGGGCATGGGCCAAAGGGGATAGTCAGCAAACAGCAGGTGCAAAGCGCTGCAAACTACGAGCAGCCAACCGACACCGGGCTCATGCTCTTCAGCACGCCTTCCGTCAGGGTGAACTGAAAGCCGCACAGCCGGGCCCGCATCGCAATCGACACCACGCGCCGCAGCGTCTCATTCGAGCGGTGCACGGTGCCCGTCATCATCAGCTCGTGGCGCTGCTCGGCGTCGATGCGAAACATCCGCAGCTCCGCCGTTGCCACATCGGGGAAGGAGGCAAACACCGCGTCCCGCAGCGTCATTGCGTCGCACAGGGCCTGCAGCGTCTCATGTTCCTCCGCGATATGCCGGGGCAGATCGCGGTCCCACGGATCGGCGGGGCGCATCAGCCAGTCGCACTCCACCCCGCGGCCCTTCCACTCCAGCCGCATCAGCTCCACCGGCAGCCGCGAAAACTTGCCGTAGCGCATGCGGCGGCGCGCCGTCTTCAGGAAACCCGCAATCTCGACCAGCTCGTTCATCGGCGGCGCAGCGCCTCCTTGGGCATGCGCGCGGTGGGCAGCGCGAGGAACAGGCCAAACTGTGCCAGGGCGGTCAGCTCGGCGACGATGGGCGCGCCATGCTCCAGCCGGACCAGCACAAGCAGCAGAACCATCGCAAACCACTGCCACCGCGAGCGGCGCAGCCGCTCCAGCCGGTCAACCAGCGTGAACAGTTGCTGCGGCGCAAGGCCGGATGCGGAGGGAGCCTCGGCCCGCGCCCGGAAGCACGCGATCGCGAAGAAGCCGGAGAGCAGCAACTCGACCAGGATTGCCTGTAGACCCACGTTTCTTCTCCAGGAGACACGTCCGCTGTCCGATGGAATGAGGTCCACCGGCAGGAGTTCTGTGTCTATGCAAGATTGCGGCGAGCTGAGCCGCTGCCGTTATGGATATGAGACTAGGGAGGGGAAAGAGGTGTGACAACTATCCCAAGGTATAGTTTTGGCTCTTCTTCACGGGTTCCTTACGGGTATCCGTAAAGAACGCCTAAGGATTGTGCATGGAGCCGATCCTTCCCCACATGCGTACCAGGTCCGCCAGAGATTCGGCCTGCATTTTCCTCATCCCCTGGCCGCGGTGCAGCTTGACCGTAACCACGCTCAGGAAGAGCTTTTCCGCAATCTCCCGGTTGGTGAGCCCCGCCGTCACCATCTCCAGCACCTGGCGCTCCCGCTCGGTCAGCGACTCCACACAGGCCTGGAGGACAGCCTGCCGGTCCATGGCGCGCCGGTTTTCCCGGTCGCGTTCAAAGGCCTGCCGCACCACGTCGAAGATGTCCTCGTCCTGGAACGGCTTGGTCAGGAACTCGACTGCTCCGGCCTTCAGCGCCTTGCGCACCATGGGAATGTCGCCGTGCGCGGTCATGATGATGATCGGGATCGCGATGCCGAGCGAGTTCAGGTGGCTCTGCAGTTCCATGCCGCTCATGCCGGGCAGGCGCACATCGAGCAGAAGGCAGCCTGTCATCGCCGCATCCCAGCTCTGCAGAAACTCCTCCGCCGAACCAAAGCAGCGCGTCGCAATTCCGGCCGAGTGTAGCAGGTCGCTCAATCCCTCGCGCACGGCTTCGTCGTCTTCCACCAGGAAGACCGTCTCCGCTGAGTTGTTGCCGTCGCCGTTCATGCCGTGTCTCAGGAAGATCAGGAGCTGCGCCCGATACCACCATAGCGCCGCATGCGCCGGATTGCGAAGCGCCGGCGGGCGCAAACCGCTCCGTGCAGTGCCTCGGCCCTGAAGATTGAAGTGTCTCTGGAATGCCGCTTGAGTGGAGGGAATTGGTGGAGCTGAGCGGGATCGAACCGCTGGCCTCCTCGTTGCGAACGAGGCGCTCTCCCAGCTGAGCTACAGCCCCACAACTCCATCTATCTTACCAGTGCGTGGCCAATCCGCAAAGGGCCGCGCCGTCCGCCGATCTCAGTAGTAGTACGGCGTTTTTCGGGTCCACGGCGAGTTCGGATAGCGCTTGTGCAGCAGTTGAAACGCGGCCTTGCTCACCGCCGTGTACTCTGACTTTCCATTGTCCATGCCGTAGTTGCGCCAGTCCTGGCAGGCATAGTGGCCCGCGCGCACCGTCAGCGCCAGCGCCTCCGGTGCCTGCCCGTCGTCGGGGTGCGCCGCCGCATACTCCAGCACTCTCTGCCCGATCACATTCACTGAGTCCGGCATCTCTTGCAGCTTCGCGTACTCCGCGTTGCCCGCCGCGCTCTGCTGCGCGCTCAGGAACGCCGGCGCCGGAGACGGAGGCTTCGGCTTGCCGTCTCCGCCGATCTCCGCATCCCACGGCTTGCACCACCAGTTGTCGCGCAGCTCGTCGAACGTGCTGAAGCTCGCCACCCGCGGAATCCCCGGCTCCAGATACGGCCGAATCCCCGCGTTGCGCAGGATCGTCAGCAGTGCCGGAAAGCCCACGCTCGTTCCCGCCCCGTCGCGGATCGCCTTTGGCGCCAGCGGCACGAGCTTTGCCGCGCTCGCCGCATCCTCCAGCAGTACCGCGCGCGTCCACGCCATCGTCGCAATCTGCCGCCGCATGTTTTCCGGCAGCTTTGTCGATTGCGCCGCCTCGATCAGCATGGCCAGCGGCAGATGCCGGTTCAGCACCTCCGTCCCATCCCGGTCGAACTCCAGCGGATGCTCTGCCTCCGGGCATGGCGCCGGCGCATTCACCGCGTGCGCTCGCTCGCTGCACGTCTGCTGCAGGTCGCCTGCGCCCTCCGATCCCGCTGTAAGCACGGTCCGCGGCGCATAGGTCAGGAACTCGTCGAAGTTTCGCGCCACCGCCAGCCGCTCGCCCCGCAGCGCATTTAGCTTCGAGTCCGGCTTCTGCTTCTCGAGCGCGGGCAGCGCCGCATCCAGCAGCGTGCGCACCTCGTCCGCGCGTCCCATCGCTGTCAGCAGCCGCACCTTGTGGTAGAACACCGTGTCATACGCCGGTGTGCCCGGCTTCACAGCATCCGCCGCGGCCAGCAGCTCGGCTGTAGCCGCATCGTTCGCGTCGGCCTGTGCCAGCGCTGCCACCAGCCACGGCAGCGCGTGCGTCTGCTGCCACTCCGCGAGTGCAACGCCCTTTGCGCCGCGCCATGCCGCAATCCACTGCATCAGCGGCGGCAGATTCTTCTGTGCCATCTGCTTCATCAGCAGCCAGCTCAGGTCCGCAAGGTCCTGCCTGAAATTCGCATCCGGCCCCGGCCCGGCCAGCGCTGCAGAAATCTCCGCCGCGCGCTTCTCCGGCTCCGTGCGGATGCGGATGAAGTTCAGCTCGCTCTCCACAATCTCCCGCGACGGCATCGGCCTCGGCTGCGTCAGCAGTGTTTCCAGCGTCTGCTGCGCCCGCTGCATCGTCGCCGCGTCATAGGTCGCCAGCTCGCCGCCGTAAGGGTCCGTCGGCTTGCCCAGCGCAAAGGCCTGCCGCACCAGCGCGCGCGCCGCCAGATAACCGCCCCACGCCTGCCACGGCGAATCCTTCTCCGCCGCAATCGCCCCAAACCGACGCGCCGCATCGTCGTACTCATGCGCGTAGAACGCCGTCGCGGCCAGTTGATACTCCCGGTCCGCCTTTAGCAGCGCAGGCGCGTCTCCCGGCGCGGTCGCGGGCATGGTCGCGCCCTTGCCGCTGCAGTTCGAGAACACCGCATCCTGCCCATGAATCCAGTCCGCAAGCCACGGGCTCTTCGCGCCCCATGCCGCCGCGCGCCGGTTCAGTGTCTGCACAGCAGTAGTGAATGCCGCGTCCGGGCAGTTCAAATAATTCGGATCGAACTCGATCATGCCCTGGTAATCCGTAGGAAAGGCAGGCTTCTGCGCCGCCGGCTCATCGTCCGGCGCATACTGCCCGCGCGCCGTGAGCCACTGGTGCGCAGGCTGCGCCTCCTTCTCTGCGGCAATCTTCGCCTGCCACTGGCTGCTCGTAAAATCGTCATCGCTGCTGGCGTGCGGTTTCACCGCCGCTTGCTCCGCCGCCGAAAGCCGTCCGCCCTGCAGGTACCGGTACGCCACCGCATACTCATCCGAGTCGTACCCCGCCTGCAGAATCCCCAAATGCCCGCGCGCAAACACCGCCAGATCGTCCGGCATCGCGGCATTCACAAAAACCTCCGGCTCAAAAAACGGTCCGCACGCCTCCACATAGGCATGCGGCGCTGCCAGTACAGCCAATAGCGCGGCGGCAACCATCCAGCGGCGTCGATTCATCGCAGTCTCCGTTCCACATCCGCGGGCGTATCCTCGCTCCATCCGCGGTCCGCAAACACATACACCCGCTTGCCTTCCAGATCGTCCGGCCACGGCTCCGTTGTCGATACGCCCACCGACGTGCTGCACAGCGGCTCGCGAATCCGGAAATCCTCAATACTTGCCGGCGCGCGTCTCCGGTCCGGCTCCATCCGGAACAGCATCGGCACAGCCTCATCCACCGGCAGCCCGTGCAGCCAGTCATCCCAACTGCACCATGAGGCCAGCGCCGTCATCGAGAGCGGCAGCCCTGCCGGCATCCTTCGCCGCACCTCGTCCAGCAGTGCGCGATAGAACTCCCGCTGCGATCGTGTCGCGTCAAAGTCGATCTGCAGCGCCGCAATCCCCGGCTCCTGCGCCGTCTCCGCCAGCGCATCCACAACCGCGCGCCGGTTCGCGTCGTTCAGCGCCGCATTGGGCCCTGCCTCAATGCGCACCACCGGCATGTGCGCCGCCTGGGCAGGGAAGAACACCGCATCCCGCCGTGGCTGGCTCGCCACGCCCTGCCCAATCGTGATGGTCTTGTCGAGATACGCCACGGCAAAGCGTTTCGTGTCCAGCGCGTGCAGGTCCTCGCGCCGCTCCCAGGCCCACAGCGTCACGCGCGGCAGCGCCGCCAGCCGCCCCGCCGGTTGCGGCACGGAATCCTTGCGCACATACAGCAGGCACACGGCCGCCACGCAGGCCAGCACGGCAATGTGTTCTGCGGGAGCATTTCGGGGCATGGCTTCAACCCACTCACTCTATCAGCGGCTTCGCGTATGCGGCGGCGGAAATGCGCCAGGCTCACCGGCTGTACATAAACGTTCCGCACACATCCATTGAGTTGGCCAGCGCGTCCAGCGTCAGCACCGGCGGCTCCGTCCCGGAGAAGACCGTCACCTTCAGCGTGTGCCCGGCCACATAGGTCGCCATCCATTGCGTATCTTCCGTGCCGCACAGCGTGTTGTGGTGCAGAAAGCGCCGCGCTCCCGGCACCGTCAGCTTGTAGAGCCGCCCATCGCCGCCCGCATTCAGGTCCACGCCAAAGGCTGCGCTCACCTCGGCAGGCGTCAGCGTCCGCACCTGGACAATCGGGAAGGCCGTAAAGTCGATCGTGATCTTCGACTGCGCGATCGAGATGTCGCCGGTAATCGAGGAAGCTGCGGAGCTGGCGGCGCGCCAGTAGCCAGCCTCCTGTGCCGCGCAGCACACGGCGCCCAGCAGAGCCAGGCCCGCGGCCGCGCGCAGAAAAGCCGAAAGGTTCATTCCTTGAGCATCGCCTATTGCGGCCCGCGCGCACAAGCGCACCAACGGAAAAAGGCCGCCCGCGAAGGACGGCCTTTCTTGTTTGTCGTGGAATTAACCTGCTGCGTGCAGCCGTTTACAACTGGTTCATGTTCTGCAGGAACTCCGCATTGTTGCGCACCTTCTCCAGGCGGCTGATCAGCAGCTCCATCGCTTCCACCGGAGACAGCGGGTTCAGCACCTTGCGCAGCACCCAGATGCGCTGCAGGTCGTCCTTGGGGATGAGCAGCTCTTCCTTGCGGGTGCCCGAGCGCTGGATGTCGATCGCCGGGAAGACGCGCTTGTCCACCAGCTTGCGGTCCAGGATGATTTCCATGTTGCCCGTGCCCTTGAACTCTTCAAAGATCACTTCGTCCATGCGCGAACCGGTGTCGACAAGAGCCGTGGCAATGATCGTCAGCGAGCCGCCTTCCTCGATGTTGCGAGCCGCGCCGAAGAACCGCTTCGGCCGCTGCAGAGCATTCGAGTCCACGCCGCCGGAGAGCACCTTGCCGGAGGGAGGAACGATGGTGTTGTAGGCGCGCGCCAGGCGCGTAATCGAGTCCAGCAGGATCACCACGTCGCGCTTGTGTTCGACGAGGCGCTTGGCCTTCTCGATCACCATCTCGGCCACCTGCACGTGCCGCGCCGCCGGCTCGTCGAAGGTCGAGCTGATCACTTCGCCCTTCACCGAGCGCTGCATATCCGTCACTTCTTCCGGGCGCTCGTCGATCAGCAGAACGATCAGCACCACCTCCGGGTGGTTCGCCGTGATCGAGTTCGCGATTGACTGCAGCAGGATGGTCTTGCCGGTGCGCGGCGGGGCCACAATCAGGCCGCGCTGGCCCTTGCCCACCGGCGTCAGCAGGTCCATCACCCGCCCGCTCATCGCCTCGCGCACCGTCTCCATCTTGATGCGTTCCTGCGGATACAGCGGCGTCAGGTTGTCGAACAGAATCTTGTTGCGCGTCTCCTCGGGCGACTCGAAGTTGATCGCCTCGATCTTCACCAGCGCAAAATACTTCTCGCCCTCGTGCGGAGGCCGCACATTGCCGCTGATCGAGTCGCCTGTCTTCAGGTCGAACTTGCGAATCTGCGACGGGGAAACATAAATGTCGTCGGGGCCGGGCAGGTAGTTGTAATCCGGCGAGCGCAGAAAGCCGTAGCCGTCGGGCAGAATCTCCAGCACGCCGTCGGCGAAGATGTGGCCCTCCTTCTCGCTCTGCGCCTGGAGGATCTTGAAAATCAGATCCTGCTTGCGAAGGCCGCTGGCGCCGGGAATCTCGAGGGTGCGCGCAATACGGCTCAGTTCTGTGATGTTCTTCTCTTTAAGTTCAGCGATAGTCATGGTCACCTGCGAAAGGGAGGGATGGAATCGAGGGGGTCCGAGAGGGGGAAGTGCTCTTGGGATGGACCAGGCAGGATTCTTGCTCAATCAATGTGGGTTGGAAGTGGTACAGCGGTGAATCGAGGAAGCGGACCGGTTTCTCTCCAAACTGAAAGTTCAGTCAGTAATGTATCTGGAAACCAGTCTCTGCCTCAACTCGGGTAGGTCGATGGGATTTAGGCGGCGCGGCGGGTAACCACCGGCTGATCCGCCGGAGCGGCTGCTGCGGGAGCGGCGCCGGGATTCGTCGTGCGGAAACGGCCCAGAACTTCGTTGGTCGTGTCCTGCAGACGGGTATTCGGCTTGTGCAGCTTCCGGGTAGCCTTGCTCGCCAGCTGGCAAAGCTGGTAGCGGTTGGACACATGAGAAAGTGCCCCAAAAACCAGATCAGAACGCATGATAGACATCTCCTTCACAAATCTCTGCCCGCCGGTACTACCTGGTACCGCCGATGCAGTTGGCGGCTGTACAGAGGATGGGCCGCCCCCATATGCCTGTTTCCCTCATTTAGACGCCTGAATCCCCCGGCGAGTTCTAAAAAACTTTGCCGTAGTTGCATCTGCTGGGAAATAGGTTTGTGCCGATTCAAGCTGATTGATTGCGCTTGCAGAACACAGGCGTCTCAGGTTTCCCGTTCCGGTGCGCGCACGAGCACACTCCGGGTGCATCAAGATTGAGCTTCCGCTCAGGAGGTTTGATGCTGGGATTGACAGTGAGGCGCAAGGGCTGCGCTGTGCAGTCGATCCGTGTGGATGGCACTCCTGAATGTATACCCGCTCCCGTTGCCGGTCAATAGTTTTTTCGCAGTGCGGTACACCCTTGGGAACCACTCCAGGCCGGTTCTGAGCATTTGCGTAATCACTTGATAATACAATAGATATATCGGCACATCTCGCCGGAATCGCCTGCCTGGGATGCCCGGTCTTGTCCCACGTTCGTGCCATCCGTATCTGCCCTGTAAACTCTACGTTTTATGGAAAGTAAATTTGACCCTGTGGAAAATCAGCGGACGTGCCCGCTACCGCCCCTCAGGCCCAGTAGCTCCGGTCCAGCGTCCTATATTGGATAGCCTCCGCCAAGTGGGGCACCGCCACGGACTCCACACCCTCCAGATCGGCAATCGTGCGCGCCACTTTAAGAATGCGGTCATGGGCCCGGGCCGTCAGGCCCTGCTGCTGCATCGCCCGCTCCAGCAGCCGCTCGGCATCCGCGCCCAGCTCGCAGTAGGTGCGCACCTGCCGGGTATTCATCTGCGCATTCGAGTAAATCTTCTCGCCCGCCGCCCGGAACCGCTCCCGCTGTCGCTCCCGCGCCGTCAGCACCCGCCCCCGGATCTCCGCAGACCCCTCCGCCGCCGATCCGCCGCGCAGCTCCTTATATTGAACGGCCGGGACTTCGATATGAATATCGATCCGGTCCAGCAGCGGCCCGGAAATCTTCGCGATATACCGCTGGATCATCGGCGGCGTGCACTGGCACTCCCGCGACTTGTCGTTGAAGTACCCGCAGGGGCAGGGATTCATGGCCGCCGCCAGCATGAACCGCGCCGGAAAGCTCAACGACATCGACGCCCGCGCAATCGTCACCGTGTGGTCCTCGAGCGGCTGCCGCATCACTTCCAGCACGTTGCGCGGAAACTCCGGCAGCTCGTCCAGAAACAGAAGCCCATTGTGCGCCAGGGAAACCTCGCCCGGTCGTGGCACAATGCCGCCGCCAATCAGCCCTGCATCGGAGATGGTGTGATGCGGCGACCGGAACGGCCGCTGCGTCACCAGCCCTGCGGCAGCATCGAGCATCCCGGCCACCGAGTGAATCTTCGTCGTCTCCAGAGCCTCGTCGAAGGTCAGCGGCGCAAGAATCGAGGGCAGCCTCTTGGCCAGCATCGTCTTGCCCGAGCCCGGCGGCCCGATCATCAGGATGTTGTGGCTTCCCGCCGCTGCCACCTCCAGCGCCCGCTTCGCCGTCTGCTGTCCGCGCACGTCCTTGAAGTCGACGGCAAAATGTTGCAGCTCTCCAAGCAGCATCTCCGTCGATACGCGGAACGGCTCCCGCTGTGGCACGCCCAGCACGGAAGTGTTCAGCAGTTGAATCACATCCAGCAGCGACGCCACCGGGTAGACGTTCACGCCTTCCACCACCGCCGCTTCGGCCGCATTCGCCGCCGGCAGCAGCAGATGGGGGATGCCTTTCTCCCGCGCCAGGATCGCCATCGGCAGCACTCCCGGCACCGGACGCACGCTGCCGTCCAGCCCCAGCTCGCCCACCATCAGGTAGCGGCTCACGTCGCTCACCTGCAGCGCGCCATACGCGCCCAGAATGCCGAGCGCAATCGGCAGGTCGAACCCCGAGCCTTCTTTCTTCAGGTCTGCGGGCGCCAGGTTGATAGTGATATGCGTCGGCGGAATCAGGTAGCCTGAGTTCTTGATCGCCGCCCGCACCCGGTCCCGGCTCTCCCGCACCGCCGCATCCGGCAGACCCACCGTGTGAAAGTGATCCTGATCGGAAACCACGCCGCTGTAATCGACCTCCACGTCGATCAGGTTGGCGTCAATTCCGTAAACCGCAGCGCTGAGGGCCTTGAAGAGCATGGGCAATTTTGTGCTGCGAGTGTATCACCGGCATGCGGACTCGCTCCTGTCACCAAAGCTGTAGCACCGGCCTCGTGCGCCCGCTGAGAGCTACAATCGCAACGTGACGACCAGTCTCTTCGATCTCTATAAGATCGGCGTCGGCCCTTCGAGCTCGCATACCATGGGCCCCATGCGTGCCGCCTGCCGCTTTGCCCGCAGCCTTGCGGAGAGCGGCATCCTGGAGCGCGTTGCCCATGTGAAGGCAGAGCTGTATGGCTCGCTGGCGCTCACCGGCAAGGGGCATGCGACGGATCGCGCCGTGCTGCTTGGCCTTGCCGGCTTTGAACCGGCCACCATCAATCCCGCGCTCATTGAAGCCACAGTCGCGGCAATCCGCTCTCTCAGACAGATCGCGCTCAATGGAGTTGCCACCATTCCCTTCGAGGAGAGCGCCTGCCTTCTGCTGCACACCGACCAGATGACGCCACCCGGCGCGAAGATGCAGCACCCCAACGGCGTGCGCTTCACGGCCTTCGACTCCGCAGGTGCGCAGCTCGACCAACGCACCTTCTTCTCCATTGGCGGCGGGTTCATTCTCGAAGATGGCGCTGCGGCTTCAGAGGAGAAACGGCCCACTGCCGTCCCGTTTCCATTTCACACCGCGGCGGACCTGCTCGCCCTTGCCCACGCCAACGAGCTCTCCATCAGCCAGCTCATGCTGGAGAACGAGTGCGCGCTTGTCCCGCATGACGTGCCCCGCGCCCCCGTCGAAATCGTCCGCGAGGGCATCGATCGGGTTTGGCAGGCCATGCGCGACTGCATCGCCCGCGGCATGGCCACGGAGGGCATCCTTCCCGGCGGCCTCAACGTCCGCCGCCGCGCTCAGCGCCTCGCCGCGCGTCTCCGCGAACGAGAGGCCGACGGCCTTCGCAGTAATCCGTTGGATCCTCTCGCTCCTCTCGACTGGCTCACCGTCTATGCCATGGCCGTGAAC
Source organism: Occallatibacter sp. (assembly GCA_035549115.1). GTDB lineage: Bacteria > Acidobacteriota > Terriglobia > Terriglobales > Acidobacteriaceae > Telmatobacter. The sequence continues at coordinate 822 of DASZRQ010000026.1, read as the reverse complement.
GAGGAGAACGCCGCGGGTGGCCGCGTCGTCACCGCGCCCACCAACGGAGCGGCCGGCGTCGTCCCCGCCGTCGCCTGCTACTACGAGCGCTTCATCCCCGACTCCGACCACGAAGGCATCCTCCGCTTCTTTCTCACCTCCGCCGCCATCGGCATCCTCTATAAGGAGAACGCATCCATCAGCGGCGCGGAGGTCGGCTGCCAGGGTGAGGTCGGCGTGGCCTGCTCCATGGCTGCCGGCGGCCTTGCCGCCGCGCTCGGCGCCACCAATGGCCAGATCGAGCACGCCGCAGAAATCGCCATGGAACACAACCTCGGCATGACCTGCGATCCCATCGGCGGCCTCGTGCAGATTCCCTGCATCGAGCGCAACGCCATGGGCGCGGCCAAGGCCGTGCATGCCGCGCGCATCGCGCTCAGCGAGTCGGAGGAGCACAAGGTTTCGCTCGACCAGGTAATCCGCACCATGTATCTCACCGGCCTCGATATGCAATCGCGCTACAAGGAGACCAGTCTCGCCGGCCTTGCGCTCAACATCATCGAGTGCTGAAGTGCGCGCCGCGCTTGCGTGCGATGCGCTGCATCGGAGAGCATCGCGACGCACCCCGCGCGTTGCGCATCACGGATTGTCCTCTTCGTTGCGTCGCTTCTCGATTGAGAATGCCGCTCAGTCGTCTCTTGAGGGCCGGAAGGTTGTTGCCACTTTTTCCACTCATGTGTCGTTTTTTTCTTGACACTGACTTTGCATAAATCTATACATTCCTCAACTGCAATTCATCTTGCAGCTTCGATGCAACCCATCGAAAAGGGAGAATAGGCAAAT
>DASZRQ010000025.1:0-8323 GCA_035549115.1 Occallatibacter sp. | reverse complement strand
CTGGGCACGGTGGCGGTGATTGCACCGACGCGCATCCAATACCAGGAGATGATCCAGGCGGTCCGGTATGTGGCGCGGCTGAGCGAGCGGCTGTTCGAGGCCGACGCGGCGGCGCGCGGCGGACCCGCCGAAATGGTAGTGTAGACAGACTGTGCCCCGACCCCCGAAATCGAAGTCAGGCAAGAGTGAAGGCGGCGATGAGCCGCGGAATCCATCGTTTCGCACGATGGGGAATCCAATAGAAAGAGTGTTTGGGAGATTGCGCAGAGGTATGGCAGACCAGGAAACAGAGTTGACGGCAGTGGAGGCCCAGGAGGGTGCTCCGGAGGCGGCTGTGAGCGAGACAGAAGCACAGGAAACGGTGTCTCTTGCCGAGTACGAGAAGCTGAAGGCCGAGCGGGACCAGCTTGTGGACCGGCTGGCGCGGCTGCAGGCGGAGTTTGAGAATGCGCGCAAGCGCGCCGAGCGCGAGAAGCAGGAGTTCCGCGACTTTGCCGTGGGCAATGTGGTGGAGCAGTTCCTGCCGGTGGTCGATAACTTCGAGCTGGCGCTGAAGGCGACCGGCTCGGCGGAGCAACTGCGCTCCGGCGTGGAGCTGATCGTGAAGCAGATGGAAGAGATTCTGCGCGGGCTGCAGGTGCAGGCGGTGCCCACGGTGGGCGAGGTCTTTGACCCGCGGCACCACGAGGCGCTGGGCACGGTGGAGCGGGAAGACCTGCCCGACCAGCATGTGGCCGAGGAGATTCGCAAGGGCTACAAGCTGCGCGACAGGCTGTTGCGGCCGTCGCTGGTGCGTGTGGCGTCCAACCCAAAGCAGCAGAGCGAGTAGTTTTCCATTAGATGAGTACCCGAGCGAACGTGAGCAAAGCTGATTACTACGAGGTTCTGGGCGTTTCGCGCGATGCGAGCGACCAGGAGTTGAAGAGCGCCTACCGCAAGCAGGCGATGAAGTATCATCCTGACCGCAATCCGGGCGACAAGACTGCGGAAGAGAAGTTCAAAGAGGCCAGCGAGGCCTACCAGGTGCTGAGCGACGCGGACAAGCGCGCCGCCTACGACCGCTATGGCCATGCAGGCGTGGGCACGGGCGGGCCGGGCGGGTTCGGCGGCGGCTTCAGCGGCAGCGTGGACCTGGGCGACATCTTCGGCGACCTGTTCGGCGAGATGTTCAACATGGGCGGCGCGCAGCAGCGGCAGGGCAGGCAGCGGCGCGGCGAAGACCTGCGCTTCGACCTGACAATCAACTTCGAGGACGCGATCTTTGGCACGGAGACCGAGGTGCGCATCCGCCGGTACACGATGTGCGACACGTGCCACGGGTCGGGCAGCGCTAGCGGGCGCGGGCCGGTTACATGTCCGCAGTGCCAGGGGCGCGGGCAGATTCGCTATCAGCAGGGGTTCTTCAGCGTGGCGCGCACATGCAGCGCGTGCGGCGGCGCGGGCACGATTGTGAGCGACCCGTGCACGACCTGCCGGGGCGAGACGCGCGTTCCCAAGGAAGTGAAACTGACGGTGAAGGTGCCGCCGGGCGTCGAGGAAGGCACGCGCATCCGCTATGGCGGTGAGGGCGACGCGGGGCGCGCGGGCGGGCCGAGCGGCGACCTCTACATTGTGCTGGCGATTCGCGCGCATGAGCACTTTGAGCGCGAGGGCAACGACCTGCACTGCGTGGTGCCAATCAGCTTTCCGCAGGCAGTGCTGGGCGCCGAGATTGAAGTCGAGGGCGTGGATGGCGCGGTGACCGTGAAGGTGCCCGAGGGCACGCAGAGCGGCAAGGAATTGCGGGTGCGCGGCAAGGGCGTGCCCTACCTGAACGAGAAGGGCCGGGGCGACCTGATTGTGCGTGTGGTGGTGCAGATTCCGAAGAAGCTGACACGGACGCAGCGGGATCTGGTGGCGCAACTGGGCGAGTCGCTGACAGTGGACAACAAGCCGCACTCGCCGGGGCTGCTGGAGAAGATGAAAGACCTGTTCAGCTAGACAGAGATCAGTAACCAGTTGTCAGAGATCAGCAAAGAGGGCCGCGCGCTGCGCGGTCCTCTTTATTGTGCGGCAGCTTTGTGGAGGCGGTCGCGGAGGGCGGCGCCGATGCCTTCAGCCGGGGGCAGGGGGCAGAGAATCACCGTGCAGCCCAGAGAGTCCAGGGCGCGCAGACCCGCGTAGAGGTTGTGCGCAAGCTCGGCGGGCACGGACCAGCGGCCCCAAGGAAAGATCTCGGCGCGCAGCCGGATGAGGTGAGCGTCGCGGGTGAGCTCGGCGGGCAGGAGAAGGCCGACGCGGTCCTTGAGATGGAGTGTGGCGGCATCAGAGAGGCTGCGCGGCAGGCTAGAGAACGGCGCATCGATGAGGAAGAGACGCGCGCGGGGCGCATAGTGGCGGATGCCGACGCCGGGCGAGGGCATTGCCTCCGGCGGCTCGGCGGAGAGGGGCTTGTCTGTTTTGAAGAGTTCCGCAGGGCCGGCTGCGGCTCGAATTTGCTCCAGCGTAACTGCGCCGGGGCGATAGATGACCATGGGCGATTGTGTGGGGTCGAGGACAGTGGACTCGACACCGTGGCGCGTGGGGCCGGCGTCGAGGATGGCATCGATGCGCCGATCGAGATCGTGAAGCACGTGGGCGGCCGTGGTGGGGCTGGTGTGGCCGAAGACGTTGGCGCTGGGCGCAGCAACGGGGATGCCAGCACAGCGGATAAGCTCGAGCGCGACGGGATGCGCGGGCATGCGGATGCCAACGAGAGGACGGCCCGCGGTGACAGCGTCCGGGATGCGCGGCGAGCGAGGCAGCAGGAGTGTGAGCGGACCGGGCCAGAAGGCGGCTATGAGCTTGCGTGCAGCCTCGGGGAGTTCCGTGGCCAGCTCGCCGAGCATGGACTCCTCGGCGATGTGGACGATGACGGGGTCCCAGGCCGGACGGCCTTTGGCGGCGAAGATGCGTGCAACGGCATCGGGGTCGAGGGCGTTGGCTCCGAGGCCGTAGACGGTCTCCGTGGGCAGGGCGACAAGGCCGCCGGAGCGGAGAATTCGGGCGGCCTGTTCGATGGCCTTGTGCGACTCGGGCGAATCGAGGCTGTTCGGGTCGACGCGAAAGCGGAGAGTGGTCACTCTGCTATTGTCGCCGGTTGCCGAGCAGCGCCGCCGCGAAAATCGGCATCGGAACAGAGAGAAGTCTGCGCAGGGTTACCATGGAATGCCGTGCGGGGGGCGCGAAGCCCGTGCGGAGCTGCGCGGGGAAGGAAAATAGGAGAAGGACGCATGCGCGCAGCGCATGCGTCCCATGCGATTCCGCGGGTGCCGCAGCCTGAGGCAGAGGTCCATGCAGCCCAAGATCAGCGTTGTGATTCCGCTGTATAACAAGCAGGACGAGATCGAGCGCTGCCTGCGTTCGGCGCTGGCGCAGACGTTTGCCGATTTTGAAGTGCTGGTTGTGGATGATGGCTCGACGGATGCAAGCGCGGCCAAGGCGTCGTCGTTTACCGATCCGCGGGTGCGGCTGATCCGGCAGGCCAACGGGGGCGTGGCGCGGGCGCGGAATCGGGCAATCGAGGAAGCAGAGGCGGAGCTGATTGCGTTTCTCGATGCGGACGACGAGTGGCTGCCGGAGTACCTCGAAAATCTGATGCGGCTGGCGGAGGCCGCTCCGCAGGCCGGGGTATACTTTGCGGCCTATTGGATTGACCGGGGAAACGGGATGCGGCGGCGGGTGCGGCTTGCGCAGCGTTTTGTGCAGGCGAATGGGCTGGTGAAGGATTATTTTGCCGCTCCGGATGGCGCGATGACGCTGCCAACGGCGGCGGCAGTGCGCAGAGAGGCCGTGCTTGCGGCGGGCGGGTTCCGGCAGATGTTTGGCGAGGATGTGGACCTGTTTTTGCGGTTGGCGGCAATGTATCCGGTGGCGTATAGCAGTCGGGCAGCCGCAGTGTGGCATGTGGATGCGGGCAACCGGCGGTGCGTGAACCAGAAGGCTACGGTAAAGCTGTATGAGCCGGGAGGGCTGCAGGCCAGTCTCGACTTTCTGACGGCATGCCCCGTGGTTTCGCGGGATGCGCTCCAGAGAGCCAGACGCTTTGTGGCCGAGCGCGAGCGCAGGGCGATTGTGGCTACTCTGCTGCAGGGGCAGCGGGAGCATGCGCGCCTGCTTCTGGAGCGGTGGGAGAGGGACTCCGGGAGGCGTGACGAGCGGCTGGAAGCATTGATTACGCATGCGCCCACGCCGATGCTGCGGCTGTGGGGCCGGTGGAGAAATATCTCGGCCAGGGCCGCGACAGCGATGGCCTATGCGCGCGAGTGGGCGGTATGCAGGCGGACTTTTCGCGCGACGCCGCTGCGGCAGGCTCTCTCGAACTGAGCGCAGGCAGCCAACCGCGGGACTGCCGTATACTCACTGTCACCGATGGCGATTGAGACGGAGATCAAATTTCGCGTGGAGAGCCTGACGGGGCTGCGGGAGCGGCTGGCGGCTGCCGGTTTTCACGAAGAGACGCCGCGGACCTTCGAGAGCAATGTACTGTACGACACACCGGACCGGGCAATGCGGGCGCGGACGGAGATTCTGCGGCTGCGGCAATACGGGGCGGCGTGGAAGATTACGCACAAGCGGCTGCCGGACGCGGGACCGGGCGAAGACACGCACAAGCACCGCATCGAGACAGAGACGGCGGTGAGCGACGGGGCGGCGATGGAGGAGATTTTTCGTTCGCTGGGGCTGACGGCGGCGTTCCGCTACGAGAAGTGGCGGAGCGAGTGGACTGACAGCGAGGGGCACTGCGTGGTGGATGAGACCCCGATCGGGAACTTTGCCGAGCTGGAGGGCACGGACGAGTGGATTGACCGTGCCGCGGAAAAGCTGGGCGTGGGGCCCGCGCAGTATCTGACGCTGAGCTACGGCCGGCTGTTCGACTTGTGGCGCGAGGAGCATCACTCGGACGCACAACACCTGACATTTGCGGATGTTACGGGCGCGTCGGCTCGATAGCGAATCTTCCTTCCTCCTTTTTCACACCCATTCCAATGACCGAAATAACCCGCCTGCGGTGACGGCGCGGAGTGTGCCGCCGATAGACCGGGTAGTGGCGTCGCATGCCGTGCAAGCGCTCAGGAGAGGCGACCTAACCGGGCCGCTGTGGAATGCACGGCATGCGCGCAGCAGTGTTCCGGCAGCGGACAGTGTGCTAAAGCCTGCACCGGCGGAGCCGATGCACGAAGCAAACGCAGTTTTCAGCCGATACGAGGGAGCGATGAGGGTGCCGGAGACGAAAAGACCGATTGCGAAAATGAAACTGATGCGCGGATGGATGCTGCGCGCAGGTGTGGCGATGCTGGCGGCGGGCATGGTGATGCCTCTGCATGCGGAGGAGCGCGCGATCAAGTCGCGCGTATCGCCGGTATATCCGGAGATTGCCAAGCGCATGCGGGTCAGCGGCGTGGTGAAGTTGAATGTGACGGTGGATGCCGAGGGCAAAGTGCAGGACGTGAAAGCCGTGAGCGGCAACTCGATGCTCTCGACCGCGGCGGAAGAGGCCGTGCGGAAGTGGAAGTTTGAGCCGGGCGCGGGCCAGGCTACGGTGAGTGTCTCGATCAACTTCGATCTTGCGCAGTAAGCGCATTCAAGCGGGTGGCGGGGTGCAGGGATGCCCCGCCGCCCATCTTTTTGCTCGCTACTTATCGGCGCCGTGGCACTTCTTGTACTTCTTACCGGAGCCGCAGGGGCATGGATCGTTGCGGCCGACTTTTTCGCCCACGTGGCGCTGCTGAGGCTCGCTGGCTTCTCCGGCGCCGGCGCGGCTGGCGACGGCAAGCTCGCGCTGCTTTTTGCGCTGGAACTCCTTCTCGAGCGAGTCGATGGTGGTGGCGGCGGTGGCGGCTGCGGAGCGCGTGGGAATGGCGACCTCACGGGGCGCGCCATCGTTCAGCCCAGGCCGTGCCGCCGCGCTGGCCACAGGCGGAGCTGGCGGAACGGGCCGGCGCGGCTCCGGCGCGGCGTTGACGGGCTGGCCATCGGGCCCGATGATCTGCATGCGGAAGAGGAAGCGCACGGTGTCTTCCTGGAACTTCTGCATCATGGCTTCGAACAGGTCGAAGGACTCTTTCTTGTAGGCGACGAGCGGATCCTGCTGGGCGTAGCCGCGCAGGCCGATGCCTTCCTTGAGGTGATCCATCTCGAGGAGATGTTCCTTCCAGAGGCCGTCAATGACGGAGAGCATGACCATGCGCTCGTGGTAGCGCATGGTTTCCGCACTGAGGATTTTTTCTTTGGCTTCGTACTCGGCCTTGAGCCGGTCGAAGACAGCGTCGCCGAGCTCGTGGCGCGCGAGCTGGTCGGCGTCAATGCCCGCAGAGGCGAGGCGGATGCCGAACTGATCGAAGAGCTTGTCGTCGAGGCCCTTGATGTTCCACTGATCGGGGCGGACGTTTTCGCCGGCGAACTCGTCGAGCAGGCCGGAGAGAATGCCGCCTACGTAATCATCGAGGATAAGCTCGCGCTGCTCGACGCCCTCGAGCAGGCCGCGGCGCAGGCCATAGACGGCCTCGCGCTGCTTGTTCATCACATCGTCGTACTCGAGCAGGTGCTTGCGTGATTCGAAGTTCTGAGCTTCGACGGCCTTCTGTGCGCCTTCGATGCGCTTGGAGATCATGCGCGACTCGATGGGTACGCCCTCTTCCATGCCCAGGCGCTCCAGCAGTGTGGAGACCCACTGCTTGGCGAAGATGCGCATCAGGTCGTCTTCCAGCGAGAGGTAGAAACGGGAGGCGCCGGGGTCGCCCTGGCGGCCGGCGCGGCCGCGGAGCTGGTTGTCGATGCGGCGGGACTCATGGCGTTCGGTGCCGAGGATGAAGAGGCCCCCGGCATCGATGACGCGGTCGTGCTCGGCTTTGGCGGCGGCAGCGTGGTCGGTATTGACCTCGGCCCAGTCGGATTCGGCTACTTCAAACTCCTGGCCAGCGTAGTAGAAGCGCAGGAAGCCGGCGGGGGCCATGGGATTGATGGCTCCTTCGGCGGCGCTGACGGCGCGTGCGCGGCCTTTCTTGACGAGCTCCTGGCGGGTGGTGAAGTCGGCGTTGCCGCCGAGGAGAATGTCGGTGCCGCGGCCTGCCATGTTGGTGGCGATGGTGACCATGCCGAGGCGGCCGGCCTGGGCGACGTACTCGGCTTCCTTCTCGTGCTGCTTGGCGTTGAGGACGACGTGTTTGACGCCCTTGCGCGCGAGGATGTTGGAGAGCAGCTCGCTCTTCTCGATGGAGGTGGTGCCGACGAGCACGGGCTGCTTCTTCTCATGCAGGTCGGCAATCTCGTCAGCGACGGCCTTGTATTTTTCCTTGGTGGTGCGGAAGACCACGTCAGGATTTTCGATGCGGAGCAGCGGCTTGTTGGTGGGGATGACGACGATGTCAAGCTTGTAGATGTTCTCGAACTCGGCGGCTTCGGTTTCGGCGGTGCCGGTCATACCGCTGAGCTTTTGATAGAGGCGGAAGTAGTTCTGGAAGGTGATGGTGGCGAGGGTCTGGTCTTCCTTGCGGATAGAGACGCCTTCCTTGGCCTCGACGGACTGATGCAGACCGTCGGACCAGCGGCGGCCGGGCATGAGGCGGCCGGTGAAGGTGTCGACGATGATAACCTCGCCGTCCTTGACGACGTAATCGACATCGCGTTTGTAGAGAGCGTGGGCCTTGATGGCGGTTTCGACGTAGTGTTTGAGGTCCCAGTTTTCGGCGTCGGCGATGTTGTCGATGCCAAGGAGCTTTTCAATGGTGATCCAGCCATCGTCGGTGACGCCAATGGTGCGGTGCTTCTCGTCGACGACGTAGTCGCCGGAGAAGTATTTTTCGCCCTCGACAAGCTGGATGCCCAGCTCCTGCTGACGCTTGTGATCGAGGAAGTCAACCTCCTCGCCGAGCGTGAGTTTGGGAATGATCTGGCGGACGCGCGCGTACTTGTCGGTGGTCTGGTCGGTGGGGCCGGAGATGATGAGTGGGGTACGGGCTTCGTCGATGAGGATGGAGTCAACTTCGTCGACGATGGCATGATAATGGCCGCGCTGCACGCAGTCCTTGATGTCGAACTTCATGTTGTCGCGCAAGTAGTCGAAGCCGAACTCGTTGTTGGTGCCGTAGGTGATGTCGGCAGCGTAGGCCTGGCGGCGCTGGTTGTCGTCCAGATCGTGGACGATGACGCCGACAGTGAGGCCGAGAAACTCGTAGATCTTGCCCATCCACTCGGCATCGCGCTTGGCCAGGTAGTCGTTGACGGTGACGACATGGACGCCGCGGCCGGCGAGGGCGTTGAGATAGCAGGCGAGGGTGGCGACGAGGGTTTTGCCTTCGCCGGT
>DASZRQ010000024.1:0-10303 GCA_035549115.1 Occallatibacter sp. | reverse complement strand
TCCGCAACGTGCGTGGCCGCGTCGCGCATTGCGGGCAGCGCCGCCAGATTCATCGTCACGTAGAGCGCGGCCACAATCGCCACGGAGATCAGGATTGCGCGCGGAATCGTCTTCTCCGGCTGCTTCACCTCGCTGCCGAGGAAGGTGATGTTGTAGTAGCCCCAGTAATCGTAGGTGGCAATGAGCGTGGCCTGCGCCAGGCCGCCCACCGCAAGTCCCGCGCTCAGCGCCGGCGCTGCCGGCATGTGCCACCCGCCCGTGGCCGCCGCACGCGCAAAGCCTGACACGATCACACCGGCCATCGCCGCCATCACGCCCGCAAAGAGAACCCACGCCAGCCGCGTGACCGCGCTGAGGTTGCGATAGAGCAGCATCGTGACCAGCAGGCAGGCCGCGGCGGCGGCAAGGCTCGACCCATGCAGCGCAGGCAGCGCTGCAATCGGAGCATGATCGAGCCCCGGCCAGAACCACGCCAGAAAGCCCGCGAGTCCAATGCAGCCCGAGGCGATCGAGAGCGGCGCGGAGAAGCTGAGCTGCCATACAAAGAGGAAGCCGAGCCAGTTGCCCGCGCGATCGGAGCCGTAGATTTCGCGCAGAAAGGCATACGAGCCGCCCGCGCGCGGAAATGCCGCGCCCAGTTCCGCCCACACCAGGCCGTCGGCCACGGCGATAAGCGCGCCCAGCAGCCACGCCCCCACAGAAAGCCGCGCGCCCGCCGCGGCAATCACCAGCGGCAGCGTGATGAACGGCCCCACGCCGATCATCTCCAGCATGTTGAAGAGCACAGCCGAGCGCAGACCGATACGGCGCTCCAGGTGATCTGCGCGAACCGGTTGGTCTGGGTTGGATGGGGTGGCTGGGAGCACGTGCGATCCGCGGTGGTGCTGCACGGATTGTACACTGACGATGACTATGTTCCCTGCCCACCGTGTTCCCAGCGCAGCAGTGCCGGCGGCCCTTGCGGGCCTTGTTCTTGCGGGTTTGAGCGCACTCTCAGCCTCGGCGCAAAGCGCGTCCGCGCCGTTCGCGCTACCCGATCGCGAGGCCTCATCGATTGCGTTGCCGATTGCCGAAGACCGAGGCGCGGCGCGCCTGGAGCGGACGCTGCGGCAACTGCGCACCACGGCCAGCGTGCTGGTAATTGTGGCGCATCCGGACGATGAGGACGGCGCGCTGCTCACCTACCTCTCGCGCGGACTCGGCGTGCGCTGCACGCTGCTGACGCTGACGCGCGGCGAGGGTGGCCAGAACGCGATGGGCGGCGACACCTACGACGCGCTCGGCCTCATTCGCACCAACGAGCTCCTGAAAGCGGACGAATACTACGGGACAAAACAGCTCTGGGGCACGGAAGCCGACTTCGGCTTCTCCAAGACGCAGGAGGAGGCCTTCTCCAAGTGGGGCCACCAGCGCGTGCTTTACGATGCGGTGCTGGCGGTGCGCAAGACGCGACCGCAGATCATCCTCTCTACCTTTGTCGGCGGCGTAACCGATGGCCACGGGCAGCACCAGGTTTCCGGCGAGATTGCGCAGGAGGCTTTCAAGGATGCGGGCGACCCGAAGGTTTTCCCTGAGCAACTGAAAAACGGCATCACGCCCTGGCAGCCCCTCGCCGTCTACTCCATGACGCCCTTTGCGCCCATCACCGTGCAGGGCATGTTCGACTACGCCACCGGCAAGTGGGCGCCGGCAAAGTTCCACAACTACATCACCGGCGCGTGGACCAGCGGCGCTCTCTCTGCCGATGTCACGCTGCCTGTGGGCAACCGCGATGCCGCGGCCGGCCGCAGCTATCTGCAAATCGCGCGCGAGGGCTGGGGCATGCAGAAGTCCCAGTATGGCGGCGCGAACCCCGCGCTCAGCGGCCCGGCTGCCACCAGCTATCATCTGTGGGCCGTTTATCCCTCGGCGAAAGGCTCTGCGGGCAAAAACGACGATCTCTTCCACAACAGCAGGGTCGCCATTGACACGACGCTTGCCGGCCTGGCGCCGAAGGATGCGCCCGCGTGGCTTGCGCAGGAGCTCGGCGCGATTGATGCGAACCTTGCGCAGATCGCGGACGCATGCCCGTGCACGGCGCACATCGCAGTCGCTCACAAGCTGGCCGCTGCATACAGGCGCACGCTGGAGCTGCGGCAGCGCGTTGCCTCCGGCTCCCTCGATGCGCAGGCGAAAGCCGATCTGCTCTTCGAGCTCGATACGAAGATCGCGCAGTTTCAGGCCGCGCTCAGCGAACTGCTCGGGCTCGACCTCGCCGCTTTCCGCACCAACGAAGCCTCCGAGCGCCTCGTCGGCTTTCGCGGAGCCACTGCCGATGAGACGCCGCGCAGCGTCGCGCCGGGCGAGGAGTTCCGCGTGCGCGTGCACACCGCGCATGGCTCAGAGGCAAAGCTGAGCCGCATCTGGCTGGAGAGCGCGACCGGCGACGCGTGGAAGAGCGAGATGACCGCGGGCAGCATCGAGCCGGATGCGCCTGTCTGCGATCCAGTTTTTACGGTGCGCGCCGCGGAGAATGCACAGCCCACCGCGCCCTACTTCACGCGCCCCAATATCGAGCAGGCCACCTACGATCTGTCGAACGAGGCTTGGCGTCTGCGCTCCTTCGCTCCCTGGCCGCTGGCCGCATGGGCTGAGTTCACCTTTGACGGTGTGCCGATCCGCGTCGGGCAGGTCGTGCAGACCCTCGAGCGCATCACCGGCCCTGGCGGCGTCTACGAGCCGCTGGTGGTCACGCCCTCCATCGGCGTGCGCGTGGACTCCGCCGCACGCATCTTGCCGCTCGATGGCGGCGCGCTGCCCGTCAAGGTGACCGTGCATACGCAGGCGGCGGCAGAGGGCACGGTGACTCTTGCGCTGCCCGAAGGCTGGCACGCGGAGCCCGCGCAGGCCAGCTTCCATCGCAGCAGCGCGGGAGACAGCATGCCCGTCGTCTTCTCCGTCACGCCGGCGGCGGCACAGGCAGGCGCTTTCTCCATTCAGGCTGTGGCGCATGCAGCGGGTCACGATTATTCCAGCGGCTGGATGAGTGTCGGCTATCAGGGATTGCGGCCGTATAACCTCTACGCGCCCGCTGTTCTGCGCACGCGCAAGGTGGATGTGAAGCTCGCGCAGAGCCTGCGCATCGGCTACGTGATGGGCACTGGCGACGAGGTACCGCAGGCGATCGAGAGCATGGGAGTGACACCGCACCTGCTTTCCGCCGCGGAGATCGCCTCCGCCGATCTGTCGCAGTGGAACGTGATCGTCATTGGCATCCGGGCCTACTCCGTGCGGCCGGAGCTGGCCGCGGCCGAAGCAAGGCTCGATGCCTGGGTTCGCGCCGGGGGCACGCTCATCGTGCAATACCAGAGCAGCGACTTCCCCGCCCCGCTGCCGCTCTCACTGGGCCGTGCGCCCGAGCGCGTGGTGGACGAGACGACTCCGGTCAGGCTTCTCGATCCATCCAACCGGGTACTGGCCTGGCCGAATACGATTACCCCTGCCGATTTCGACGGCTGGGTGGAAGAGCGCGGCCACTCTTTCCTCGATACCTGGAATTCCGGCTATACCGCACTGACCGAGACGGCCGACCCCGGCGAGGATCCCCAGCGTGGCGGCCTGGTGGTGGCGCATCCGGGCAAGGGCGCCTATATTTATGTTGCTTACGCCCTTTACCGCCAGCTTCCCGAGTTAGTGCCGGGTTCCTATCGCATTCTGGCGAACTTACTCAGCGCCGGAAGCCCTGAGTAAGTTGCTGCACCAGATCGAGCCAGGCGCCGATCTACCCATGTCTCGCGCTTCCGCCTCATTTTTGGAAAAGAAAATTCCCAAAAATTGAGGATTTTGCATGATTTCAGGCAAGTATTGCCTTATCGCTTAAATATGAATATACGGTAAATTTACCGCATATTCATATGTATGTGTTATGCGCTAACTCTGTTAAAAATATATGAATTAGTCAAATATTCATCTGAATCTGCGAGCCTCGAACTCAGATACGGCCTTAGTAAGCCCGCACAACCCTGCCGCTGAAAACGGCCGTATGGTTTCTTCCGCCCAAGCTCAGGAGATCGCAATTGTGTAATTGCGGCGTTTCCGCAGACGGAGGACAAGCGTCCGCGCCCGGCGCGAACGCAAGAACGATCCAAAATGCTCCAAAGGGAGAAGAGAGGCCCAATGAATTTCAAGCTCCGTACCGCTGCCGCCGCACTTCTGGCGGCCAGCTTTGTCGGCACCTATGCCTATGCCGGCGCGCCCCCAGCGCCCGCAAAGAAGCACGCAGCAACCAAGAAACCCGCTAAGCCCTCGGTGGAAGATCAGATCCAGGAGCTGCGCCAGGAGTTCCAGGGACAGATCGATAACCTGAAGAATGACCTGGCCACAAAGGACTCTGAACTGAAGCAGGCGCAGCAGGCCGCTGCCGATGCGCAGGCCGCCGCAGCCAAGGCTGAGTCGGATGCGCAGGCGCAGCAGCAGGCCAACAGCGAGAATGCGGCTGCTGTTTCCACGCTGCAGAGCACGGTGACGGACCTGAAGGCCAATACGGTCTCCATCGTCAATACGATGTCTGATGAGAACGCGGCCATCAAGAAGGCGATCACCAGCCCCGAAGCACTGAACTACAAGGGCATCACGATCTCGCCCGCCGGCAGTTTTATTGAAGCAGCGACCGTGTGGCGCAGCTCGGCCACGGGCGGCGGCATCAACACCCCGTTCACGGGCGTGCCGCTCGATTATGCGGATGCGCACAACCTGAGCGAGTTCTTCGGCTCCGGCCGTCAGTCGCGTCTGGCCATCAAGGCTCAGGGCAAGCTCCCCTGGGGCACTGTGACCGGCTACTACGAGTTGGATTGGCTGGGCACTGGCATCACCTCGAACAACAACCAGTCGAACAGCTATGTGATGCGCCAGCGCCAGATCTGGCTGGAAGCCGCACTGCACTCCGGAACAACCATCAGCGCCGGTCAAATGTGGTCGCTGGCCGCGGAAACCACCAAGGGAACGTCGAACGGTTCGGAGATTCTCCCCGGCACCATCGACCCGCAATATACTGCCGGATTTGTGTGGACGCGGCAGTATGGCTTCCGCGTGAGCCAGAAGATCGGCAAGGGCTTCTGGCTGGCAGGCTCGGTGGAAAATGCTGAGACCCTGAATCCGGCTGGCACCATCGCTCTGAACGCCGGCACCACTGTGCTGCTGGGTTCGGGCGGCGTGGGCGGCGGCCTGTACAACTCCACCGCCAACTACTCCTTCAACTACACGCCTGACTTTGTGGTGAAGGCTGTCTTTGAGCCCGGCTGGGGCCACTGGGAAGTCTTCGGCATCGAGCGCAACTTCCGCGATCGCATCTACGTGACCGGCAACGCGCCGTACAACGATTCCAAGGTCGGCGCAGGCCTCGGCGGCGGCTTCCGTGTTCCGCTGGCCGATAAGAAGCTGAGCATCGGCCTCAAGGGTCTGTGGGGCCAGGGCGTGGGCCGCTATGGCGACTCGGGAATTGCCGACATCACCCTCAAGCCGGATGGCACCATCCTTCCGCTGCACGGCTTCTCTGCTCTCGGCACGGTCGAGGCAAGCCCGACCAAGCGCCTGAGCATCTACATGAACTACGGTGGCGACTACATCAACCGCGCCATCCTCAGCACGACCGCGAACGTAGGCTACGGCAACCCGCTGGCCCCCATGAGCGGTTGCAATACCGAGCTTGCGGCCGGCACCACGTACTCCAACGGTGGCAACGGCTTTGGCAACAGCACCAACCCGGCTGCTTGCGGTGGCAACAACAAGGACGTGCAGGAAGCCAGCTTCGGCTACTGGTACAACATCTACAACGGGCCCAAGGGCCGTCTGCGCCAGGGACTGCAGTACAGCTACATCGTGCGCAACCTCTGGTCTGGCAACGGCGGCTCCACCAACCCCGGCGGCGGCGCGGAAGGCACCGACAACATCTTCGAGACCTCGCTCCGCTACTACCTGCCGTAATCCAGGCAGCAGGCAACACCAGGAAGGGCAGCCGCACAGGCTGCCCTTCCGCTTTCTGCGCCGGATCGCTTTCAGTTGCCGCGCGGCTCGCCTGTAGAAAGAAATGCAAAGCCGGCCTCGGCATCTCCGGAAGCGAGAATATCGCGCAGCCGCTGCGGATTGGGCCCGCTGTGCGCCTCCGCTGCCGCCAGCACATGCACTGCGGCAGCAGGTGGGGTGTCCGCAGGCAGGCGAAAGATCCATGGCACATTCGTCGAGGTCAGCTCGCGGTCGCTGCTGATGGCCAGCACAGGCACAAATGCCTTCAGCGCGAGCTGCTCGGCCAGGTGCGCCGCATCGCGGTCAAGCGCCACAATGGCCAGCGCATGCTCATCCCACAGCGCATGCACAAGCTGCGTGGAGGCCGTGCCCCAGTTCTGGCCGCTCGCCACCGGAATCAGCTCCCAGCCTCTTCCCTTGCCCGCCTGCGCCGCGACTTCCGCTTTCATGCCGGGCGAGTGCACAACCGCATCCGCATGCGCGCCGAAGACGATGACACGCACCGGGCCGGGCGGCAGATCGGGCCGCGCGGGGCCGGCATAGCTTACGCCGTCTTCGCCCACGCGCGCGTAAGGCTGCGGCGCGGCGGCCTTATCCCCGGTCCCACGCGGCGGCTCTTTCTCCATCGTCTGCACGCGATAGCGGATTGAGCCATTGTGCACTGTGCCCAGATACATCGGCGCCACATTCTTCTGGTTCGGGTCGAAGACCATGTGCCCGGTGACCCCGTCGTACTCCTCCACATCCGCAAGCGCATCGTGAATGCGCGCGCGATTCAGGCCGGCTCTGCAGATGGAGTCGAGCAGCACATTCATCGCATCGTAAGCCAGCGCGGCAAACTGCTCCGGTTCCTCATGGTAGCGAGCCGCAAAACGCTGCTTGAATGCGATCCAGCGCGGGTCCATCCGTGTGGGGTCGTAAGGAAATACAGCCTCGAAACCCTCCGCCGCAGGCCCGGCCTTCTCCAGCAGCTCAGGTCCCAGCGTGCGATAGGAACCGAAGACACGCTGCTTCATGCCCCTGGCGCGCATCTGCTTCAGGATGCCGGCGGCCTCGGCCTCGTCGCCCCACAGGACGATGGCGTCCGTGCGCGAGTCCTGAATGATCTTCAGCTCGCGCGTGTAGTCGGTATCGCCGGGAAGGTATTTCTGTTCGATCACGATGGGATGGCCGAGCCGCCGCGCGGCATCGCGAAATTTGAGCACGCCGAAGCGGCCGTAGCGGTTGTTCACACGCAGGAGAGCCACGCGCTTCATGCCCAGCTCCGTAAAGATGCGGCGCGCCAGCGTGAGGCACTGCACCCGGTCATCCTGCAGATCGGTGAAGTACCACGGGATGTATGTCTCCGGAATCGTCGGGTCGGTCGAGGCCGAGTTGACGATGGGAATCTCCGCCTTGAGCGCAACGCGCAGCACAATGTGCGTCGACTCCGAGCTGATGGAGCCAAAGATGGCCCAGTCCTCGTCGTCATAGATCATCTTCACGGCTTCATTCGACGGCGAACCCCATATCTCCGGATCGGTCGGGCGATCGTTGCCGTAGACGGCCTTGGCCTGCCAGTTGTCGTAGTCGTTGTGCAGCATCAGCCTGAAGGGGATGCCGCCGTAGCCGCCGTGCGCATTCGCCTCTTCAATCGCCAGTTGCGCGCCGTGCAGCATGCGCTGGCCAAAAAGCGCGTCCGGCGTGTGCTCGATGGGGCCAAAAAAGCCGATGCGGATTTCCTTCAGCCCTTGAGGATTGGGCAGGTCGCGCCCCGCTCCGGTAAAAATATTCGGATGCGTGTAGTTGAGCCAGTAGGGCTTGGCGAACTTCTCATAGGGACTCATGTCCGCGGGTTCGCCCGCGTAAGGCTCCATATCGCGATCGCGCGGCGGCCCCGGCGGATGCTTGCCGCACGCGCAGACGCGCTCCTCGGCGGGCGACGGCACGTGCGCGGGCTTCTGGGCCGCGCTCACAGCCGCACACACGGTGAGCGCACACGCGCAACTCCACGCCCATGCCCTCTTCATGGCAGCTACTCCTTGTGGTTCCTGCAGCAGTTTTTCTCTTCTGTGCGGAACATTGCGATGGCCTCGATCTCAACCAGCAGCTCAGGACGGCAGAGCTTGGCCTGAATACCCGTGGACGCCGGAAGCGGATCGAGCCCCAGCGCCTTGAAAAAAGCCGTGCGCTCTTCATTGAAGGCTTCGTAGTCGCGGTCGATGTCGCGTAGATAGCAACTGGTGCGCACGATGTCGTGCCATGTGCAGCCTTCGCTCTCCAGCAGCGCGGTAATGTTCTGGAAGGTGCGCCGCAACTGTGCACGAAAATCGCCGATGTGGATGCTCTTGCCTTCCTCGTCGATGGACGCCGTGCCGGAGATGAGCAGGATTGTCAGGCCGTTCAGGTCGATGCGCATGCCGCGCGAGAACGAGCTCGGCCTGGCATAGTCATAGGCCTCATTCAGCGTTTTCAGGTTGGTCATGGCGCGCTTCCTCACGGGCGCGCGGCCAATGGCCTCCAGTGCTTCAGCAAAATCAATCATGATGATGGCTCCTTGTTATTTCTCGCGAATTCCGTGGCTCAGCCCGTGGGCCGTCGCCACCCAGATGTCGTTTCCCTGAAAATCGATGCTGAGGATGTAGTGATGCGCGGGCGCTGTCGTCACGGGCACTTCCGTGACGTGGCCCTCCGCGTCGCGCACGGTCATCTCCGGCTTGCCCGTTGTGAGCGAGGGCCGATAGACGGCCCAGTTCGTGCCGTCGTAGTAAGCCAGTCCCCGGTCCGTGCCAAACCACGCCCGCTTGGCATCCACGCCCTTGACCACGTTGGTGAAGTTCGAGGGCAGGCCGCTGTCCTTGGTGAGAAAGTTGTGCCAGTAGCGGCCGTCGTAGTGGCTGTCGCCAAAATACGTCGCCACCCACACGACGTTATCGATAGAACTGACCGATGTGGTGATCTCGTGGATCAGGCCCTGGTCCTTGAACAGAACCATCTCCGTCTCACCGTCGGGGTCGTCGTACTTGTCCCAGACCCCGGTCTTCTGGTTGTACTCGAGCAGGCCGCTGCCCCACACCGCGTAGTACACCTTGTCCGCCGCGGCGGAAACGCCATACACCCAAATCTCGTTCATCGGGGTATTGCGCTCGTTGAAGAGCGACCACTGATTCGTGCGCAGATTGAGCCTGCAGGCGCCCGCGGCCGTCGCCACCCACACGTTCTCTCCCTCCACCGCAACGCCGTACACCACGTCGTTGCTCAGGCCGGAGTTGAGCTGCGTGAACGTGTCGATGCGGCCGCCCGAGATGCGGCTCAGGCCGCCCATCGTTCCTGCCCACACGTCGCCGGTGCGCTTGTCGAGCGCGAGCGACAGCACGGCGCGATGCGCGAGGCCGTCCCTGGTCGTATAGGTTTTCCATTTGCCGTTCTCGTAGAGGCCCAGGCCATTGTCCGTGCCCGCCCAGATGCGGTCGCCATCCACAAGCACGGCGTAAACATGGTTGTCCGGCAGGCCGTTCGCCGTGGTGAAATTCTCGAAGCGAAAACGCGGCATGTCGGGCGCCGCGGCGCAGGCCAGCGCGCCGAGTGCCAGGCACGCCGCCGCCAGCAGCGTGGCAATACGATTTCGTGCGATCTTGCTCATCGCGTCCTCAGGTATTCGATCAGGTCGTTGAGTTCATCCTTGGTCAGGTCGTTGGTGCGGCCATGCTGGTCGTGCGGATTGAAGACGGTCCATATCTCTTCAAGCGTCGCGGCAGAGCCATCGTGCAGATACGGAGCCGTAAGCGCGATGTTCGTGAGCTGCGGCGTGTCCAGAAGGCCCGAATCATCGGTGGCCTTCTTCGTGCCCACGTCGAAGGAGCGCTGGCTGGTGCCCTTGGGCCCGCTGTGGCAATACGAGCAGCGATTCGCTTCGGGGATCGGATTGCCGAATTTGTCGGTGGCGCGCTCGAAGATGGCTCTACCGCGCTCCTGCGCCGGGGTCAGCTCACCGCTCGCGGAGCGCCAGCGATTGGGCCGCGCGGGCAGACTGCGTATATACGTCACCAGGTCGGACAGCGTGAGCGGATCGTAGTTCTCCGAGCGCCAGAAGTATTTTTCCGTGCGCGGGCCGCACTCCGTCGGCAGATCAGGATTGCCGCCGTTCCATTTGTAGGGCTCGGTGCCGCGCAGATCCTCCAAGGTGCGGTTGTCGACAATGTCGCGGCCAAATCCATCCGGCTCCAGGTCCCATGTCAGGCCGTCGAAGGTCGAGTCGATATGGCAGTTGGCGCATCCAATCTGGCCCTGGAAGGAGTAGCGCGCCGTGTAGAACGTCTGCTCG
>DASZRQ010000023.1:0-30075 GCA_035549115.1 Occallatibacter sp. | reverse complement strand
ATGTTGCCGGGCGAGATGTTCCAGTGCTGGCCCTCGCCCTGGTCCATGTGCAGCTTGATGACCTTGCCGTCGCTGCGGTGGAAGGTCTCGTACTTATTCAGCAGCGCCTGCACGTAGTACTCGCCGGGCGGCAGGTCTCTGAGGCTGTGCACGGGATAGCCCCAGGCCGTGTCGTTGAATGTCGCGGGCTCGCCCGGCTTCCAGCCATCCATCGTGATGCCGAAAACGATCTGCGAGCGCGGCGTGTCGTTGATCTGGTTGCGCGGCTCGTCGCTGGGATCGGTGGAAAGCAGCAACAGCAGGCGGCCATCCAGCGGCTTGCTGCTGCGCTCCCTGGGAAAGGTGACAGTGAAGGTTTGTGCGGCAGTGGCAACGGAGCAGAACAGAAGAACGGCCAAGGCTGTGCGCTTCATGCTGGCTACTATACAGGGCGCAGGCAGCTATTTTGCCGAGAGCGTCATCTCCGCGGTGGAGGCTGGCGCGACGCAGGCGTGGCCCTGGCTTACGCCGCTCAGGAACTCGGCGATGGTCTGCGTGACGAGCGGCTCGACCTGCTCCTTGCCCACGCCGTTGCCGGCAAAGTTCATATGCGTTGCGCCGCGAATCACGCCCATCCACTGGCAGTGGTCGGCGCGGCCGGGCAGGCTGTGCCACGGTACCTGCCGCGCCTGCGGGCCGCCCTGCAGAGACTGGTCGCGCGTGCCGGTGAGGATAAGCATCGGCTTGCGGATGCCGCTCCATGCGCCCTCAGGAAAGATCGCGCCGGGTCCTTCCGGAGAAAGTGCCACGTAGGCGTCGAAGCGGTCCTGCCCGGCGGGCGGATCGGTGACGTGGATGATGTTCTTCGCGCCGGACTCGAGCATCACTGTCTCGCCGCCCATGGAGTGGCCCAGCAGCACGCGAAAGGGCGCCTGGCATTGCTTATCGGTCCATGCCAGCGCCGCGCCCACGTCGAGCAGGCGCGCCTGCTCCGCGTTTGTGTCCGTCACCAGCGCGACGAGGCCTCGCATGAAGCCGTCGGCGCGCATATCCGCACGCAGCGCAGCCAGGCCGCTCTCGCGATGGCCCATGACGATCGTGGTGTAGCCCATATGCGACATCGCCTCGGCAAGGTAGCGATAGCCGTTCTCCGATCCGCCCGCGCCATGCGAGATGACCGCGAGCGGCGCGCAGCCCTGGCCCGCGCCCTCCGCGGCATAGACCTCAAGCGGCGTGGTGCGGCCGTCGGAGCGCGGCACATCGAAATGCTGCTGCGCGGTGAGCGGCAGGGCCGCGGCACTGAGAACACATGCGAGAAGCGAGGCGCGGATCGAGAGGTGCATGGGTTTTCTCCGAAAGAGACCAACGTTAGTTGGGGTTTTGCTGCTGCATGCGCTGGCGCATCTGTTCGCGCATCTGCTGCTCAAGCGCGGCGTAGGTCTTCTGCTGGTCCGGCGTGAGGATAGCGTTGATCTTCTTGTCGCTGTCCTCAAAGATTTTTCTGGCCGCGCGCGCCCGCTGGAAGCGGCGCATCGAGGTGTTGTCGCGGAGCGCTTTCAACTGCGCCTGACGGTTGGCGATGATCGGCGTGATCTGTGTCTTCTGGTCGCCGGTGAGAGCGAGTTTGGCGCTGAGCATGTTTACGACTTTTTCGGGCGCGGATGTGTCGGGGGCAGCCGCGGCCGGCGCTGCATCCTGAGATGCATTCTGGGCCGCGTCCTGGGCTGCATCCTGCGCGTGCAGAGTGTACGCGGCGCCAAGCGTGAGCGGCATGAGAGCCAGCGCGTAGAGCGCGAGAGAAAAAGACTTCTTCATAAGTGTTTCCTTCATTCTGCGTGCAGTTCGATTGTACGGAGAGACGCGGCAGTCATCTCTGGCTGCCGCGCATCGAGAAGCATTGCGTTAGCGGCGGCGAACAACGGTGCCGCGAGGGCCGGAGCGCGTGATGGTGGCCGCGCCAGTGCCGCGTCCGGTCACCGTGCGTGAGCCCGAGTATCCATTCGGTCCGGTGATGGTGCTGGAACTGCCGCCCGGATAGCGCTGCGTATTGCGCGTGGTTGTGCCTCCGTTGGGGCCAGTGGTTGTAGCGGTCACGTTGCCCGTGCCGCGTCCGGTCACGGTGCGGCTGGCCGTCTGCCCGTTTGGCCCGGTGACTGTGCTGGACACATTGCCTGGTGTGCGCGTTGTGTTGCGCGTCATCGTCTGCCCATTCGGACCGGTGGTTGTTGCGGTTACGTTGCCGGTGCCGCGCCCGGCCACCGTGCGCGTCGCGGACTCGCCGTTCGGCCCGGTCACGGTGGAAGTGTTGCCACCGGCGTAGTGCGTGGTGGAGCGAGTCGCCGTCTGGCCGTTGGGCCCGGTGACGCTCACGTTGGTTTGGCCCGTGCCGCTGTGGGTCGCGGTGCGGGTTGTGGTGTTGCCGTTGGGACCAGTGGTGGTGCCGGTGTGCGTGGATTGAGCAACAGCGGTGGCAGCGCCCAGCGCGAGGGTGGCCACAGTCGAGAGAAGGGCTTTCGAGTGCATGGGGTTCTCCTTGCGGATCGTGTCTCGGCCAGTGCAAACCGTGCCGACAGTCCTATTGAACCGCGTTGCGAGCCGGTTGTTGCGGGCGGAATTGTAAGGAAGTGTCCTGCGGGAACGGTGCTATGCGGAGGGCAGCACAAGGCGCACCGCAAGGCCGCTGCGATCGCTGCGATTGGCCGCGGCGATGCTGCCGCGATGCAGCTCGGCGATCTTGTGCGAGATGGAGAGACCGAGGCCGGTGCCGCCTTCGCGCAGGTCACGCGATTCCGATACCCGATAGAAGGGCTGAAAGAGAAAGGGCAGCGCAGACGGCGGCACGCCCGGCCCCTCATCTTCGATCAGCACCTCGCACTGCGGCGGATGTGCGGCGTGCGCGATTGCACGTAGAGTCATGGTGACCGCGCCTCCCGGCTCTGTGTAGCGCACGGCGTTGCGCACCACGTTCTCAATGCAGCTATGCAGCAGCTTGGCATCGCCGCGCACGATGCAGCTTGCAGGCGCGGCGATAATCACGCGCTTGTCCTCGCCCTGCATCTCGAACTCGGCGTCGCTGGCGATGGCCTTCACAATGGGGACCAGATCGACCGGCGCGGATGCAATCTGCGAGGGCTGCAGATCGAGCCGCGTGAGCATGAGTATCTGGCCGATCATCGTATTCATCTGCCCGATGTCGGCCTCCATCTTGTCGAGCACATCGCTCTCGCCGCGGCGCAAAAGCTCCAGCGAGACGGAGAGGCGCGTGAGCGGCGAGCGCAGCTCGTGCGAGATGTCGGCCAGCAACTCCTGGCGGCGCTGGATGAGCACCTGGATGCGGTCGGCCATCTGATCGAAGGCGCGCGCGGTGTCGGCAAGCTCATCCTCGCGCGGGCCGATGGCCGGAAGCACGCGGCTGCCGAGGTTTCCAGAGGCAAGCTGCAGCGCGGCCGTTTGCAACGCGCGCACCGGCGCGACAATATGCCGCGTGAGAAAGAAGCAGCCGATGCCCGCGACAACAAGCGCCAGCGCGAGACGGCCCAGCAGCGGCATGGTAAAGGTGCGCCCATCCAGAAAGCCGCGCAGCGGTCGCACCTCGACAAGAAAGATGTAAGACCGCGCGCCGGACTGCAGCGGCGTTGCCGCCGTCCACACCAGGCCGAGCCGGAAGCTGGACATGCCGGTCTCGAGGCTGCGTTCGAGCACGCGGTTCACATGCAGGGGAAGCGTGCCGCCCAGCACCTGCTGATTTGCGCCATCCAGCAGGCAGGCCTGCATGCCGGAGCCGGCGCGCAGGGTTTCGAGGTAGTGCTCCAGCGCGGGCCTGCCGCCGCTCTCGTAGAAGTCGACCGCAGATTGCGCGTAGAGATCCTGTGTGAGCCGCATCCAGCGGCGGCCCAGCAGTTGCGTGCCCGTGGCAAAGGTGAGCAGAACGATGATGAGCGAGCCCGCGGTGAGCGTGAGCCAGAACCAGCCGAAGATTTTGACGTAGAGCGTGCGGAAGACGTTCATAGCGCGTCTGGCTGGCCTGTGTAGATGTAACCCGCGCCGCGCGCGCTGCGGATGCGTTCGGTTTCTCCATGGCAGAGGCCGAGCTTTTTGCGCAGGTTGCTGATGTGGTTGTCGACACTGCGGTCGAAAGGGCCGACAGGGCGGCCGAGGCAGACCTCGGCAATCTCATCGCGCGAGACCACTTTGCCCGCGGCCTTGACCAGAAGCAGGAGAATATCGAACTCGGCGCCGGTGAGCGCGACTTCGGCTTCCTCTTTGAGCACGCGCCGCGTGAGCGGATGAATGGCGAGGTCGCCGATGGCGACGATGGCAGGCTGCGGCGGCTGTGGCAGGCGGCGCTTTAGCACGGCGCGCATGCGGGCCACAAGCTCGCGCGCGTTGAAGGGCTTGGGCAGGTAATCGTCTGCGCCGGCTTCCAGGCCGGCGATGCGGTCAGACTCGTCGCCTCGCGCGGTGAGCATGATGACGGGCACATCGGACTGCGCGCGAATCTTGCGCAGGGCAAGACGGCCGTCGCCGCCGGGCAGCATCACATCGAGCACCACGAGAGCGTAATCGCCCGTAAGCGTGCGCGCTACGCCATCGGGCTCCGTGTGCGCCAGGTCGACCGCGAAGCCTTCAAGACGCAGCAGCCGCTCGAGCGAGGCACACAGCCCGGTGTCGTCGTCGACGAGCAGGACGCGCGTTAGCACATCGCGCGTGGGCGCAGATGCCGATGCGCTCGACTCGGGCGTTTCCTCGGTGGCTCGTGTCACGATGCGTGGACCTCTGCACACAATCTTAGGCTGACAGCAGGCGCGCCGCCAGAGTGCGGAGCCAGGAAGAATTGTCGGGAAGTGTAAGGTTGCGCCGGATTGGACACTTCCTGACATCGCGGCGTGCGGCCCGGTGTTACCACCATACGAGCGGCAGGCACGGCGAGGCCGCCGATGGAGGGAACCATGAAGAAGACCTGGATGATTGTTGGCGCGGCGACAGTGCTGAGCGCCGGGCTTGTGGCATCCGCGGCTGCGCTGCAGCAGGAGGATGGCTGGTTTGCGCAGCGCGCCAGCGGCATGATGGTGCGCCGCGTCGAACGGCAACTGAACCTGAGCGACGAGCAGATTGAGCAGATCAGGACGATTCTGCGGACGGAGCGGCCGGCGATTCAGGAGCTTGCCACACGCGTGCATCAGGAGCGCGCGCAGCTCGAAGCGCAGCCCTACGATGAGGCAACGGTGCGCACCTTCGCGCAGCAGCATGAGTCCACGCTTGAGGACGCGATGGTGGAGCGCGAGAAGATTCGCGCGGAGATCGATCAGGTGCTGACGCCCACGCAGCGCAAGCAGGCCGCAGCGATGCGCGAGACGCTGTATGCACGTTTTACCGAGCGGCTGGCAACTCTCGGCGACCAGATGTAGGCCGCGGCCGCAGAGTAAAGTGGATGCATGAGTTTGTATTGCGCCACGGGCAGCCCGGAGACCGAGCTCTCCGCCGGAGAGTTGCACGATCTGCTGGCGGAGAGCCTTACGAAGCTCGGGCAGCGCATCCGCGTGCTGGCGGTGCCGCCGGACATCACGCGCTTCCACTCGCAGGCCGGGCTGCTGACGGAGTTTGCCTGGCAGTTTTACGGCGACAGGCTGCAGGCGCTGCTGCCCGCGCTGGGCACGCATGCGCCCATGCGGCCCGAGCAGATTGCGAAGATGTTTGGCGCGGTGCCGCAGGGACTGGTTCGCGACCACAACTGGCGCACGGATGTGATGACGCTGGGCGAGGTGCCGCCGGAGTTCATCCGCGAGCAGAGCGAGGGAAAGCTGAACTTTGCGTGGCCGGCGCAGGTGAACCGGCTGCTGGTCGAGGGCGGCTTCGACCTGATTCTTTCCATCGGCCAGGTGGTGCCGCATGAAGTGATCGGCATGGCCAACTACACCAAGAACATTCTGGTGGGCACGGGCGGGCGCGAGGGCATCAATCGCAGCCATTATCTCGGCGCGGTGTACGGCATGGAGCGCATCATGGGCCGCGCGGAGAACCCGGTGCGCGCGGTGCTGAACTATGCCGCGGATAAATTTCTGGGCGGACTGCCGATTGTGTACGTGCTGACCGTGGTTGGCCGCAGGGCGGACGGCGGCCTTGCCGTGCGCGGACTGTTTGTGGGCGACGATGTGGAGTGCTTCCATCGCGCGGCGGAGCTGAGCCTCAAGGTGAACTTCGAGATGGTGGCTGAGCCGATCCGGAAGGCCGTGGTGTATCTCGATCCGCATGAGTTTCATTCGACTTGGCTGGGCAACAAGGCGGTGTACCGAACCCGCATGGCGCTGGCTGACGATGCAGAACTGATAGTGCTGGCTCCCGGCGTGAAGGAGTTTGGCGAGGACAAGACGATTGACGCGCTGATCAGGAAGTACGGGTATCGTGGCACGCCGGCGACGCTGGATGCCGTGGAGAAGAATGCGGATTTAGCCGCGGACCTGAGCGCGGCGGCGCATCTGATTCATGGCTCGTCCGAAGGCCGGTTCCGGATTACGTGGTGCCCTGGGCAATTGAGCCGCGAGGAGGTCGAAGGCGTGGGCTTTGGCTTTGCAGAGCTGGGTTCGATGCTGAAGAAGTACGACCCGGAGAAGCTGAGCCACGGACCGAACATTGTGGATGGCGAGGGATTTTTTTTCATCGCCAATCCGGGGCTTGGACTGTGGGCGCATGCGTCGCGACTCAGAGCATAGAGCTGTGAGTTACAGGATAACTTAGACAATACCAAGTTCCCGCAGGATGAAGGCGTAGTCGAAGGCTATTTCCTTGAGGTAGTCGTAGCGGCCGCTGGCGCCGCCGTGACCGGCCTGCATATTGGTGACGAGCAGGAGCGGATGCGTGTCCTGCTTGAGGGTGCGCAGTTTTGCCACGTATTTCGCGGGTTCCCAGTACATCACCTGGCTGTCATAGAGCGATGTCTTGACGAGGATGGCCGGATAACTCGCAGGCCTGAGATTGTCATACGGCGAGTAACTCAGCATGTAGGTGAAGTAAGGTTCTTCGTTGGGGTTGCCCCATTCTTCATACTCGGGAACGGTGAGCGGCAGCGAGGCATCGAGCATGGTGTTCATCACGTCGACGAAGGGAACGTGGGAGAGCACGGCGCGGAAGAGATCGGGGCGCAGGTTGGTGACGGCGCCCATGAGCAGGCCGCCGGCTGAGCCTCCCTCGATGGCGACGCGCGCAGGGTCGCCGTAGCCGTGCTGCGTAAGGTGCTCGACGCAGGCGATGAAGTCGGTGAAGGTGTTGCGCTTGACGAGCATCTTGCCGGCATCGTGCCAGGTTTCGCCCAGGTCGCCGCCGCCGCGGATGTGCGCGTAAGCCAGGACGATGCCGCGGTCGAGCAGGCTGAGGCGGTTGGAGTTGAAGCCGACGGGCAGCGCATAGCCGTAGGAGCCGTATCCATACACATAGAGGGGATTTTTGCCGGGCTGGCGCGCGTCCTTGCGCATATCTTTGCGATAGACGAGCGAGACGGGCACCTGTGTGCCGTCCGATGCGGTGGCGTGGATGCGCTCGCTGGCGTAGAGGGTGCGATCGAAGCCGCCGGGGACCTCAACCTGCTTGAGCAGCTTTGACGCGCCGGTGGCGATGCCGTACTCGAAGATGGAGTTGGGTGTGACGAGCGATTGATAGCTGTAGCGGTAGGTGGTGGTCTCGAAGATGCGGTTGGTGTGCGGGTGCGCGGTGTAGGCCGGTTCGGGGAAGGCGATTTCGCGGGTTTGCACGGCGGCGGGGCCGGAACCGGAAAACTGCCAGAGGCGCAGGCGGGGCAGGCCGTCTTCGCGGTCGACGGCGAAGAAGAAATCCGCGAAGAGATCGACATCTTCAAGCGCGACGCTGTCGCGGTGCGGGATCAGCTCGGTCCAGTGGTCGCGGCCGGGCGTGGCGACGGGCGCGGTGACGAGGCGGTAGTTGCGGCCCTTGTCGTTGGTGCGGATGAAGAGGCAGCCGTTGCGATGGTCGATGGTGTACTCGTGGCCGTCTTCGCGCGGGGCGACGAGCGTGAAGTTGCCCTCGGGTTGATGCGCGTCGAGGAACCAGCACTCGGTAGTGATGTGGCTGGCCGACTCCATCACGATGTATTTGCCGTCGCGGGTGCGGCCGGCGGCGACGTTGAAGCGCTCGTCGTCGTCCTGATAGACGAGCACGGCCTGGGAGAACAGGCCATTGACGGCGCGGAAGAGCTGGAACTGGCGCTTCTGCTCCTCGTCCTCGACGGTGTAGAAGAGCGTTCGATTGTCCGCGGCCCAGACGACGGAGCCGGCGCGCTCGACGGACTCCGGCAGGGTTTCGCCAGTGGCGAGGTCCCTGATGTGCAGCGTGTACTGGCGGAAGCCGGTGGTGTCGGTGGAGTAGGCGAGCCAGCGGCCATCATCGCTGATCTCCATGGCGCCGAGGGCGAAGAAGGCGTGGCCCTGCGCAAGCTGGTTGCCATCGAGAACGATCTCCTCGGGAGCGTCGGCGTCGGGCCCGGTATCGGGTCCGGCGGCGGCGCTTTTTTCGCTCACGGGCTTGCGGCAGTGGATGGCGTACTGCAGGCCCTCCTCGGTGCGGGAGTAGTACCAGTACGCGCCGTCGCGGTAGGGAACGGACACGTCGGTCTGCTTGATGTGGCTGAGCATCTCGGCGTAGAGCTGGTCGCGGAGCGGGGCGAGCGCGGCGGTCTGGGCCTCGGCGTAGGCGTTCTCGGCTTCGAGGTAGGCGACGACCTCGGGATTTTCTTTTTCCCGGAGCCAGGCGTAGTCGTCGACGAGGGTGTGGCCGTGGAGTTTGGTTTCGGTGTGAATCTTTTTGGCGATGGGAGGAAGAAGGTCGGTCATGGCTTCTTCAGTGTAAAAGCCTGACCGGACGCGACCGAAAAAGGCGAAGACACGACGGAGTTTGGAGGGGGGTGGGGGGTGTTTCGACCTCTATAAGTTATTTAGAATCAACGAATCATTGTTTTGGGCGCGCTAAAAGGCGAAGATTTAGCGAATAGGCTGTGTGCTGCGCATCGCTGGAGACGTTTCAGAGCGCGAACAGGATTGATTCTACGCCGGCGGGCGGAAATTCCGCGCAACGGGATGTGCCGGGTTTCAAGCGAGTTAGAGAATGGATGGCTTGACAGGATTGTGATGCTTCAATCCCCGGTCCCCAAAGGCGAGGGGCCGGGGGCACCCACGACTCGCACCGCTACTCGCCGGGCTTGAGGACGCGCAGGGGCGTCTCCTCGGTGGCGATGTCTTCTTCGACTTTCCAGGAGCCGTCGGGCTGCTTCTTGTAGACCTCGACGTAGTTGCCCCACTGGCCGACGACCCGGTGGGTTTTGGGGTCGGTGGTGGTGTAGCGGAAGCGGCCCTGGGTGTAGGCGATGTCGCCGGAGCCGGCGATGTGGATTTTGGTGGGCGCGAAGGTGAGGGAGAAGTTGGGGTCGCCCAGCTCGGGGCGCATGCCGGCGAGGATGGCCTGCTTGCCGGTCATCAGGGGCGTATCGGGGAGCATGGAGGCGGCGTCGTCGGCGTAGAAGGCGGCGGCCTTCTCGGGGATTTTGGTGGCGAAGGCCTTGACCCATGCGGCCTCGGTGTCGCGGATGGCCTGCACGGCTTGCTGGTCACTCTGGTTCTGGGCAGCGCGGGCCTCGGGGGTGGTGGTCGAGGCTGTGTGGGTGCAGGCCGTGGGCAGCAGGGCGCAGGATGCGGCGAGGGCGAGGAGTTGGGCGGGTGTGGGGTTGGGCATTGGAACTCTTTCTGAGGAATGGCGCTTTTATCCCGTAGGATGCCACATTTCCCGGGTCCGAACACACGGACCCGGGGCACCCATGATTGCACGGGAACGGAGATTGGGACATGGGTCACCCGCCAGATTTATTCTTCCATTGAATTAATACATCATGTCTATATTCGCGCGATTGAGAGTCGAGTAGGATAGCTGCCTTTCTGGGAGATGATATGGCGGATAAAAGGCCGAAAATGAAAGCTGAGCCAGTGGTTTCGACTTTGCAGGAATTCAATGATCTTGTGGAGTCGATGCGTGTCGCCTGGGAATTCGATCCCGATGATGTCTGCAGACCATGGTTCCGTGGTCAACAGAGAAAGAACTGGGAACTCATCCCGTCACTTGTCAGGATTGGTAGATTTGACCGAGAGACAGAAGACGATATTCGTGAGGAATTCGCGACACGTGCTCCTGCATTAAGTAGGTTTGAACCACTTCCCGTGAACGATTGGGATCTCTATTTTCTAATGCAACACTATGGTGCGCCGACAAGACTCTTGGATTGGACTGAGAGTCCAGTGATTGCCCTTTACTTTGCTGTTCGAGATAATCCGGGCCATTATGATTCAGCGGTGTGGATGCTCGATCCGTATGAGCTAAATCGCAGAGTTGCAAGGAAGAATGAAGTCGTTTCTCCAAGCGCTCAGGGGGTGAGCAAGAGCGACTCTAGGCGAGTTGCTCCATGGCTTCCAGAACGATGGTCGAAGGCGAAGCTTCCAGAAGGTCCAATTGCTATCTTTCCAACGCACATCGCTCGACGTATCAGCAGTCAAAAAGCATGCTTCACAGTTCACGGTAGTGCGTTGCATGGTTTTCGCAAGTTTGTTCGTGGGCGAGATGCATGCCTTAAGAAGGTCATACTTCCTGGGCGTTCTGTTAAGAATATTCGTCGTTCTTTAGAGCAAATTGGTATCGACGATACGACAATTTTTCCCGATCTCGAAGGCCTTGGCAGGGCTTTGTCGACCAGCTATCGTGATTCAGTAGACAAGGCTCCTCATACCGACGTATTTGTTCGTATAAAACCTTCAAAGCTGCATAGGTCTGGCGTAGGTGTCTTCGCGATTAAGCGCATTCCTAAGGGCAAACAGATATTTGCAGGTGAGAATGAAGAGGTGATGTGGATTCGAAAGACTTCAATTCCAAAGGATGGTCCGATCCGGAGGCTCTATGACGATTTTGCGGTAATTGATGGCGAATTCTACGGTTGTCCCACTTCGTTTAATAGGCTAACGCCTGCTTGGTTTCTGAATGAATCAAAACGGCCAAATGCTCGTAGTGATGAGAATTATGTTTTCTTCGCGATCCGTGATATTTCAGTGGGGGAAGAAATCACTATTGACTACTCAACATTCAGTGATTACCCGCAGTAGACGTATGCAGTTGACAGCTTTCTGCTCTGATACTTGCACTTATCGACAGTGGCTCATTATGGCCTAACGGTCTTCTGGAACCATTAGGCCGCTGAACTCGTAGAATAGAGAGCGATGAACTTTTCTCGCTTTGCACGGGGGATGGGCCGGTGGGGTGTGCTGGCTGCCCTTGTTCTTTTTCTTGTCCCGGCGGCGGCTGTGCTGGCCGAGCAGCCGAAGGACCTGCCCAAGCCCACGGACTACGTCAGTGACTTTGCGCATGTGCTTTCGCCCGAGGCGGTGGCGCAGATCGACAACATTTGCGCGCAACTGGACCACACGAAGGCCAATGCGCAGGTGGCGGTGGTGACGGTGAAGTCGCTGGACGGCGACGACGCGGCGGACTGGGCCAACGAGCTGGAAGACCAGTGGAAGATGGGGCGGAAGGGCTCGGACCGCGGAGTGCTGATTCTGCTGGCGGTGGACGACCGGCAACGGCGCATCGAGGTGGGATACGGGCTTGAGGGGATTCTGAACGACGCCAAGCTGGGCGATATTGGGCGGGCGATGGTGCCCTACCTGCGCGCCAAAGACTACGACAGCGCGGTGCTGCTGGCGGTGGGCCAGGTGGGCAAGGTGATTGCCGACGACGCCGGAGTGACGCTGACGGATGAGCCGGCGGCGGCGCAGCAGGCGGTTCCCCGGCAGGGCGGGGCCGCGGGGCCGCTGGTGATCTTTTTGCTGATCCTGCTGTTTGGCGGCGGGTTTGGGCTGCTGCGGCTGCTGTTTTTCCTGGGGCTGTTTACCGGCGGGTTCCGCGGGGGCGGCTGGGGCGGCGGCGGCTGGGGTGGTGGTGGTTTTGGCGGCGGCGGCTTTGGCGGGGGCAGCGGAGGCGGTGGCGGAGGTTTTGGGGGCTTTGGCGGGGGAAGCTTTGGCGGCGGCGGAGCCGGGGGAAGCTGGTAAGGCAGGGAACAGGGAATAGGGATCAGGGAATAGGGAATAAGGTTGGTGGCCTGGGAACGGGCCGGAGGAGAGACGAAAGCATATGAAGGCACTTTGGGTAGTCCTGGGTGTGGTGGGTGTTCTGGTGCTGGCGGCGCTGATGGTGTTTGGCAGCTACGTGAGCGCGAAAAACCAGATGGTGAGCCTGGACCAGGGCGTGAAGTCGGCCTGGAGCGAGGTGGACGTGCAGATGCAGCGGCGTGCGGACCTGATTCCGAACCTGGTGGAGACCGTGAAGGGCTTTACGAAGGAAGAGAACAGCGTGTTTGCTGATATTGCCAACGCACGGGCGGGGCTGCTGAACGCGCAGGGGCCGGAGGCGAAGATCAAGGCCAACGGCACGCTGGACTCGGCGTTCGGGCGGTTGCTGGCGCTGACGGAGAACTATCCGCAACTGCGGTCGAGCGACCAGTTCATGCGGCTGCAGGACGAGCTGGCGGGGACGGAGAACCGCATCAGCGTGGCGCGCAAGCGGTATAACGACGCGCTGCAGAGCTACAACACCTATGTGCTGCAGTTCCCGAACAGCATCTGGGCGGGGATTGCGGGGTTCAAGCAGAACACGGCGTACTTTACGGCAAGCCCTGCGGCGCAGCAGGTGCCGGCGGTGAAGTTCTAGACCCCCTGCGGTGGGGCAGACGCGCTTCGCGCCCCGCCAACTTTTTGGCGGAGACAAAAAGGCCATCCCATTGCGGGATGGCCTTTTGATTCTGCGAGCGCTGGCCGCGGGCTATTTGAAGGAGGCGATGGCGCTGGCTTCGTCGTCGTAGATGTCGAAGACGGTGTAGAGCTTGGTGAGCTGCAGGACATCCTTCACCTTCTTGGTGAGGCTGAGCAGCTTGAGGGAAGCACCCTGGTTCTTGGATGTGGTGAAGGCGCTGACAAGCTCGCCCAGGCCCGAGCTGTCGATGTAGTTCACGTCGCCGAGGTTGAGCAGAATGTTCTTCTGGCCCTTGCCGATGAGATCGCGAATGGCCTCGCGCAACTGGACACTGCCTTCGCCGAGAGTGATCCGGCCGCTGAGGTCGACTACGGTCACACCATCCACTTCACGGGAAGCAATCGTTAGTGCCACGGAAAATCCTCCTTGAATCGGGTAATTACGGTTATAGCACCTTTTGCAAGCGCCGGTGGAGTGGATGGAAGCCTGAGGCGCGCATTGGAACGGCGCAGCGCAGACAGGGTCAGCTCTTTTCCTGTGCCGGAGCCAGGTGCTTGACGAGGGTCAGCTCGGTTCCGGGGTGAAGTTGACGAAAGTGTACCTCATCCATAAAGGAGCGGATGAGGAAGATGCCCCGGCCGGTGCCGCGCAGCAGGTTTTCGGGCGCGAGGGGGTCGGGCAGGGTTTCGGGGTCCAGCCCCTTGCCCTCGTCGGCGATGGTGATGACCAGGGACTTGCCGTTGTTCTCAAAGCTGGCGGTGACGTGCTTGGCGGGATCGTAGTCGTTGCCGTGAAGCACGGCGTTGACGGCAGCCTCGCGGATGGCCATGGTGAAGCGGAAGAGCTCGTCTTCGTCCAGGCCGGCCTCGGTGGCCAGCTTCTCCGCCGCGGCCTCAATTTCGCTGACGCTCTCCATGGTTGAACCGAGGGCGAAGCTCAGTTTTCCTGCGTGTGGTTTGTCCAAAGGACCGCTCTCCACCCTCAGCCGGAACAGGAAGGCCGCATGCCGTACCGCCGGAGGAATCTTTACGGGCAGTTTCGTTGGTGGCGCGGCTTGTGTCAAGAAGCGGCGGGAATTTTCACGGTACCAGGCCGTCTTCAGGCTGTCGGCTTCAGCGCCCGGACGGGCCTTTGAAGGCCCGCTCCTGCTGCCGCGCGCCATGGAAGACATGCAGGATTTCAAGGCCGCGCCGCGCCCGGCGGTAGTAGATGAGGTGATTGCCCGCAGGGAAGCAGCGGACTTTGGGCGCGATCTCCGGACAGGCGCGTCCGGCCTCGGGAAACTCGGCGAGAAGCGCGAAGCGATCAAGAATGGCGTCGAGGATTTTGTCCGCGGCCTCGATGCCGGCGCGTTCGGTCCAGTAGAAGAAGATTTCGTCCAGGTCGCGCTCGGCGGAGCGCGCAACGCGGAGGCGCATCAGACGCCGCCCGCTCCCGGCAGACGCTTGCGTCCGCGGGCCTTGATGCCGGCGGCGAGCCGTTCGAGCCCGGCGCGGCCCTCATATTCGGCTGCCTCTCCGCGTTCGATTTCCCCGATGCCGGCGCGCACGCGGGCCCGGATGCCTTCGACCTGCGCGGCGGTCAGGTCGGCCAGCACATCGTCGAGCGTGGGCGCGGCAAGCCGGGATGCGCGGCGCTCCTCGTCCTCCATGCGGCGCAACGCCTCGCGGACAACCTCGCTGGCGTTGTTGTAGCGGCCGCTGGCGACCTTCTCGCGCACATAGCCGGCGAGCTGGTCGGTGATCGAGATGTTCATCTGATCCATAGAAGGCTCCGTATGAAAGAGCGTAGGCCGGGCCGGCCGGCATGTCAATCTTTGACAGTATAGAAACTGGCTCGGAAAGGAGAATTTCCGATTCCCGGCGGGGCAGCGCAAGGCGCCGGCGGGCTACACTCAACCCATGCACGGCCGCACCACAACCCGCGTGAGCCTGACGGCGCTGCTGGGCACGCCCATCACCGATCCGCAGGGACACCTGCGCGGCAAGCTCAAGGACATTGCCGTGGCCACGGGCCACGACGCAGGCAAGGTGGCCGGGCTGGTGCTCAAGGCGCGGGCGGGGCTGTTCCTGGTGCCGGCGCAGGACGTGATGGAGACTCCGGCGGGAACGCTGGAGCTGCGCACGGCCAACAGCCTGGCGCCGTTGAAGGACGAGGGAAATTTCCTGTTCCTGCAGCAGGACCTGATCGACCGGCAAATCATCGACATCAACGGCCGCAAGGTGGTGCGGGTGAACGATGTCGACCTGGAGTGGATGGGACAGGGCGGCGTGCACCTGCTGCGCGTGGCCGAGGTGGATGTGGGGCTGCGGGGCGCGGTGCGGCGGGTCTTCAAAGGGCTGCTGCCCAAGGCCACGCTGGAGTCATTCTCGCGGCGGTTCAAGGATCGCGGGATTCCGTGGGCCTTCGTGGATGTGATCGAGGTGGATCCGGCGCGGCGGGTGAAGCTGCGCATCGAGCACGAGCGGCTGGCCGAGATGCACCCCTCGGACCTGGCGGAGATTCTGGAGGACCTGGCTCCGGCGGAGCGCGACGCGGTGTTCACCTCGCTGGACGAGGAAGTGGCCGCCGAGGCGCTGGAAGAGGTCGATCCCAAGCTGCAGAAGTCGCTGCTCGAAAAGCTGGACGAGGAGCGGATTGCCGACATCGTGGAGGAGATGGACCCCGGCGCGGCCGCCGACCTGCTGGCCGAGCTGCCGGAGGAGCAGTCCGACGCGATTCTGGAAGAGATGGAGCCCGAGGAGCGGCAGGAAGTGGCCGAGCTGCTCGAGTTCGACGAGAAGTCGGCGGCGGGAGCCATGACCACGGACTTTGTGGCGGTGGGCGAGCATGCGACGGTGGCGCAGGCGGTGCAGGCGCTGCGCGCCTTCGACGGCGACCCGGAGAGCGTGACGGAGATTTACCTGCTCGACGAGAGGCAGGTGCTGAAGGGCACGATTCCGCTGGCGCGGATGGTGATGGCGCAGCCGGAGACGCGGCTGACGGTGCTGGCCGAGCCGCGCTTCCTGAGCTGCCCGGCGGAGATGCACCAGAATGAGCTGGCGGAGATGTTCGACAAGTACAACCTGCACGCGCTGCCGGTGGTGGACTCGCAGAACCGGATGGTGGGCGTGGTGCAGGCCGACCACGTGATCGCCTTCCTGCGCGAAAAGCTGTAACGGGACGGCGTTGCACCTTATGTGACACAGCGCACACGGCATGGGCCGCCGCGCGGGAAACAATCCCAACATGCTTCCGAAGATCATCCAGGGTGGCATGGGGGTCGGTGTGTCCAACTGGCGGCTGGCGAACGCCGTGTCGCGGCTGGGGCAACTGGGCGTGGTGTCGGGCACGGCGCTGGACGCGGTGTTTGTGCGGCGGCTGGCAGATGGAGACAAAGGCGGCCACATGCGGCGCGGGCTGGAGGCGTTTCCGTTTCCGCGGATGGCGCGGCGCATCTGGGACGAGTTTTTTGTGCCGGGAGGCAAGGCGCAGGGCACGCCGTATCCGGCGCTGCCGATGCACCAGCGGACGGAGCCGCGCAAGCTGATCGAGCTGTGCATGGTGGCGAATTTTGTGGAGGTGTTTCTGGCGCGCGAGGGCCACTTCAACAAGGTCGGCGTGAATTTTCTGGAGAAGGTGCAGCTTCCGCATCTGGCGTCGATCTATGGGGCGATGCTGGCAGGCGTGGGCTACGTGCTGATGGGCGCGGGCATTCCGCTGCACATTCCGGGGGTGCTGCATGCGCTGGCGGCGCGGAAGCCGGCGGAGTACCGGCTGAGCGTGGCGGGAGAGGCGGCGGAGAAGGACACGATGATGCGGCTCGATCCGGCGGAGTTTGCCGAAGGGCCGCTGCCGGAGCTGGAGCGGCCGCGGTTCGTGGCCATTGTGTCGTCGAACGCACTGGCGGCCACAATGCTGCGCCGTGCCAACGGGCCGGTGGACGGGCTGGTGATCGAGAGCCCGACGGCGGGCGGACACAATGCGCCGCCGCGTGGCAGACTGCAGTTGAACGAGGCGGGCGAGCCCGTATATGGGCATCGCGATCAGGTGAACGTGGAAGAGCTGCGCGCTCTGGGCGTACCGTTCTGGATGGCGGGCGGCTATGGCTGCGCGGAGAAGCTGCGTGAGGCGTTGGGCCAGGGCGCGGCGGGAGTGCAGGTGGGCACGGCCTTTGCGTTTTGCGAGGAGAGCGGCCTGCGGCACGACCTGAAGAAGGCGTTGCTGGCGCAGACGCTGCGCGGCGAGGGCGAGGTGTTTACCGATCCGCTGGCCTCGCCGACGGGGTTCCCGTTCAAGGTGGCGCAGTTGCATGGCACGCTCTCCGATGAGGGCGTGTATCAGGCGCGCAAGCGGGTGTGCGACCTGGGCTATCTGCGCGAGCCCTACGAGACGGCGGAGGGGGAGATTGCGTACCGCTGCGCGGCCGAGCCGGTGGCGACCTATGCGGCCAAGGGCGGCGGCGCGGAGGCGACGGAGGGCCGCAAATGCCTGTGCAATGCGCTGCTGGCGAATATCGGGCATGCGCAGACGCGGGCTGGCGGGACAGCCGAGCCCGCGCTGGTGACGGTGGGCAACGACCTGAAGACCGTTGCGCAGTTCGTGCGGCCGGAGACGGGATCGTATACGGCGGCGGATGTGGTGGAGCGGCTACTGGGGTAGAGGTTCTTGCGGTTGGGATGGGGCGGCGAGGCGTGGCTTCGCCGCCCGGCTGTTTTTGCGTCAGGATTTTTGCGCGCCGGGACCACCGACGGCCATCACGCGCGGGATGCGGTCCTCGGCCTTGGGCAGGGCAGGGAACGCGGCGTGGGGCTCGGCCTGATACCAGTAGGCGGTGGAGTAGAAGTTGTCGGACCGGCAGTTGGCGTGGCCGTGCTCGATGGTGACGCGGATGGATCTTTCAAAGGCGATGGGGCTCTCCGTGTGCCAGCGGTAGAGGCCGTAGCGGCCGCCGATGCGCTCGGGATCGACGATGTACGGCGCGCCGTTGTGGGCGTAGCCGAAGGGCTGCCCGCCAAAGTCCCATGCGCCGTTGTAATAGTCCTCGCTGCCGGTGCCGTTGATGGTGGGTGCGGTGTCGCCGTCGATGAAGATCATGTCGTCGCCTTCGCCGAACCAGCCGTCCTGATTCTGCAGCACGGAGTGGGTGACGCCGAGGAAGTGGCCGCGACCCGCTGCCTCAAGAAAGACGTAGTTCTCCGCGCCGCTCAGGTTTTTGGCATCGTTGGCGGCGGGGTCGCCGTTGTGCATCCAGTCATTCGTTGTGCCCTTGCAGGGCGCGGCCTGGCGGTACTGCGCGTGGAAGCGGCCGAGGCCGGCGGGCAGAGCGGGCAGCTCAATGTAGTCGATGGCGAAGTAGAAGCTGTCGGTGCGGATGGGCCCCTCGTTGGTGACGGTGATGCGCGCGGCGGAGGCGAAGGGCATCTTGAAGTAGGCGTTGAGAGCCTTGATGGGCGCGACGGCGACGAGCGCGGACTGGAAGGTGAAGTACTCGCCGAGGCCGAGGCCGAAGAAGTCGCCGACGGGGACTTCGATGGAGGGCGTGCTTTCGCCGTCCCACCAGGCGCGGAGGACGAGGTTCTTGAGGTGCATGGGATCGCCGGAGGCGATGGTGAACCAGATGTGGGTGACGACGCCGGAGCCGGTTGCGTCGAGGAGCACGGCTTGCCTGCCGGGCTCGATGGGCACGGCGTCGGCGTTGCCGCCGGAGCGATCCCAGCTCGAGGAGCGGCGCGCCTTGTAGCTGCGCAGGCGCGCGGGAGCGAAGAGGTCTTCAGGGGTTGGCGTTTCCTCTGGCGGCGCGGGCGGCTGCGCAGGCGCTGTGGAGGCGGCCAGCAGCGTGGAGGCTCCTGCGACCGAGGCGAGACCGCCGAGCACGCGGCGGCGGGTGGAAACGGCGGGCTTGCGATCGCTGTCGGACATGCGGACTCCAGAGCGCCGCAAAGGAGCGGCGGCGGCACTCAAGCATTTTCAGGGTGCTGGCGCAGTTTGGCAATGCGTGGTCAGCGGCGCGAGGCGAGTAGCGTATCGAGAGCCTTCTGCCAGTCGGAGCCGGCGGTGCGGTCGCCCTCAGTCATGGCCGCGACGTGCTGGTTGCCTTCCGGTGTGAGCGCGGTGCGGGTATAGGTGACGGTGACATGCGTGGATGCGCCGTCGGGGCGCAGATGCAGGTCGATGGTGGTGGCCATGATCTCCGGGATGACGTAGACGTATTGCAGATGGCCGGCCGCGGCGTCGAAGGCGGTGTTGACCCAGACGGCGGTGAAGGGGCCGTGATGGATGGTGAAGACCGCGCCTTGCTGATCGCGGGCGGGCTGGGGCCAGAGGAACTGCGGGTCCCAGTGCTTGCCGGCCCAGGCGCGCTCGCCCTCGGGGCCGAAGAGCGGCACGGCCTGGGCGAGAGGCAGGGCGACGTTGAGCTCGAAGGTGGTCGAGGTATGCATGAGGGGCTCCGGGGCGGTTTGCGCGGCTGCGCCCGCGGCCAGCGCGCAGAAGAGGATGGCGGTTTTCATCGTTTGCGCTCCCTGAGATGGTGGCTGTCGGAGGCGCGCAGGGTCATGCCGTAGAGGGCGCGGAACTGCTCGATCTCCTTGAGGGTCTGGGGGCCGAAGGCGGCTTTGCCTTCAAAGGCGTGGAGAACGATGCCCTCGAGCAGATCGCCGAGGGTCATATCCTTGAGCTCGGCGACGGCCTTGAGGACCTTGAGCATGCGTTTTTCAAGACGGACGCCGGTCTGGACGCGCTCAACTTCAATGGGCTCGCGGCCGGTTTTCTCGTGTGCCATGTGTACCAATGTACCAATATAATCCGACAGATTCAAGGCGCGCATAGCTTCGAGCGCAGAGAAGCTGCCGGGGTCGCGTTGCGATGCCTTGGCCTGTTATGGTCGAAAAGAACATTGCAGATGAACCCTCCTTAGGAACCCGCACGGATGTGGAAGCGCTGGCGAACCCGGATACTGCTGTTTTTGGCCGTTCTCGGCCCCGGATTCATTACCGCCAACGTGGATAACGATTCCGGCGGCATCTTTACCTACTCCCAGGCAGGCGCGCAGTACGGCTACAGCCTGCTGTGGACCATGATTCCCATCACTCTGGCGCTGATTGTGACGCAGGAGATGTGCGCGCGCATGGGCGTGGTGACGGGCAAGGGGCTGAGCGACCTGATCCGCGAGGAGTTCGGGCTGCGGCTCACGTTTGTGCTCATGGTGCTGCTGGTCATCGTGAACTACACCAACGTGGTGACGGAGTTCATCGGCATCGCCGGCGCGCTGCACCTGTTTCACGTGGCCAAGTTCATCAGCGTGCCGGTGTGCGCGGCGCTGGTGTGGGTGCTGGTGTTTCGCGGGGACTACAAGAGCACGGAGAAGATCTTTCTTCTGGCGTCGCTGGTGTATATCGCGTACATCTTCGCGGGCGTGCTGTCGCAGCCGAGCTGGAGCGAAGCCCTGCGCGCGACCATCAAGCCGCCGCCGGAGAGCGTGTGGCGCAACAAGGACTACATCTACATGGCCATCGGCATCGTGGGCACCACGATTGCGCCGTGGATGCAGTTCTACCTGCAGTCGTCGATCGTGGAGAAGGGGATTCGCGTGAAGGACTACGCCGCCTCGCGCATCGACGTGGTGGTGGGCAGCTTCTTTACCGACATTGTGGCGTGGTTCATCGTGGTGGCCTGCGCGGCCACGCTCTACGTGCACGGCATGGGCGCGATCAAGGTGGCGAGCGACGCGGCCGAGGCCATGCGCCCGGTGGCCGGGGACTTCGCCTTTGTGCTGTTCGCCTTCGGGCTGTTCAATGCGTCGCTGTTCGCGGCGTCGATTCTGCCGCTCTCGACGGCCTATACGGTATGCGAGGGCCTGGGGCTGGAGTCCGGCGTGGACAAGACGGTGAAGGAAGCGCCGTTCTTCTACTGGCTCTATACGCTGCTGGTGGTGGGCGGCGCGGTCACGGTGCTGGTGCTGCCGGATTCGCAACTGATCAATGTGGCGATTCTGTCGCAGGTACTGAATGGCGTGCTGCTGCCGGTGGTCATCATCCTGATGCTGCTGCTGATCAATCGCAGGGACCTGATGGGCGACCACAAGAACTCGCGGCTGTGGAACGTGATTGCCTGGTCCACGAGCGTGATCGTGATTGGCATGACCGGCGTGATGCTGTGGGGCATGATGCCAGGGCACTGAGCACGGCGAAAAAAATTCCTTTCTGAAGGTTGAGCGGCGGCAAAAGTGAAAACTTCATATAGCTCTTTGCTCAAACGATTGTGCAAAGCGTAAGGATTTATGTATGATGGCTCCGGCTCGTGACCGCGACCCCCGCGCGGCGAGCCCTTGGACGAGTCCGTAGACAAGTCCAGAGAGGTGCATCGATGAGCGATGTCCTGCCTGTTGTTCCGGCCGGGAAAGCGCCGGCGGCGAAGGGGCGGTGGTTCTTTCTAGCGGTGGTGCTGCTGATGTTCGCAGCCATCGCGTATGTGGAGAGCCCGCGGTTCTTTCTGGTGGGTTTTTACCATCCGCCGGATTTCAAGAGCGCAGTGATCCATGTGCACGTGGCCGTGGTGGCGAGCTGGATGCTGGTGCTGCTGGCGCAGGCAGTGCTGGGCTGGTTCCGTAACTACCGGTGGCATCGCGCGCTGGGCACGGCAGGCATGGCGTTGGCCGGGCTGATGCTGGTGATGGGCATGCTGGCGACAGCGGACATGCTGGCCCGCGAGCCGGAGGCGCTGCACCGCGCGATTGTGCCTTTTCTGCAGATCACGATGTTCGCGTTCTTCGCCGGGCTGGCCTACTGGAAGCGCGCGGACCGCGAGGCGCACAAGCGGCTTATCCTGCTGGCCATGGTCGATCCGCTGTTCGGCGTGCTGGTGCCGGTGACGCACCGATATATGGGCTCGATGGAGCAGTACGCCAACCTGAGCTGGGTGTTTCTGCTGCTGCTGGCGGCCTACGACCTGGTCACGCGCAGACGTTTGCACCCGGTGACGGTGTGGGGCAGCCTGCTGCTGATAGTGGTGCAGGATGTGCGCGTGCCGCTGGGGCAGACGGCGGCATGGACGGCGGTGGCGGAGTGGATGAGGTCCTGGAATATGTAACGCATGATCGGGGTGCATGCGCGCTGAATCGCGCGGCGTGTTCCCGCGGCAGGTACATGCGCGAAAGAGATGGATGCCGCTTCATTTGGCTTGAGCGTATAATCCGACTCACCTCAACCCGCGGTGAGCAGCCATGGTATTCGAGCGACAGCAGGTCGACGAGGCTCTTGATCGCGGGGAGTTCATTCCGTATTTCCAGCCCATTGTGAACCTGCGCACGGGCGAGCTGCGCGGCTTCGAGCTGCTGGCGCGGTGGCAGCATCCCCAGCATGGGTGGATTCCTCCGGGCGAGTTCATTCCCGTGGCGGAGCGGGACGGGTGGGTTGGGCTGCTGACCCGCTCTCTGCTGTGGCAGGCCTTTTGCGCTGTGCGCGACCTGCCCGACTTCGCCATGCTCTCGGTGAACATCTCTCCGGTACAGCTCTACGACCTGAGCCTGCCCGAGCAGATCGAGTCCCTGGCCGCGCAATGCGGCTTTGCGCCGCAGCGGCTCACGGTGGAGATTACGGAGAGCGCGCTGACCCATGATCTGGATCGGGCCCGGCGCACGGTGGCGGCGCTCAAGGAGATGGGCTGCGATCTTGCGCTGGACGACTTCGGCACCGGCTACTCGAGCCTGGCGCAACTGCAGTCGCTGCCCTTCGACAAGCTGAAGGTGGACCGCAGCTTTGTGGGCTCCATGACGGAGCGGCGGGACAGCCGCAAGATTGTGGCCGCGGTGGTGGGCCTTGGGCTGAGCCTAGACATGGGCACCATTGCCGAGGGCGTGGAGAACAGCGAGCAGATGGAGATGCTGCGCTGGATGGGCTGCGAGCTGGGACAGGGCTGGCTGCTGGGCAGGCCCATGCCTGCCGAAGACCTGGCGCAGGCGGTCTCCAGAACCGAGCCGCGGATTGTGCCGGGGATGCCCGCGGAGGTGAAGTCCTCCGGCGGACTGGAGTGGCTGCCTTCGCAGCGGCTGGCGCAACTGCAGGCCGTGTACGACGGAGCGCCGGTGGGCCTCGCGTTTCTCGACCGCAACATGCGCTACGTGCAACTGAACCGGCGGCTGGCGAACATGAATGGCCGGCCGATGATCGAACACCTGGGCCGCTCGGTGGGCGAGATCATTCCGGGGTTCTTTCCCCAGGTGGAGCCGCTGATCCGGCGCGCGCTGCAGGGCGAGTCCATTACCGGCGTGGAGGTGACCAAGCCGGACGATGTGCCGAACCCCGGCACGACGATCCTGCTCTCGTATGAGCCGGCGCGGGACGAGGCGGGCGAGATTGTCGGCGTCTCGGCGGCCATCATGGACATTACCGCGATCAAGCAGGCGCAGGTGGCGCTGCGAGAGAGCGAGGAACACTTCCGCTACATGCTGGAACTGCTGCCCATCATTCCGTGGATCATTGACCCGGAGGGCCGGGCGCTGGCAGTGAGCCACCGCTGGAAGGAGATTACCGGGACCACGGAGGAGGACTGGAAGGGATTCGGCTGGATGAAGTCGCTGCATCCGGACGATGTGGAGCCGACCAAGGCCAAAATGCTGCACTGCTTCACCACAAGAGAGCCGATCGATGTGGTCTACCGGGTGCGGCGGTCGCCGAAGTCCAAGTGGAGGCGGGTGCGTGCGCGCGGCGCGCCGCGCATTGGGCCGGATGGAAAGATTGTGAGCTGGTACGGATGCCTGGAGCCGCTGGACGGAGACTGGTAGCGGCTAGAGTAGCTTGCCCGCGGCGAGATCCTTGATGAGGTTGCGGTCGGCGGCGAGAAAGTCGTAGGTGGGCAGGTCTTCCAGACGAACCCACTTGAGCTGCTGGAAGATGCGATTTTCCAGCTCGCCCTCGAACTCGTGCACGGCAAAGAATTGCAGATCGACGGCGCCGCCGTGGCGGTAGTTGTGGCGGATGTGGGTGACGCGGCCGCCGATTCTGGCGGTGATGCCGAGCTCCTCGTTCAGCTCGCGAGCCAAGGCCTGCTCCGGCGTTTCGCCGGGCTCAATCTTTCCGCCGGGAAACTCCCACTGCAGCGCCATGGGCTGATCGGGGCGCCGCTGGCAGATCAAGACTTCGCCGCCGCGGACGATCAGGGCAGCCGCAACAAAACGGAGAGCGGGTCCGGCCGTGCGCGTACTGGGTTGATTCTGGCCCTCTTCCACCCTTCCAGTGTAACCGCAATACGGCACTTATGGGCGCAAGATGAAGCAGATAAAGAATTTGGCAGGATCAAAAGGGCTGGCAGGGCCGGGGTTGACGGGAGTGCGAGCTTACTCGCCCGCGACCGCCGCCTCAACCCCTTCGGCCGCCTGCGGGCGGAAGTAGCCCCAGCCATTGCGCGCCGCAGCATCGAGCAGCGCAGGCGAGGGATTCACGGGAAACGCGCGTTTGGCGATTTCCAGCATGGCCAGATCGTGAATGGAGTTGCCGAAGACCGCGTCGGGATTGGGCAGGCCCACGCGCCGGAGCGAGGCGGCCTTGCCTTCGTCAGTGGGCACATCTACCAATGTGTCGGTAATGATGCCGTCGGCGACCGCGACCTGTGCGGCGAGCACGCGCTCGGGCGGAATGCCGAAGGGAGCGATCCCGGCGGAGACCACCCAG
Organism: Occallatibacter sp.; assembly: GCA_035549115.1. Lineage (GTDB taxonomy): Bacteria > Acidobacteriota > Terriglobia > Terriglobales > Acidobacteriaceae > Telmatobacter. The sequence continues at coordinate 5,659 of DASZRQ010000023.1, read as the reverse complement.
TTGTTGGTGGAGCTGACAGCCCAGAGCTCGGCGCCGGCCTTGCGCAGAGCGGTGATGAGCGACGCCATCTCCGCAAAGACACGGGGGCGGACAAACTCTTCCACGTAGCGCGCGGCCGCGGCCTGAATCTCCTGTTCATGCAGGCCGGCGTAGATCTGCACCATCTCGCCGCAAATCTGCAGCTCGCTTACCGTGCCAGCCATGTAGGCGCGATGGCGGGTGTCGATCCAGTCGGCGGTGGAGCGGGAGACGAGCCCCTGCTCGAGAGACCAGTCCATGAAGCCCTTGCCGGCGTCGCCGCTCCAGAGGGTTCCATCGCAATCAAAAACGGCAACGCGGGGCGCGCCGTCGAGCACCAGCCGCTCGAACTCGGCGGCATTCCACTTGGTGATGTTCAACTGTACGGTCGTCAAATGTGCCTCAATTTCTGCAAACGCATAATCAGTTCCATTGTCGCCGATTTGGGGCTGCGCGCGCACGGAGCGCGGCGCAGAGGTAACCCACTTGCGCACTGTGCTCCTGCTCTCCATGGTGCGCGAGGCGCGTGAAGATGGTGTTAAGCGCATGCATGCGCATTTCGCCAGCATGCGGTGCGGTATTGAAGATGTTGATTCCGTAATGAACGTGGTACGGTAACCAGTCCTGCGGCGGGAGCGCGCTGCACCGCGCCGCCATAATCGAAGTGTGGGCACACCGGGCAATCGCGCGCTGCTGAGCGACTATCAACTGTATCTGCGGGTGGAGAAGGGCTTGCGGCCGCTGACCTGCGAGGCCTACGACGGCGACCTGAAGACCTTTGCCGAGTTTCTGGAAGAGAACGACGGCCTGCTGGCCACGGCGCGGCAGCGCGAGGTGGCGGCGTTTCTGGAACATCTGCGCGCGCACAACGTGGACTCGCGCTCGGCGGCGCGCAAGCTGAGCTGTCTGCGCGGCTTTTACAAGTGGCTGCTGCTGGACCGGCGCATCGATCACGACCCGACGGTGAATATCGAGTCGCCGAAGGCGTGGAAGGTGCTGCCCAAGTCTCTGGCCGAGCCGGAGGTGACGGAGATGCTGGAGCGCGCGGCGCTGGCCGCGACGCATCCGCAGGCGCGGGCCACGGCCCTGCGCGACCGCGCGATTCTCGAGGTGCTGTATGCGGGCGGGCTGCGCGTCTCCGAGGTGACGGCGCTGGGGACGAGCGATGTGGCCTTTGACGCGGGCCGCGTGCTGGTGCGCGGCAAGGGCGACAAGGAGCGCATTGTGCCGCTGGGCCGCGCGGCGCTGGAGGCGCTGGAGACCTATGTGCGCGAGGGCAGGCCGCACCTGGCGCGGATCAGCTCCACGCGCAGAACAGGCGCGAAGACGGACAGCGCGCGGCTGTTCCTCTCGCTGCGCGGCGCACCGCTCACGCGGCAGTGGGTGTGGCACCTGGTGAAGGCGGCGGATGCCTCGGCCAGCCCGCACAGGCTGCGGCACAGTTGCGCCACGCATATGGTGGAGCACGGCGCGGACCTGCGCAGCGTGCAGACGCTGCTGGGCCATGCGGACATCTCGACGACGCAGGTGTACACGCACCTGGCGCTGGGACGGCTGAAGGCCGTGTACCACAAGCATCATCCCCGCGCGGCGGCGCGGCCGCACTTGGTGGAGACGGATGAGCATGAGCCGACGCCGCGGAAGGAATCCGCATGAGCAGCGCGGCGGCATCACTGAGCTCGCTGATTGCCGACTATCTGCGCATGCTGCGCGGCGAGCGCGGCGCTTCCGCGCATACGCTGCGCGCCTACGAGCGCGAGCTGCTGGCCTTCGCGCAGTACATCGCGGAGGAGTTCGGCAGCGACAGCGGCGTGGAGCGCATTGAGCACACGCACATCCGCGCCTACCTTGGCACGCTGTATGCGCGCGGGCTCTCGAAGGCCTCAGCGGCGCGGGCGCTGGCGGCGGTGCGGAGCTGGTTCAAGTGGCTGGCCCGCGCAGGCTACCTGGAGAAGAACGCGGCGGCGCTGGTGTCCACGCCCAAGCTGCCCAAGCACCTTCCGCGCGTGCCGTCGATCGAGCAGTTGAACCGGGTGGTGGATACGGTGAGCGGCGATGCGGCGAGCTGGCCCGCGCGGGACCGCGCGATTGTGGAACTGCTCTACGGCTGCGGGATGCGCAATGCCGAGCTGACGGGCCTGAACCTCGACGACATTCACTGGGCCAATGAGGCGATCCTGGTGCGCGGCAAGGGCAAGAAGCAACGCTACACGCCGCTGGGCGACGCGGCGGCGGAGGCCCTGCGGGCCTATCTTGCCGAGCGGGCGGCCCGGCTGGCCGCGATGGACGGCGCGGAGCGCACGACGCCCGCGGTGTTTGTGAATCTGCGGCTGCGCGGGCTGGCCAAACCGGGCGGCGACGCGCGGCTGACGACGCGCAGCGTGGGACGCATCGTGAAGCGCATCGCGATTCTAAGAGGACTCTCATCCGACGTGCATCCGCACACGCTGCGCCACGCCTTCGGCACACATCTGCTGGAAGAGGGCGCGGACCTGCGCGCCATTCAGGAGCTGTTGGGCCACGAACGGCTCTCCACAACACAGCGCTATACGCAGCTCACGGCCGCGCAGCTCACGCAGGTGTACGACAAGACCCATCCGCGGGCCCGCTGAGCCCGCACGCAGGCGCATTCACCACAAAAAGCGGTCGGCTCACCCTCTCAAAAGTAACGTGCCTACATCGAAGGTGGCATGGAACCGCGCACAAACCCTTCTATACTCCAGAGGCTGTGGAGGTCTCTATGGTGAAGGCGGTTTGCTGCACGGAATGCCAATCGGTCGGTCTCATTCGCTTTATCCATAGCGGCTCCGTGAAGCTCGGTCTCATGCTGCTCTGCCTGTTTGTTGTGCCGGGCGTGGCCTATTTTCTGTGGTACCTGTGCGAGGGGCACTGGGGCTGCAGCACCTGCGGCTCGCGCGAGGTTGTGCCCATCCAGGATCCCGATGTGCTCCGCGCCAATGGGCTGCTGCCGGAGCAGTGGCCTGCCTAGAAGCTAACCTTCCGCTGCGGAAACCACGTGAGCTGAATCGTTGTCACGGTCGTGGTATGGTCCGGTGACGGATAGACCGGCGTACCGGTGGGATAGATGGGCGCATTCCAGCGCTGGTAGTTGAACCGGCCATTCACCTCAAAGTCGCGGCCGATGCGCTTGACGGCCTGCACGCCGAAATCGTTGAGCGTGGTGCCGCCAGGGACGAAGTCCTTGGCCACTTTCTGATTGCGCGCATTGAGCTGAATCCACTCGTTGCCGCTGAGATGCCAGGTCAGCCATGCCTGGCCGCCCTTGCCCTCGCGTCCAATCCAGTCGCCCATCAGGTTGCCGTTGTTGGTGTAGCCCTGGCGCACGATGCTCTCGTAATACATGAAGACGCCGCCATTGCTGTTGGCGATGGGCGGGTCCGTCGAGACAGCTTCCACGCGCAGATCGAGGTGCGGCGCGCCGGGGAAGTGCGAGAGATAGATGCCGGGCCTCCATGCGGCACGTCGGGGCGCGTCGATGGGCGAGACATCGTCGTGCACTTCACTGTCGCTGTAGACAGTGAGCCATTTGCGCAGGAAGGGCAGCCGGTAGGAGAAGTCGAATGCGCCAAAGCGCGCGCCGGGATCGTCGCGGCCCTTCTTCACACTGGATGAGGGCGAGGCGAAGCTGAAGAAGCTCTTGAGAAAGGTGTGCAGGGTGATGGGCGCATGGCCCTCGCCGCCCCAGATGACGCTGCGCTCGAAGCCGAACTCGAGATTCTCGGTGGGCCGGAAGCTGATCTTCTCCACGTGCATCCAGGGATTGCCGGAGTTGTAGACGTTGGCCTGGCCGGGGTTGGGATTGACGATCTCGTTGTGGCCGTGGAGGGCGCCGACCATGAAGTCGTAGCGGAAGGGGCCGGTGATGTACGAGAGGCCGGGAATGTGCAGCGGCTCGACGCGGTTGATGCGGAACGAGTACATGTTCTCCGCATTGTTGGAGTAGGCCATGCCCGCGCCGAGGCCGGGACCGAGCCACTCGTCCTGCTTGCCGAACGAGATTTCGTGATTGAGGAAGTGGCCGGAGACATAAGCCTCAAGCCAGCGGCCGCGCGTGATGGAGTCCAGCGGGCCGAGAGGGATGGTGGTCTGCGGAGAGGGTGTGAGGCCAATGCCGGGGTAGTCGATGGCGAAGAGCGCATCCGCAAGGCCGGTGGAGTAGCCAATACCCGAGGGCGCGTGCTCGAACTCGCCGCGCGCATAGAGCAGGAAGCGCCCGGCGGAGAGATAGCCGCTGGCGCCGGTGTCATTGCTGAAGCCGTTGTCGTAGGGGCGTCCGTAGTCGTTAATGACGGACTGGCCGAGGTGGTAGCTGTCGCGCAGCGGCGTGCCGCTGATGCCGCGCGCCACGGTGTAGACCGACTCGATGCGGGACTTGCCCTCGAACGATCCGCAGGGGCCCTCGATCTCAGGATGAATCTCATGGTCGATGGCTTCGTAGATGGACTCGGCCTCGTCCGTGGCCGGGCCGGGGTCGGCATCCTCGATGCGCGCGCCGGCTTCGTCCAGCATGTTGCTCACACTGGCGCGGGTCCAGGGGCGCATGCCGAGATACACCGTATCGACAAAGCCCAGCGAGTAAAGCCGCAGCATGGCGGGATAGACCCAGCTATCGACGGGGATGTATGGGGAATCGAGCGCGGACAACTCGCAGTCTGGTTGGGGGCGTCCGGCGTCTGGCTGCGCCTGTGCGGCGGCGAAGGTTGCCGTGCCAAGGAGAGCCAGAACGGCCAGCATGCACGAGGACACGGCCTGAGGGAGGCTCGACTTCATATGCTCACTCTACCATCCGTTTTGCGGAACCAAGGAACGCGAAAGTACCGGCAGAAAAGCAGATAGGCAAGCAACTCTTTAGACGAGTCACCCGTGCCGCGGGGTAGCGGCGTTCATTTCGCGGGTGATCGCGGACCGCACCCTGCGGCGAAGCTGCGGCGTAAACAGGCCGCGCGCGGCCAGCCATGCCTCCACCTGCGCAACCGGATCGGCGGCGGGATCGAGCACGCAATCGATGAGCGTGGGGATGCGGCTCTGGCGGGCGCGGGAGAAGGATTCGCTGGCGACCCGATAGACCGCGGCTACGTCGGCCCCGTCCACGGTGATGAGCGGAACGCCGAAGGCGAGCGCCTCGGGGGTGTCCGTCCCAGGAGGCGCAAAGGCGGGAGCCGCGCCCGCGATGCGCAGCGACACAAAGATGACGGGAAGACCGCGCCGCGCGGCGAGAGACAGAGCTTTCCTGGCCTGCGCGGGTTTTACCTGTCTGTCTGCGAAGAATGCGACGGCGATGTGTGTGGACTTTGCAGCCTTGAGCGCGCGCGCGGAGTCGCAGGCATCTACTAATGGATTTGTGGTTGCGGCGCGGCGGGGTTTGGCAAGCGCGGCAAGGCTCCTGGCCAGCGCAGCTCCGCGGACGGCGCGGATCAACGGCAGTCCGCTTGCCGCAGCCACGGCGTCGCGCGCCTTCAGGTCCAGCGCGACCGCGGCGTATGTGGCTTCCCAGCGGGGTTCGGCCTTCAACGTGCCCGCACGCCCGGCAAGCATGCGGCACTTCATCATCGCGGTATACAGCTCAAGCAGCTTCTCGCGCGAAATCAACTCTCTGGTCCTCGGTGTGTGCGTTGCGGTG
>DASZRQ010000022.1:0-9432 GCA_035549115.1 Occallatibacter sp. | reverse complement strand
GGCTGGCATTCTCGCCCCAAATGCCTTTGGAATGTGTGTATATCGATATTTCTACGAACTAACCTATATTACCGGCGTGCCTTCTCGCAGACGAGATATTTATTTTGTTTGTTTCGTTTATTTCGTCTAATGCTGTAGGCTGTCTCTTCGGCACTGAAAGTGCCAACACAGCAATCTGGGGAGGGCGGAGGTATGAGAGACACAATCACCATGCAACCATCCGAAGAAAGTGAAATCCGTGAACTGCATCGGATGTTGAATCTCGGTACACCCGCACTTGTAGGGCCAAAAGAAGAAAGACTCAATCTTCCCGAATCTGTTTATCACCTCCTAAAGGGTGTCGTTGCAAACATGATGCGTGGAAGGGTGATTGTTCTTACGCCACAGAACGACAGACTGACTACGCAAGCTGCGGCAAACTTCTTAGGATTTTCTCGACCGCATCTCGTAAAACTTCTGGAATCCGGGGCCATTCCATTCGAGCGAGTGGGGCAACATCGCAGGATTTTGATGAAGGACCTGCTGACGTATCAAAGGAAAAGAGACGCTGACCGCAGACGTGCTCTCAATGATCTCGCTAGGGCTGAATTTGATGAGGGATCGTATGATGGCACGGAAATTCCAGAAGGCGAAAGTGATGAATGAAATCTGATTTCCCTGTCATGCTGGATGCATGCGTACTCTTGCCAATGCCCTTGGCAGATACGCTGCTTCGCATGGCGGATACACCGCGTCTTTATCTTCCCAAGTGGTCTGGGGAAATCCTCGAAGAGGTGACGAGGAATCTAGTCAAGCGTTTCCATAAGACCCCGGAGCAAGCGAAGCGCAGAGAAGATGCAATGCGGCTGTGTTTCCCCGAAGCACTTGTGGAAGATTATGAGACCCTGATTCCTTCAATGGCAAATGAGCCTAAGGACCGGCACGTACTTGCAGCATGCGTTGCGAGTGGAACGAAGTTGATCGTTACTTATAACAAAAAAGATTTCAACACTGGAAGCCGTATTCCGTTTGGAATCGAGTGCCAAGGCCCTTCAACGTTTTTGATTGGCTTATACGATTTAGAACCAGGCATCGTCGCTCAAAAGCTGAGCGAACAAGCACAAAATGTCTCTTTGCCAATAGAGGATCTGCTGCGCAGGCTGCAAGTGAATATTCCTGGATTTGTCTCGGTCTTCTGTGAGGGACAAAAAATTGAACTCTGGTAGTTGGGTTAGCCAACCGAATTCTTGCCGCCGCGACAGCTAGATCGATCGTTAATTCATTCCCGGTTCCCAGAGGCGAAGGACCGGGGCATCCGCTGCTGGATTGAGATGCGTGCCTTCCCACCCCTTGCGCAGAGGGAGCGCAAAGGATGGGGCACGGAGACACGAATGCTGCACGGATGTTTGAGTGAGGGCGGGATGATGCGGCGGCGCGCGGTCAGACGCGCCAGTTGTAGCCCATGCCGGAGAGGACGCCGCGCATGTAGGCGAAGCTTTCGGTGACGCCGGGCATGGGATCGTCGCCGTGGACTTCGTACTCGAGGTCGACCCAGCCGGGATACTTGATTTTGACGAGGGCCTGGAAGATGCCGCGGATGGGCAGGCGGCCTTCGCCGACGGCGACCTGGCTCTCCTTGACGCTGAGGTCGGTGAGATCCTTCATGTGCATGTTGAAGAGGCGCGGCCCGGCGGCGTGGATGGCCTCGACGACATCAGTGCCGGCGCGGACGCAGTGGCCCACGTCGATGCAGCAGCCCATGCGCGGGTCCATGTGGCCGACGGCCTTGAGCACGTCGAGGGGCGAGGGAAAGATTTTGTCCTCGGGGCCGTGGTTGTGGATGGCGAAGCGGATGTCGTACTCCTTCACGAACTTTTCGATGCGCGGCAGAGCCTGCGGCAGGGGATCGCCGGCGACGATGACCCGGATGCCCGTGCGCTTGCAGTACTCGAATTTGCTGCGGATGTCCGCGTCGTCGTCCTTGGGGAAGTAGATGGCCCCGGCGGCGTGGAGCTCGATGCCGTTGGCCTTGTAGTCGGCGAGAGCCGCGGCCTCGCCGGCGGGGTCCATGGGGAGATGGTCTTTGGCGTCCTTGGTGTTGATGCTGGTGACGTGGAGCTGCTTGAGCCAGGGAATCATCTGCGCGCGGGTGAAGTTGCGGAAGGTGTAAGTGGCGATGCCGAGCTTGATCGGCGAGGGCGCGCCGGTGTCGGGATGGGCTTCAGCCGGGGTGATGCGGGGCGCGGCGGAGGCTGCTGCGGCGATGGCGGCGGAGCTGAGAAAGGTGCGGCGAGAGAGGGTCATGTGGGTTCCCTTTGGGTTGGGGTTCGTGGTTTCCCACTCATCGCGCCAAGAACGCGCGATGAATGGGGCACCCGGTGACAGAACAGAGAACAGAGAACAGAGAACAGAGGATCGTGCATCTCCGGTCTAGATTTTTGGCTCCCAGCCTTTTTCGTAGGCGCGGTCCCAGTACTTCATGGCTTCGGGGTCGCCCTTGATCCTGCCGTCGGCGGGGTCGAGGTTGAGCTCGCGGTTGACGAACCAGGCGATGTTGGAGAGCTGGAGCATGGTGACGGCGACGTTGCCGATGGAGACCGGCGCGTGGAGGGGCTCGCCGGTGCGGATGCCAGCGATGAAGTTGGCGAAGTGGGCGTCGGTCATGGAGTCGGCGCCGACGAGATCGGCAGTGGTGGTGTGGCCGCCGACTTTGAACTCGTCGGTCTTTTTGCCGCCGAGATCGTAGACCTCGTAGCCATCGCGATCGATGAGGACGGCGCCGGTGGTGCCCTCGATGATGGAGCCGCGGCCGCGATTGAAGTAGCGCATGCCATTGGAGCTGGTGGACTCCCAGGCGAGGAGCTTGTCGCCGTAGTCGAAGCTGGTGGTGAGGGTGTCGTAGAACTGCCAGTCGTCGTTGTAGGCGTAGCGGCCGCCGACAGCGGTGATGCGGTTGGGGTAGCCGACGCCGAGGGCCCAGCGGCAGACATCGACTTCGTGGGTGCCGTTGTTGAGGGCTTCGCCGGTGCCCCAGATGCGGAACCAGTGCCAGTTGTAGGGCTGGACGTTGTCCTTGTAGGGCTGGCGCGGCGCGGGGCCCTGCCAGAGATCCCAGTCGAGGGTGGCGGGCACGGGCGCGGGCTTGCCGTGGCCGATGGATTTGCGGGTGTTGTTGTACCAGCACTTGGCGAAGTAGGCGCGGCCTATGAGGCCGTCGTGGATTTTCCGGACGATCTCGATGGTGTGCGGCGAGGAGCGCTGCTGTGTGCCCATCTGGACGAGCTTGCCGTACTTCTGCTGGGCGCGGACGAGCAACGCGCCCTCGGCGGGATTGTGGCTGCAGGGCTTTTCGACGTAGACGTGCTTGCCCGCCTGCAGGCCGAGGATGGCCATGGGCGTGTGCCAGTGGTCGGGCGTGGCGATGGTGATGGCGTCCACATCCCTGATGTCGAGGATGCGGCGGAAATCCTGATGCGTTTGCGGACGCGTGCCGAGCTCTTTTTCGGTCGCGTCGGCGAAGCGGGCGAGGATGTTGGTTTCGACATCGGCCACATGGGAGACGCTGGCGCTGGCGGCGTTTGCCCTGAGGCTGGAGAGGTGCGCGTGGGCGCGCCCGTTGAGGCCGATGATGGCGAAGTTGAGGCGCTCGTTTGCGCCCATGATCTGGCCGTAGCTTTTGGCGGACGAGGTGATGGCAAGGCCCGCTGCGCCGATTGCGAGGGTATCCAGAAACTCTCTGCGTGTGACCATCGATTCTCCTTCGCGGCCGGGCTCTGCGTGCGAAGTCGGCGCGTGTCGTTGGAACCTGACCATGCTAATACGCGCGCTGCGCCGTTGGGGATGCGTGTGAGGATGCACAGTCCCCGCGAGCGGGACGCGGGCATTGAAGCGGACTCGAAGGGCGGGAGCTAGGCGGGCTGCTTTTGGATGAGGATGTGCAGGGCGTTCTCACCCATGGTGCGGGATGCGACCTGATAGCCGAGCGCGGTGAAGTCGATGCCGGCGAAGAGATTCTCACCCTGGCCGAGGAGCACGGGCGAGAGGGCGAGATGCAACTCGTCGAGGAGACGGGCGCGGAGATACTGGCGCACGGTGGAGACGCCTCCGCCGACGCGTATTTCTTTACCGTTGGCGGTCTCACGGGCGCGGGCGAGCGCGGCCTCAATGCCCTCGGTGACGAAGTGGAAGGTGGTGCCGCCCTGCATGACGAGCGGGGCGCGCGCGTGATGGGTGAGGACGAAGACGGGGACGTGATAGGGCGGCTCGTCGCCCCACCATCCGCGCCAGGACTCGTCGGGCCAGGGGCCGCGGACGGGGCCGAACATGTTGCGGCCGATGATCCACGCGCCGACGTTCTCAAAGCCGCGCGCGGCGAAGCCGTTGTCGATGCCGGTCGTGCCTTCGCCCGAATCGGTGTGCATGGACTGGAAGGTGCGCGTGGGGAAGAACCACTGGAAGATGGCAGGGCCGTTAACGCCAAGGGGATTCTCAAGGCTTTGATCGGGACCGGCGCTGAAGCCGTCGAGAGAGACACCGAAGGAGGCGACGCGGAGTCTGGCCATGGAAAGCATTCTCGCGAAGATCGCTTGCATTGTGCAAGTGAATGTTCAGAGCGGCAGCGCGGACTGGCGGAGAGCGAGGAAGCGGCGGACGGCATCGTCGCGCTCGAGGCCGATGGCGCGGTCGTAGGCGTGGCGGGCCTGAGCGTATGCGCCGGTGCGGGCGAGGAGATCGGCGCGGGCGGCCCACCAGGGCTGGTACTCCTCGAGGCGGGCGGAGGATTGGGGATCGGCGGCGAGAGAGTCGAGCGCGGCGAGAGCAGCGGCGGGGCCGGAGAGCTCAGCGAGGGCAACGGCACGATTGACGGCGACGACGGGAGACTGGGTGAGAGCGAAGAGGGCGTCATAGAGAGCGACAACATCGGCCCAGTTGGACTCGCCGGTGCGAACACGATGAACATGCGCCGACTGGAGCGCGGCCTGAAGCTGGAACCGGCCGAGAGCACCGTGGGCGCTGGCGCGATGGAGAAGCTGCTCAGCCTCCAGGATGAGCGCGGCGTTCCATTGCGCAGGGTCCTGCCCGGCGAGGGGAACGAAGTCGCCAGCGGCGGTGCGGCGGGCGGCGCGGCGCGCCTCGGTATGGAGAACGAGGGCAAGCAGGCCGAGGACTTCGGGCTCGTCCGGAAGCAGAGCGGCGAGGAGGCGGGCGAGGAAGATACCCTCTTCGGCGAGATCGCGCTGCGCCGGATCGGTGGCGGCGGGGTCTGCCCAGCCCTCGGCATAAGCGGCATAGACGGCGTTGAGCACGGTGTCGAGACGCGGCAGCAGGTCAGCGCGGGCGGGCACGCGGAAGGGGATGCCGGCCTCGCGGATCTTGGTTTTGGCGCGGACGAGACGCTTGCTCATGGCGGCGGGCGAGGTGAGGAAGGCCGAGGCGATGGCCCTGGCGTCGAGGCCGAGGACGACCTGGAGGATGAGCGGGGCGCGCACGGTGGCATCGATGGCCGGATGAGCGCAGGCGAACATCATGGCGAGACGCTCGTCGGGGATTTCGGGCGCGACGTTGGAGGGTGCGACGAACTGGTCCATATCAAAGTCAGGATCGAAGCCGCGGCCGAAGGCGGATTCGTGAGAGCGGCTGGCGCGAAACATATCGATGAGCTTGCGGCGGGCGACGGTGAGCAGCCAGGCTTCGGGGTTGGCGGGGCAGCCATCGCGGGGCCAGGTGGCGAGGGCCGCGGCGAAGGCCTCGGAGAGCGCGTCCTCGGCGGCGGCCACATCGCGGGTGCGCGCCGCGAGGAAGGCGATGAGCTTGCCGTAACTGGAACGGGCGACGGCGGCGGCGGTTTGGGAGGACAGGTCGGAGTTCACGGTGCAGAGAACAGAGAACAGGGAATAGGGGTCCGCCGGCAACGGTGGCTTCCCACCCTTTCCGCAGAGTGCGCGGAAAGGGTGGGACACGGGGGTTCAGTGGTTTTCAGTTGGCCTGGGGTTCCATGATCCAGAGGGGGCGGACTTCCACGGTGCCGTGAGAGGCTCCGGGGCAGCGTGCGGCCCAGGCGAGAGCGGCGTCGAGATCGGCGGCGTCAATGAGGAAGTAACCGCCGAGCTGTTCCTTGGTTTCGACAAAGGGGCCGTCGAGGACCTGGGCTTTGCCGTTGACGATGTGGACGCGGGAGGTGCTGGAGGTGGGGCGCAGGCGGCCGGAGGCGATGTAAACGCCGGCCTGTTTGAGGGCCTCCATATAGGACATGTAAGCGGCGTAGCCCTGCTGCTGGGCCTCGGGGGGCATCTGGGCATAGGCGTTCTCGTCGGCGTGGATGAGGAGCATGTATTGCATGGTGCGATCCCTCCTTGGGAAGTGGCCGGAGTGGTCCGGCACTGGGATGACGGCCGGGCGGACGCGGGTTTGGACAAAATCTTTGTACCGGATTTCGCGTCCCTCGGGACAGCGTGCACAGAGTCAGTTCTTTTCTCCGCGGAAGAACCACTCCACGCCATAGCGGTCTCTCAGATGACCGTACACGCCAAACGGCATCTCCATGAGTTCGACAAGAGTTTCCTTCTTCGCTCCGTCGGCCAGTGTGTCGAAGATGGGTTTGAGCTCGGCAAATCCGGCGGCGGTGACATACATCGCCACAGTGTTTCCCTGCATGGGCGTCTGTGTAGGGTGCAGCCAGTCCGTGGCCGAGAACTCGATGGCGCCACTCTTCAGATAGGCGTGGACGAGCTTATGGTGCTGGGTCTCAGGGAACTGCGCCTTCATGGGCGTGTCCGCGAGGCGGACCATGGTCAGATCGCCGCCGAAGCAGGCGGAGTAAAACTCCATTGCCTCAGCGCAGTTTCCGTCAAAGAGCAGAAAGGGAGTCAGACGAAGCATTGCATCCTCCGATCAAGGTGAGCCGGCCGGGCTTTGCGCGGGCGTGCTGGCGGCTACGCGGGGTTGAGGGTGCCGGACATGTCGCGGGTGAGCATGGTGCCATCGCGGACGGCGCGGACTTCGACGGCTCCGTGGAGGGACGTGGGACTGCGCGCGGCCCAGGCGAGCGCGGTGTCCATGTCGGGCACATCGATGAGATGGAAACCGCCGAGCTGCTCGCGGGTGTCGGCGTAGGGGCCGTCGAGAATCTCGGTTTTGCCGTCGACGGTGCGGACAGTGGCAGCGGCGGATGCGGGCATGAGGCCGGCGCTGGTGGCGAGGATGCCCGCGGCCTGCATAGCCTGCATGTAGGCGCGGTACGCGCCGAGCCAGCGCTCCTGCTCGGCACGGGAGAGCTCAAGCCAGCCGGTGTGCTGGACGTAATCCATGAGCATGAATTGCATGCGGGGCTCCTTGGGGCTGCGTTCAACCGTATGACGAATGGGCGCGCGGGATTTGGACAGGCGCGCGCGAAATTTTTTCGCAGACAAGAATGCGGCAGAGACGGCAGAACAGGCAAATCAATTCGGGCATGGGCCAGTGCTAGAATGATCATTCTAACGGAGAGGAAATGGCGAAGAAGCGCGATACGCGCGAGGCAATTCTGGCGGCGATGCTGGAGCTGGTGGTGGAGCGGGGGTTTCACAATGCGCCGATGGCCGAGCTTGCCAAGCGCTCCGGCGCAAGCCCCGGCGTGATCTACCACTACTTTCCAAGCAAGGACGCGCTCATCCATGCGGTTCATGCCCAAGTGGCGGAGGTAAAGCACAAGGCGCTGTTTGCCGGGTACAGCAAGAAGATGCCGCCGCGCGAAGCCCTGCTGCAGGTGTGGCTCAATGCCTATCGTTTCTATCGCTCGCATCCGGTGGAGACGCGGTTTCTCGACCAGTATCAGAATTCGCCGTTCTCGGCCTATTGCGAAGCGCACATGGAGGATGAGGCGGTGGAGCGCATCCAGAGGCTGATGCGACCGAAGAAGAAAGGGGGCATGCTGAAGGACCTGCCCCCGGAGGCGATCCACGCGATGACGCTGGGACTGGCCGGGGAGCTGGCGAAGGCCAAGAAGGAGTTCTCGCAGAAGGCGCTGCGGGAGATTGCGGATACGCTATGGGCGGCGATTGGAGAGGATTAACAATTTTTCGCATCGACTAGAATGAACGTTCGATCTATTCTGAAGGAATCAGGCGAAGGAGACGCGATGAAGACGGTTCTGGTGACGGGCGGGTCGGGGTTTATTGGAAGCCATGCGATTGCGCAACTGCTGACGGCGGGCTATGCGGTGCGGACGACGGTGCGGAACCTGAAGCGCGAGGCCGATGTGCACGCCATGATGCAGGCGGCGGGTGTGGATGCGGGTGAAAACCTTTCGGTGCTCGCGGCTGCGCTCGAGAGCGACGCGGGATGGCGCGAGGCGGCGGAGGGGTGCACGTATGTGCTGCACATCGCGTCGCCGTTTCCCTCGACCGTGCCCAATCACGAAGATGAGCTGATTGTGCCAGCGCGCGAAGGAGCGCTGCGCGTGCTGCGGGCGGCGCGGGATGCGGGTGTGGCGCGGGTGGTGCTCACGTCATCGTTTGCGGCGATCGGGTACGGACGGGAGCCGATCGACCGGCCCTTCGACGAGAACGACTGGAGCGACGTGAACGGCGTTGGGATGACGGCGTATGCGAAGTCGAAGACACTGGCCGAGCAGGCCGCGTGGGAGTTCATGGAGCGCGAGGGCGGCGGGATGGAGCTGGCGACAGTGAACCCGGTGGGCGTGTTCGGGCCGGTGCTGAGCCGGGATTTTGCCACGTCGATTTTGCTGGTGGAGCGGATGATGAACGGCGGGATGCCGGGATTTCCGAAGATATGGTTTGGCGCGGTGGATGTGCGGGACGTGGCGGAGCTGCACCTGATGGCGATGACCAGCCCGGCGGCGAAGGGCGAGCGGTTTCTGGCAACGGCGGGGGATTTTGTGTCCCTGAAGGAGATGGGCATGATGCTGAAGCGGCGGATGGGCGCGGCGGGCAGGCGGATTCCCACGCGCGAGCTGCCGAACTGGATGGTGAAGTTGTTTGCGCTGAAGGAGAAGGCCGCCAAGCAGATTGTTCCCGAACTGGGCAAGCACAAGAACGCGACCAGCGCGAAGGCGCGGCGGGTGCTGGGTTGGACGCCGCGGAGTGTGGAGGAGTCGCTGGCGGCGACGGCGGAGAGCCTGGTGGAGATGGGAGTGGTTGAACGATAGAGATCAGGGAATAGAGACAGTGGTCAGGGATCAAATTGCCGGGGCGGCGCTGGAATGTATGAATTCAGGACAGAAGCACTGTATATGGTGCAGGGTTGTCCGTTTCTGTCTAAAGTAACGTGACCGGGGTGTGAGTGCGGCGTGACTCCTTCGGGTTAAGGACGTTCCGCGTCACGCTACGATGTTACCCACGCAGCCATGGGAGAACCCTTGCCGCAGACGGCAGGGGGCGCAGGCGGGCAAAGGCTTTTGCAGCAAGGCGAAGGCGGCCCGAAGCGGCGATTTCGATCGCGCATCCCGGATGCGAG
>DASZRQ010000021.1:0-21450 GCA_035549115.1 Occallatibacter sp. | reverse complement strand
CGTGCCGCGCAGCAGCAGGCCGGCGTTGTCGCCCGCCAGGCCCTCATCGAGCTGCTTTTTGAACATCTCGATGCCGGTCACCACCTTCTTGGTCGTCGGACGGAAGCCGACGATCTCAATCTCCTCGCCCACCTTCACCTTGCCGCGCTCAATGCGGCCCGTCACCACCGTGCCGCGACCCGAGATCGAGAAGATATCTTCGATCGGCATCAGGAACGGCTGGTCGATCGGACGCTCCGGCTGCGGAATGTAGTCGTCCACCGCCGCCATCAGCTTCAGGATCGCCTCATGGCCAAGCTCCGGGTTCTTGTTCTCCAGCGCCATCAGCGCAGAGCCCCGGATCACCGGAATGTCGTCCCCCGGGAACTGATACGACGACAGAAGCTCGCGCACTTCCATCTCCACCAGGTCCGTCAGCTCCTCGTCTTCGACCGCGTCGCACTTGTTCAGGAACACCACGATGTACGGCACGCCTACCTGGCGGGCCAGCAGCACGTGCTCCTTGGTCTGCGGCATCGGGCCGTCAGTAGCTGCCACCACCAGAATCGCGCCGTCCATCTGCGCTGCCCCGGTGATCATGTTCTTGATGTAGTCGGCGTGGCCCGGGCAGTCCACGTGCGCGTAGTGGCGGTTGGCCGTCTCGTACTCCACGTGCGCCGTCGCGATCGTGATGCCCCGCTCACGCTCCTCCGGAGCGTTGTCGATCGAGTCGAACGAACGGAACGCGATCTTCGGGTTGTGCTTCGACAGCACCTTCGTGATCGCCGCCGTCAACGTCGTCTTGCCGTGATCAATGTGCCCAATCGTTCCCACGTTCACGTGCGGCTTCGATCGGTCAAACTTTTCCTTCGCCATTGAACTGAATCCCTTTCGTAGCTCCTACTGCACGTTATTGCCAGGGGCGCCGGCCGTCCGGCTCCAGCCCCAAAACTTTTGCCCTACTTGCCCTGCGCGCGGCCGATGATCTCGTCGGCAATCATGCGCGGAGCCTCTTCATAGCGCGCGAACTGCATCGAGTACGACGCGCGGCCCTGCGTGGACGAGCGAATGTCGTTCACGTAGCCGAACATCTCCTTGAGCGGCACGATCGCCTTGATCACCTGCGATCCGGCGGCATGCTCCATGCCCTCGATGCGCCCGCGGCGCGAGTTGATGTCGCCGATGATGGTGCCCATGAACTCCTCGGGCACCGTGACTTCGACCGCCATCACCGGCTCCAGCAGGACCGGCGAGGCCTTGCGCGCGGCTTCCTTGAAGGCGATCGAACCGGCGAACTTGAACGCCATTTCGTTCGAATCGACATCGTGGTAGCTGCCGTCGAACAGGGTCACCTTCACGTCGACGATCGGGTAGCCGGCCAGGATGCCCAGCTCGAGCGCGCCCTGCACGCCCTGATCGATCGGCTTGATGTACTCCTTCGGCACCACGCCGCCCTTGATGGCGTTGATGAACTCGTAGCCCTTGCCTGGCTCGTTCGGCTCGATCTTCAGCCAGCAGTGGCCGTAGTTGCCCGAGCCGCCGGTCTGGCGGATGTACTTGCCCTCGGCCTCGGCCGCCTTGCGGATGGTCTCGCGGAAGGCAACCTTGGGCTCGCCCACGTTGGCCTCTACCTTGTGCTCGCGCTTCATGCGGTCCACAAGAATCTCAAGGTGCAGCTCGCCCATGCCGCTGATGATCGTCTGGCCCGAATCCTCGTCGGTGCGCACCTTGAAAGTTGGGTCTTCATCGGCCAGCTTGGCCAGCGCCAGGCCCATCTTCTCCTGGTCGGCCTTGGTCTTCGGCTCGATGGCCACCGAGATGACCGGCTCCGGGAAGGTGATGGCGCCGAGCGCGATCGGATGCTGCGGCGAGCAGAGCGTGTCGCCCGTCTTCAGGTCCTTCAGGCCCACCGCGGCGCAGATATCGCCCGCCAGAACCTCGGTGACATCCTCACGCTTGTTGGCGTGCATTTTCACCAGACGGCCCACGCGCTCGGTCTTGCCGGTGCGCGGGTTCAGCACCGTGTCGCCGGTCTTGATCGAGCCGGAGTAGACGCGGATGAACGACAGCTTGCCGAAGGGATCGTTGATCAGCTTGAAGGCCAGCGCCGACAGAGGCTCGCCGTCGTCCACCTTGCGCACCAGAATCTGCGCGTGGTCGGACGGGTCGATACCCTCCACCGGAGGCTTGTCGAGCGGGCTCGGCAGGTAATCCACCACCGCGTCGAGCAGCGTCTGAACGCCCTTGTTCTTGAAGGCCGAGCCGCAGATCACCGGGAACACCTTCAGCTCGATGGTCGCCTTGCGGATGCCGGCCTTGAGCTCGGCAATGCTGGGCAGCTCGCCTTCGAGGAACTTCTCGAGCAGCACATCGTCGGTCTCGGCGATGGTCTCGATCAACTGAGTGCGGAAGGCCTCGGCCTTCTTCACAAGATCGGCCGGAATCTCTTCCACGTCGTACTTGGCGCCCATGGTCTCGTCGTGCCACAGGATCGCCTTCATCTCGATCAGGTCGACAACGCCCTTGAAGTTGGCCTCGGCGCCGATGGGAATCTGCAGGGCAACCGGGCGCGCCCCGAGCCGCTTGCGGATCGTGTCGATCACGTGCTCGAAGTCGGCGCCGTTCTTGTCCATCTTGTTCACGAAGCAGATGCGCGGCACCTTGTACTTGTCGCCCTGGCGCCACACCGTCTCGGTCTGGGGCTGCACGCCGCTCACCGAGTCGAACACCGCCACCGCGCCGTCCAGCACGCGCAGCGAGCGCTCCACCTCGGCCGTGAAGTCCACGTGGCCGGGCGTGTCGATGATGTTGATGCGGATGTTGTTCCACATGCATGTGGTGGCGGCCGAGGTGATGGTGATGCCGCGCTCCTGCTCCTGCTCCATGTAGTCCATGGTCGCGGTGCCTTCATGCACTTCGCCGATGCGGTGCGTGATGCCCGTATAGAACAGGATGCGCTCTGTCGCCGTCGTCTTACCGGCGTCGATGTGCGCCATGATTCCGATATTCCGGCAACGGTTCAGAGGGATAGTGCGCGCCACGTCAATCTCTTCCTTGCGGGCTTACCGCCCGCGGTTTACCTCAACTGCTTCCTGCATCCCGGTCCACGTCCGCCGGGAACCCTTCAAAAACTCCGCGCCCGCGCCTACCAGCGGTAGTGGGCAAAGGCCTTGTTGGCCTCGGCCATGCGGTGCACGTCTTCCTTTTTCTTCATCGCCGCGCCGCGGCCGTTGGCCGCGTCCAGCAGCTCGTTCGAGAGCTTGTCCACCATGCCCTTTTCGCCGCGGGCACGGCCGTAGGTGATCAGCCAGCGGATGGCGAGCGAGGTGCGCCGGTCAGCGTTCACTTCGATCGGCACCTGGTAGTTGGCGCCGCCCACGCGGCGGGTCTTCACTTCGAGCAGGGGCTTGCAGTTCTCCACGGCCTTCTTGAAGAGCTTGATCGCCTCTTCGCCGCCGCCGCGCGCTTCCATGTTCTGCATCGCCTTATAGAAGATGCCCTGTGCGGTCGACTTCTTGCCGCCCCACATCATGGAGTTCACAAACTTGGTCACCAGGGTCGACCCGTAGACCGGGTCCGGCGCCACTTCCCGCTTCGCAATGTGCCCTTTTCTCGGCATGTCTCTCTTTGTCCCTCGGCGCGCCTGGCGCGCCCGCTTGCGTTACCCCAGTCCGGGCACCTTACTCCGTCCCGGAACCGTTTCACTGCACTCAACCAAAACCAGTGCCGCGCGCAGCGCCTACTTCTTGCCGCCCGCCGCCGCGCCGCCCTTGGCGCGCTTGGCGCCGTACTTCGAGCGGCTCTGCTTGCGGTTGGCCACGCCGACCGAGTCGAGCGTACCGCGCACCACGTGATAGCGCACGCCCGGCAGATCCTTCACACGGCCGCCGCGGATGAGCACGATCGAGTGCTCCTGCAGGTTGTGGCCGATGCCAGGAATATAGGTGGTGACCTCGATGCCGTTGGTCAACCGCACGCGGGCCACCTTGCGCAGCGCCGAGTTCGGCTTCTTGGGCGTCTGGGTGTACACGCGGGTGCACACACCGCGCCGCTGCGGCGAAGCCTGCAGAGCAGGCGAGGCCGTCTTGTACCGCGGGGCCGTGCGCCCCTTGCGAACCAGCTGATTAAACGTAGGCAAACCGAAACTCCTTACCCGTAAAACCCACTCAAACCTTCGACAGACCGCGCGCAGGCCCCTCGGGCTCACCGTTGCGCCGCACGCCAGAATGCGCACAGGCACAAGAGCCCTCGTGTCGCTGCTTCGCGTCTGCCTTCGTTCCCTACCAGACGAGAACCAGGACGGTGGCCGGTCGCTTATCCCGCATTGCCCGGATAAGGCCGACTCCGTTTCGCCGGTTCCGGCTCGCATAGCCCTCCAAGGTGGAGAAACGCGCGAGCACCGATGCGATGTACCCCCCGCCCCTCGCAAGAAAGGAGCCACTTCAGGGTGAGCGGGCGATGCAACTGCCGCCCTGGGACACAGCCCGCGCTCAACTTCTCCTCAGCCGGGCCGCCCTTACGCTCTCCATCCTTAAAATACCGTTGGACACACGGATGTGAGCGTTCTTGCGGAACCTTCCTACAATACCAAGAAACGGAGGCAGGGTCAATGACTTCGGCCCACGCCTCCGTGTGTTTTTTACGGCGGTTTGTCTCTCCTTACTGAATGCCGTGCAGGGTCCAGGCTCCGTTCACCAGGGCAAAGTCGGCGTGGCGCTTGGTGCTGAGCTGGTTGCCGGGGTTGTGGGCGATGTCGGAGAGCGGGCCGGGCACGCCGGTCAGGTCCACGGCCTCGGTATAGTCCGCCCCCTTGGCCGTGCTCACACCCGGCAGCATCTCGTCCTGAACACTAGCTACATCCCTTGCTTTCAGGTGGTTAGCCGCAACCGTGGTCATCGTAATGGAGTACTGTGTATCGTCCGCGCTGTCGGGCCGCCACTCGATCGTGTCGCCGCCGTTGGCCAGCTTCACCACCTTCTTGCCGTCGTCCGTCAGCTTGAAGTCCGCCCAGATCTTGTTGGGATAGATCTTCGTCCGGTCCCAGTACTTGGCCGTTGCGCCCTGGCGCATGCCCAGGTCATTCACCACGATGGTCGCCCCCACGGGCGCCGTCTGGTCGTACTTGGCCTGAATCAGAGCCTGCGCCTGATCGGCGGTCAGGTCCGGAGCCGACTTGCAACCCGCCAGAACCATACCCGCACCTAAAAGAGCCACTCCGCTCAAAGTCTTCCACTTCAACGCGTTCCTCACATCTCCTCCTTGGACTCAACCTGGAGCGTTTCACGCCGTTTGCAACGGCCCAACTGCTACCGGCGGCCATTTTTCTCCTACTTTCCCCGCATGTCAATGGAGTTGGCCGTGACGCCGCGCACAGGTTTCCCGCTTCGCGGCAGGAAAATGCCCACCCCGCCGGGAAACAGGGTGGGCATGGCCGTGCATCAGCGCAGCGTTCGGGCTAGTCGCTGCCCGTCAGCCGGCTCACCAGCAGGTCCAGGAACCCCTTCTCATCCGCATGCAGGCAGACCTGCGCATTGGGCGGCCCCGGAACCTGCCGCGAAAAGCCCTTGTCGTCCACCTCGATCCGCATCGGCGTGGCCGGGCACAGGTCCGGCCGGAAGGTATAGGTCACCGCCACCGGGTCATATAAGGTCGGCGTGGGCAGTTTGGTCACTGCCGCCGGGCCGTCGTTGCCCCCTGCTCCGGCCCACTGGTGGTAGAGCAGCGTGAGCTGGTCGGTCAGCGGCGACCCATGGGCAAAGATTTCTTCCTGGTCGCCAAGAGGCAGATGCACCTGGGTCGAGTCCAGCGGCAGGATGAAGACCGGCACGCCCGAGGCCAGCAGCGCCTGGGCCCCGGCCGGATCGCAGAGAAAATTCCATTCGGCGTCCGGCGGCCGCCGCTCGCCTGCCCCGGACCCGTTTGCCGGGCCGTCATACCCCCGGTCGATGCTGCCGCCCATCAGCACCACGCGTTTCAGCTTCTTGAATGTCTCCGGATCGCGGGCTATGGCCGCCTGCACCGTGCTCAGCGGCCCGATGGCGATCAGCGTAATTTCACCCGGATGGGCACGGATCTGTCCCAGCAGAAAATCCACGCCGTCCGCAAACTGCAGGTGCGGCGCGCGCTCGGCATAGGCCTTCTGCGTGAACACATTCTTCGCGGCGGTCTCCGGCCCGGCCGCAATCGGCACATCCGCGCGGCCCGCGGCCGTCAGATACCGCTCCAGCAGCCGCGCGCGCAGCTCCGTGTTGCCAAAGGTTGTGGTCACGCCCAGCAGTTTCAATTCAGGGCTCTGCAGCACCAGCGCCAGCGCGAAGGCATCGTCAATGTCGTCGCCGATGTCCGTATCCAGCACCACAAGCTGCGGCGCATCAACCATGGCTTTGCTTTGCAACTGTCCGTATGCCCCGCGTATCCCAATCAGCCCGATCAACCCTGCAAGTCCGAGCAGAACTCCGGCCGGACGGATTGCCTGCATATATTTCATGGTCGCCATACTATCGCTTCCGGCGCGCTGCTCGAATTCCCTGCCGGGGCCGCGCGTCCGGTGATGTAGCATCAAGCCACGCTTCGCGCTTCTTCCTCCAGGAACCGGAACATGCGTTCTCGCATCCTCCATCGGCTGCTCGCCGCGGTTGTATTGATAGCCGCATGCGCGCATCTGTTCGCGCAGGCCGCTCCGGCGCAGTTCGATCTCGACTCCGGCCGCGTCTTCGAGGTCGCCCTCGACGGCCAGTGGCATTTCCATCCCGGCGACTCGCCCATGGTCTCCGGCGCTCAGCTGTGGGCCTCGCCCGGCTTCGACGACTCCACGTGGCCCCTGCTGCGCAGCGACAAGCCCTGGTCCACGCAGGGCTATCCGGACATGAGCGGCTACGCCTGGTACCGCTTCCAGGTGCAGATTCCCGCCGGGCAAAAGCCGGTCTCGCTCCTGCTCGCGCCCATCGTCACGGCCTACGAGCTTTATATTGACGGCCGCCTCGCGGGCAGCACCGGCGCCATGTCCGCCCGGAGCATTCCCAACACCGACTTCGCCTTTCATCTCTTCCCGCTAATGAAGGGCGCGCATCCGCAGCCGCGCACGGTCACCATCGCCATCCGCGTCTGGCACTCGCCCATCTGGGCAAGCTATGTGGGCGGCGGTCCCTTCCAGTCCGGTAACCTGGCGGGCGATGCGGGCCTGCTGCTCTCCGAGCACCATCATCGCCGCATCACGCGGGAAGTCATCTTCGTCGATCAGTACGCCTACTCCATTGCCGCGGGCATCGTCGGCATCGTCATTCTCTGGCTCTTCTATGTGCGCCCCGCCGAGCGCGAATACTTCTGGTTTGCGCTCATGCCGCTGGCGCAGGCCGCCGACTGCATGCTCAACATCAGCCGCCAGGTCTGGGCTTTTCCGCCCATCCCCCTCTTCGACCTCAGCGACGGCATTCTCACGGCCATCATCATCATTGCCGCCTTCTGCTTCCTCTCGCGCGTTCTCAAGGCAAGCATCGGCACATGGGAGCGCCTGCTGCTCGGCCTGGCCGCCGTCAGCCCCTTTGCGGCCATCCTCTACTGGCCGGGATGGTTCTCAACCGCGGTCTCCGCGGCCATCCAGCTTGGCCTTTCGCTGCCCGCCATCGTCTGGATCCTCGTCCTGCTCATCCGCCGCGCCGTGGCCGGCAACACGGACGCACGCGTGCTGGCCGCGCCGCTTCTGCTTTCGCAGGGCTTCTTCGTCGTCTTCAATCTCCTCATCCTGCTGGCGCAGGGAGGGCTGATGCCGTGGCCCGATCTGCTCTTCGACCCCCTGCCGCTGCCACCCTTCACCATCCATCTGCAGGTGCTGTTCAACCTGGTCTTCCTGGTCGCCATGCTGGTGTTTCTCATCCTGCGTTTTGTGCGCGCCCGCCGGCGCGAGGTGCGGCTGGCCGACGAGTTTGAGGCCGCGCGCCAGGTGCAGCAGGTGCTGCTGCCCAACGCAACCGACCAGTGCCCCGGCTTCGCCGTGGATTTCGCTTACTACCCGGCCGAGGAGGTCGGCGGCGACTTCTTTCAGCAGATTGCCGACGGCCAGGGCGGCCTGCTGATTGTGGTGGGCGACGTAAGCGGCAAGGGATTGCCTGCCGCCATGCTGGTGGCCGCTCTGGCGGGCGCCATCCGCGCGGAGGCCGCGCACGGCAAGGACCCGGCAGCCCTGCTCCACTGCTTGAATGAGCGCGTCCTGGCCCGCTCCCAGGCCGGCTTTGTCACCGCGCTGGCCGCGCACATTGCCGCCGATGGGCGCATGACCATTGCCAACGCCGGCCACCTCTCGCCTTATGTGAATGGTGTCGAACTCGACGTGCCCGGCTCGCTGCCGCTGGGCGTGGTGCCGCAGATCGACTACGATACCGCCGGCTTCGCGCTCGCGCCCGGCGACCGCATCGCCTTCGTCTCCGACGGCGTTATCGAGGCCCACAACCGCGCTGGCGAGATGTTCGGCTTCGAGCGTACCCGCGAGATCAGCCGCGAGTCCGCGCATGCCATCTCACACATCGCGCAGGCCTTTGGACAGGATGACGACATCACCGTCGTCACCGTGGACTTTACCGGGGCGGGATAGAAGTTTCAGCCCGCCCCGCGGCCATCAACTGAAGCCGAGCACCGGGTGCGGCGTGTACGGCTCCTCCAGCAGCGCCATCTCCTCTGCCGTCAGCTTTACCGCGAGCGCGTCCACCGCATCCTGCAGATGATTCGGCTTGGTTGCGCCCACGATCGGCGCCGTCACGCCGGGCTTGGCCAAAAGCCATGCCAGCGCCGCCTGCGCGCGGGGCACGCCATGCTTCTCCGCCACCTCGCCCAGCCGGTCGATGACCTTGCGATCGGCCTCTTCGGTCTGCGTGTACATCGACTTGCCAAAGCGGTCGGTCTCCAGCCGCTTGGTGCTCTCCGCCTGCCAGGCCCGCGCCAGCCTTCCCCGCGCCAGCGGGCTCCACGGAATCACGCCGATGCCCTGGTCCAGGCACAGTCCGATCATCTCCCGCTCCTCCTCGCGGTAGAGCAGGTTGTAGTGGTTCTGCATGGAGACAAACCGCGACCAGCCATGCCGGTCCGCCAGATACAGTGCCTTGGCAAACTGCCATGCATACATCGACGATGCGCCGATGTACCGCACCTTGCCGCTCTTCACCGCGTCGTGCAGCGCCTCTAACGTTTCTTCAATCGGCGTCTCCGGGTCCCAGCGGTGAATCTGGTAAAGGTCCACGTAATCGGTCTTCAGCCGCCGCAGGCTCTCGTCCAGCTCGAAGAGAATCGCCTTGCGCGACAGGCCACGCCCGTTCGGCTCCTCGCGCATCAGTCCATGCACCTTGGTCGCGATCACCACAGCCTCGCGGCGCACGCTCGTCTTCAGGAAATTGCCCAGGATGATCTCGCTGTCGCCGCTCGAATACACGTTCGCCGTGTCGAAGAAGTTGATGCCCAGATCGAGCGCCTGCTTCAAAAACGGCTGGCTCGCCGCCTCATCGAGCGTCCACGCATGGCGTCCCGGCTTGGGCTCGCCCGTCGCGGGCGTTCCATAGCTCATGCAGCCCAGGCAGATGCGCGAAACCTTCAGCCCCGTCTTTCCCAGATTCACGTAGTCCATTGCGGCTCCTGTTCTTTTGTCCTGCTGTCCTGCTCCTGCTGTCCTGCGTTTTGCGCGCGCCGTGCCGCCGCGTGCGGCGCCTTCGCGCGCTTCCCTTCGATAAGACTGCGCCGCGTCCAAAATCGATGCACGGCATGGACGCATGGAGCGCGCTCCAACTCTCTCATCGCGGTACGCGGGCAGTGTCTTAGAGTTTGCGCGCAAGCACAGCCGTGATTTGATCCACGTCATAGACGCACCCGCCCCACACGCCTCCGCTGGCCTCCACCAGGGCCGCCCACAGCCGCGTGTCGTCGGGTAGATCGGGATGAGGCCGCAAATCAGGCCGGGGTGCACGCTCGGCCAGCTTGCGCGCACCTTCCTCTGCGCTGAAGTCGCCCTTTGTATCGCCGACCAGATGCACCGAACCAACAAGCCCCGCGCGGTCGATGACGATCTCGATCGTGTCGCCCTCGCGCACCTTGCCGATGGGCCCTCCCGCCAGCGCCTCCGGCGAGATATGCCCGATGCATGCGCCCGTCGAGACGCCGCTGAACCGCGCATCCGTGAGCACCGCCACATGCTTGCAGTGCGGCAGCGCTTTCAGCGCCGAGGTCACTTGATAAATCTCCTGCATGCCCGCGCCGCGCGGCCCGCCGCACACCAGCACCAGCACATCGCCCGCGCCGATGGCGCCCGTCTTGATCGCCGCAATCGCATCGGCCTCCGTGACGAACACACGCGCGGGCCCGCGATGCCGATACACATTGCCCGCGTCGATCAGGTCCGGCGCAATCGCCGTCGCCTTGATGACCGCGCCCTCCGGAGCAAGGTTCCCCATCGGGAAGCACACCGTCGAGGCCAGCCCCCGGCTGCGCGCCCGGTCCGGCGTCAGGATCACGTCGTCCGCACCAATCCCATCGATCTCCTTGAGCCGTGCCCGCACCGCGCGCCGCCGCGCGCTCTGCTCCCACCAGTCCAGGCACGCATCGAGTGTTTCGCCGCTGACCGTTCGCACAGTCGTGTCCAAAAACCCTGCCGCACGCAGCGCCAGCATCGCCTCCGGCACGCCCCCGGCAAGAAACACCTGCACCGTCGCAAAACCCCGCGGCCCGTTCGGCAGCGCGTCCACAATGCGTGGCGTCTCGCGATTCACCCGCACCCAGTCGTCCACCGTCGGCCGCCGCAATCCTGCCGAGAACGCAATCGCCGGAAGATGCAGCAGCAGGTTTGTCGAGCCGCCAAACGCCGCATGCAGCACCATCGCATTGCGCACGGCTCCGTCCGTCAGCACATCCCGCACACTGAGGCCCAACTCGTGCAGCCGCAGCAGCGCCCGAGCCGAACGCGCCGCCGCCTCCAGCCACATCGCCTGCCCCGAGGGCGCAAGCGCCGTATGCGGCAGCGACAGGCCCAGAGCCTCGCCCACCACCTGCGCCGTGGCCGCCGTACCCAGAAACTGGCATCCTCCTCCCGGTGAAGCGCATGTGCGGCAGCCAACTTCCGCCGCGTATTCCAGCGTGATTTCGTTCTGCGCAAACCGCGCGCCGATGGTCTGCGCCTTGCCTGCGTCCTCGCCTGCGTCGGGCAAGAGCGTCACGCCGCCCGGCACCAGCACCGCGGGCAACTCCCCCGCCGAGGCCAGCGCCATCATCATCGCGGGCAGGCCCTTGTCGCAGGTGGCCACGCCCAGCACGCCCCTGCGCGTGGGCAGCGATCGCACCAGCCGCCGCAGCACCATGGCCGCGTCGTTGCGGAAGGGCAGTGAATCCATCATGCCCGCCGTGCCCTGCGTGCGCCCGTCGCAGGGGTCCGTGCACGCGCCCGCAAACGGAATCGCGTGCAGCGCCTTCAGCTCGCGCGCGGCCTCGGCCACCAGCAGGCCCACTTCCCAGTGCCCGGTATGAAAACCCAGCGCAATCGGCCGCCCATCTTCGGCGCGCAGGCCGCCATGCGTGCTCAGAATCAGGAACTCCGGGTCCAGCAGCCGTTGTGGCTCCCAGCCCATGCCCGCGTTCTGGCTCAGCCCGAAGAGATTCCCCGAAGGCTGCTTCAGCAGCATCGCCGCCGAAATCGGCAGCGCCCCCGCCGGGCCCGGCGCATGCGTCGCCGCCGCGCGCACGGTCTCCGCCGGAGCTTCCAGCACCGACGCCAGCGAAATTGCCCTCATCGTCATCCCCCGTCTACCGTCCCGCTGCCTGCATTGCATAAAAACTCAGCGCCGCATCGCCCTGCTCCAGCAGCCGCGTGCGCTTCAGCGCGCCATATTCCGCTTCCAGCTTTTCCTTGCGCCGGTGCTCGGCAATCACCACCGCACCCGCCGCAAGCACTCCCGCCGCGGCCCCGCCCAGCGCCCCCAGCACCGCCTCATACTCGTTGTCCGCGTCATACGGCGGATCGAGAAACACCACATCCCAGGGCCCTGACGCACGTTTCAGATATTCCGCCACGCTTCCCGCGTGCACGCGAACGGTGTCCTCGGCGCCCAGCTTGCGCAAATTTGCCCACAGTACCTCCCGCGCCGCCGCGGCGCGCTCCACACACTTCACGCGCGCCGCGCCCCGGCTCACCGCCTCCAGTCCCACCGCGCCCGAGCCGGCATATAAATCCAGAAACGCCGCGCCCTCGATCCGCGGGGCCAGCACGTTGAAGAGCGTCTCCCGCAGCCGGTCGCTGGTGGGCCGCGTGGCCATGCCCGCCGGGGCCTCCAGCGCGCGCGAACGGTAGATTCCCCCAATGATGCGCATCGCCAAGCAGAATAACCTGAAGCGCCTCCGCCGCCCGACCCTCTACAATTCCCCTATGCGAGGCTGGTCAATCCCCCTGGGCCGCTGGTTCGGCGTCGAGTTGCGCATTCATGCGTTCTATCCGCTGCTGGCCCTCGTGTGCTTCGGCCTTGGCGGAGGCTCCGGCTGGGTGCGCGGCCTCGGCCTCTTCTTCGCGCTCACCGTGGCCGTCATTGTCCGCGAAATTGCCCGCCTGCTGGCCGCCGCGTGGCTCGGCCTGCGCCTGCGCGCCATCCTTGTGCTGCCCATCGGCGGCCTGTTTGCCTACGCCAACCCCGAAAGCCAGGAGACGGCCAACGGCGGCGCGGGCCAGTTCGTGCTCGCCTTTGCCGGGCCCGCGGCCAACCTGCTTACCGCTGCGGCGCTGGCGCTGGCCTTTCTCGGCGCGGGCGGAGCCAGCATCGGCCTCTTTGCGCCGCCCTGGATCACTCCCGCCTATCTGCTCCGCAGCATGGTCTGGATGCAGGCCGGCCTGGGCCTGCTGCATCTGCTGCCCGCCTATCCGCTCGATGGCGGCCGCCTGCTGCGCGGCAACTTTGCCCGCGCCCACGGCATTGCCCCCGCCGGCCGCGCCGCCACCGGCCTCGGCCAGTTGCTGGCCCTCGCCGCCATGCTGGCCGGCATCGTGCTCCACAGCCCCTGGCTGGTCATCGCCGGCTTCTTCATCATGATCGCCGCGCAGGTCGAAGACCAGGGCGTCTTCTTCCAGTCCGTCGTGGACACCGTGCACATGCGCGAGGTCATGCTGACCGACTTCGCCACCCTCTCACCCTCCGACACCCTGGCCGACGCGCTCTCCCGCTGCGTCCACTCGCTGCAGGAGGACTTCCCCGTCGTCCGCGGCCCCGAGCTGGTCGGCATCGTCTCGCGCCAGCGCATTGTGGACGCGCTGCGCAACGACGGCAACGGCTACGTGCAGTCGGTCATGTCCCGCGCCTTCCAGGTCGCGCGGCCCGAGGACACCCTCGGCGCCACCATTCGCCGCCTCACCGCCGGCCGCGGCCTTTCGCTCATTCCGGTCACCGACTCCGGCCGCGTCGTCGGCATCGTCAGCGTGCAGAACCTGATGACCTCCATGTCTCTCCTCGCCGAGCAGCGCCGCCTTGAGCGCGAAGAAGCCGGAGAGTAGCGCCGCAATGCACGACGGCGATTCGGCCCCCCTCGCCCCCGGCCTCTACCTCGTCGCCACGCCCATCGGCAACCTCGGCGACATCACCCTCCGCGCCCTCGACATCCTGCGCCGCGCCGACCGCATCGCCTGCGAAGACACCCGCCAGACACAAAAGCTGCTCAACCACTTCGAGATCGCCACGCCTACCGTAAGCTGCCACGAGCACAATGAGCGCCAGCGCGCGGCGGAGTTTATCGACGCCATCCAGGCCGGCAAAGCCATTGCCGTCGTCTCCGACGCGGGCCTGCCCGGCATCAGCGATCCCGGCTCAGTCCTCGCCGCCGAAGCGATCCAGGCGGGTGTGCCGGTCATCCCCATTCCCGGCGCAAACGCGGCACTCACCGCGCTCATCGCCAGCGGCCTGCCGACCACCGAGTTCACATTTTTAGGTTTTCTACCGGAAAAAGCCGGGGCGCGCCGCAGCCGCCTCGAAGACCTCGCCGCCCAGCCCCGCGCAACCCCGCAAACCCTCGTCTTCTACGAGGCTCCGCACCGCATCGCCGAGACTCTCGCGGACATCGAAGCCGTCTTCGGCCCCGCGCAGCACGCAGTGCTGGCCCGCGAGCTGACCAAGCTCCACGAAGAGTTCCTCCGCGGCCCCGTCGCCAATCTGCGCAAAGAATTAGCCGCCCGCGACCGCATTCGCGGCGAGTTCGTGCTGCTCCTCGAATTGGGTGCCCCCGGTCTCAAGCATGGGGAGACCGGGGATGGAGCTTCCCCCGCGCACGAGTCCATCGCAGCCCGCATCGCCCGCCTGCAATCCAAAGAAGACCTCGACGAAAAGGACGCCCTCAAGCGCCTCGCCCGCGAGCTGGGCCAATCCAAGAGCGACCTCTACCGCGAACTCCAGCGCGAGCGCGCCCGCCGCAAGTAGCCGGTTTCTATTCCCTATTCTCCTGCACCATCCCCACCGCCTCTTTCGCATCCCGCGCCACCTGCAGCAGCGCCCGGTTCTGCGGCTTCAGGAATCCCGCCGCCACCGCCGTATCCAGAAACGCCAGCAGCCCATCCCAATACCCCTTGGTATTGATCAGCACGCAGGGCTTCGCATGAATCTTCAACTGCGCCCAGGTGAGAATCTCCATCAGCTCGTCGAGCGTGCCGTAGCCGCCCGGCAAAATCAGGAACGCGTCGGCCAGGTGCACCATCCGCGCCTTGCGCGCGTGCATCGTCGGCACAATCTCCAGAGCCGTCAGCCCCGCATGCGCAATCTCGCTGCCTGCCAGCACCTCCGGCAGCACGCCGATCACCTCGGCTCCGCCTTCGAGCGCCGCATCGGCCACCGCGCCCATCAGCCCCACGCTCGCGCCGCCGTAGACCAGCCCCAGCCCGGCCCGCGCCAGCGCCGTGCCCAGCGCCCGCGCCTCCGCCAGAAAGGCCGCATCCGTCCCATTCGCCGATCCGCAATACACCGCTGCACGCCGCACCGCATCTGCTCTCGTCATCGCAGTCCAGCATAGCGCCTGCTGTGTGTCCCGCAGGTAAACTCCCAGCCGGTTAAACTGAAAGAGGACCCTTCCCTCCGGACCCGCGCCCGTGCAGTCGCTCATCGCCAAATTGAATCCCGAACAGCGGGCCGCCGTTGAAGCCACGGAAGGCCCCCTGCTCATCCTTGCCGGCGCAGGCTCGGGCAAAACCCGCGTCATCACCAGCCGCATCGCGTGGCTCATTCGCGAGAAAGGCGTGGCGCCGGACTCGATCCTCGCCGTCACCTTCACCAACAAGGCCGCGGCCGAGATGGGCGCGCGCGTGGAAAAGCTCCTCGGCCACTCCACCGTCGCCAAGCCGCTGATTGCAACTTTCCACTCGCTCTGCGTGCGCCTGCTGCGCCGCGACATCGAAGCCCTCAAGGTCAACGGCCAGGGCCTCACCCGCGACTTCGCCATCTACGACGAGAACGACCAGCAGGGCATTGTGAAGCAGGTGATGCGCCGCATGGGCCTGGACATCAAGCAGCTCACGCCGCGCACCGTGCTGGGCCGCATCTCCTGGGCCAAAAACCACATGGTCGATCCCCAGGAGTACTACCTCGGCTCCAAGGACCCCAACAGCGAGCGCATCGCCCACATTTACAAGAGCTATCGTGACGAGCTGCGCAAGAACAACGCCCTCGACTTCGACGATCTGCTGCTCGAAGCCGTGCGCCTGCTCAAGGTCTCCGCCGAGGTCCGCGAGCGCTACCAGCGCCGCTACCGCTACCTGCTTGTCGACGAGTACCAGGACACCAACCGCCCCCAGTACGAGCTGATGAAGCTGCTCGCGGGCGAGGCCAAGAACGTCTGCGCCGTGGGCGATGAGGACCAGAGCATCTACTCCTGGCGCGGCGCGGACATCCGCAACATCCTCGAGTTCGAGCAGGACTTTCCCAACGCGCAGATCATCCGCCTCGAACAGAACTACCGCTCCACGCAGGTGATTCTCGAAGCCGCCGGCGCGGTGGTGGCCAACAATCTGCGCCGCAAGGGCAAAAAGCTCTGGACCGACCGCCAGGGCGGCTCGCTCATCGGCTCCTACGAGGCCCCCGACGGCGAGAACGAAGCGCTTTTCATCGCCGACCGCATCCAGAAATTCCTGCGCGAGGCCGGCGACAGCGAGAGCGGCGGCCGCTGCGCGGTGCTCTACCGCACCAACTCACAGTCGCGTCTGGTGGAAGAGGCTCTGCGCCGCTACAACATCAAATACACCATGGTTGGCGGCTTCAGCTTCTATGAGCGCGCCGAGATCAAGGACCTGCTCAGCTACCTGCGCCTCGTCCGCAACCCGCACGACTCCATGGCCCTCAACCGCGTCATCAACACGCCCACGCGCGGCATCGGCGCCACCACGCTGGCCACGCTGGAGCGGCTCGCGCTTGAAACCGGCGCGTCCACATGGGAGGCCATCGCCGCGGCCATCAAGAATCGCCTCATCCCCTCGCGCGCGCTCATGGCTCTCGAATCCTTCCGCCAGCTCATCGTCGACGCGCAGGCCATGATGGACCCCGACTTCGCGGGCAAGCTCAGCGCCGATGTGGCTGAAGCTGCAACCGACGCGGGCGATACCGATTTCAGCTTCGGCACGGCCGAGCCCGGCGCGGAAGAAAAGCAGGAAGCAACCGAAGCTCTTGAAGCCGCGACTGATTTCAACTTTGGCGGCAACGAGAACCAGATGGCCCTGCTCGATGCCAGCCACTTCTCGCCCTTTGCCGCCTCGCCGAAGAAGCCATTCCTCAAGCCGCCAAAGAAGGCCGCCGAGCCGGAAAAGCGGGTGCCCCCAACCTCCGGCTTAAACGATGAAAAGCACGCCGAAGCCTTCCGCAATCCCGGCGACGCGGCCACGCTGCCTGAGCTCATCCGTTTTCTCATCGATCGCACCGGCTACATCAAGGCTCTCGAAACCGAGGCCTCGCCCGAGTCCTTCAGCCGTATTGAAAACTTGAAGGAACTCGCCAACGCCGCCCACGATGCCGAGGAACGCGGCGAAACCCTGGCCGAGTTTCTCGATCACGCCGCGCTCGCGTCTGACACCGATCAGTTCGACCCCGACGCCCGCGTCACGCTCATGACCCTGCACGCCGCCAAGGGCCTCGAATTTCCGCTGGTCTTTCTCGCCGGCATGGAGGAAGGCCTCTTCCCCCACTCGCGCACGCTCATGAACCCCGAGGAGCTCGAAGAAGAGCGCCGCCTGTGCTACGTGGGCATGACCCGCGCCATGAACACCCTGGTGCTCACCCGCGCGCGCCTGCGCCGCCGCTACGGCAACGACGCACCCGAGTCCTCCGTGCCCTCGCGCTTTCTTGAAGAAGTGCCCGCCGAGCTGGTGGAGAACCTCGGCGGCGGCTCGCCTGCATGGTCTACGCCGGCATATAGCTACGGCGCGCGTGGCGGCTATGGCAACGGCCGTTACGGCTCCAATCGCGCGGCCGCTGCAGGCGACGATGTGAGCCGCCACTACAACTACGAGGACGAGAGCCAGGAGCGGACGTTCATCTCTTCCAGCCACAAAGCTGGTCCAAAAAGTAAAAGTGCGGAGCACCCGGATTCGATCGATAACATTGCGCGCTTCTTCGGCGGAAAATCCGGCGGCAAGGCCGGCTCGTATGCGCGCCCCGCCATGGATATCCCCGAAGCCAGTGGCGCGGCGGGCCTGCGCAAGGGCCAGCGCGTGCGCCACTCCAAATATGGCGAGGGCACAGTGCTCATCCGCGAGGGCGACGGCGAAGACGCCAAGCTCACCGTGATGTTTGCGCGCCACGGCCTGAAGAAGCTGATGGAAAAGTTCGCCAATCTCGAAAAGATTTAAGCGGTCGGCACTTCGGGCGGCGGAACCGCCGGCGGAATTACCCGTGCCGCGCCGGGCATGCGGTCCGGACAGTGTGCCTCGAGCACGGCCATCAACCGCTCGCTGTCTGGAAATTGCCTCGAGTGCTGAATCTTCGTTCCGCCCACCCCGCGAATCACCACCTCGCGCTGCTTCTCGCGCACCTCGATGCGGCGCACATCAGCCCAGGCAATGACTCTGGGCTTGCGCAGCCAGTAGCGCTGTTCCAGCCCCTGCGCGGTCACCACAAGGGTGCCCGGCAGCACACGCAGCAGCAGCACAATAAAGCCCACGCAGAACACCGTCACCACAATGCCCATCAGGCTGCGTGTCGAGGAGACGATCCCCGACACAGTGACCAGCCCGAGAAACCCAAGAAACAGGTAGATGCCCAGAAAGGCCCGCGCCGGAAAGGCAAACTCCAGCCCCCCGTCCGGCAGCGTGCGCGGAGGCCGTGTTGGATCGCCCTCGCTCAGCACCAGCCGCGAAAGCACAAAAAGCACCGCGGCCGCGATGAAAAAGGGCGCCAGAATCGGGAGGGGATTCATGCGCTCATGGTATCGCGAGCCGGGCAAAAACGCATATTACGCAAGTGCGGACCGCTAGAGAGGCTGTCCGAGCCGCTTTTCCAGTTGTGAGCGGTAGGTGCGGCTCACCCGCGTCCGCGAGCCGTTCTTGATCACCGCCTCGAACTCCCCATGCGACATGGGCTCGAGCTGGATGATGCTCTCGAGGTTCACCAGCGCCGAGCGGTGCACGCGCACAAAGCGCCGCGGGTCCAGCCGCTCCGCCAGATCGTTGAGCGCCGCGCGGTAGAGCAGCTCCTTGCCGCCCACATGCAGAGTCACGTACACGCCCGCGGCCTCGATCCAGTCAATGTCGATGGCCCGCACAAACCGCGTCGTGCCGCCGGACTTCACCACCAGCCGGTCCAGCCGCCGCTCGGCGGAGGGCGGCGCGCCGGCCACCATCTTCATCACCCGCTGGCCAAACTCGCCGATGCTTTTTTCGTCCAGCCGCATCTTCACCCGCGCCATGGTGCATTCAAAGCGCTCGTCGCTGAAGGGCTTCAGCAGGTAGTCGAGCGCGTTGGCCTCAAAGGCCTGCAGTGCGTGCTGGTCAAAGGCCGTCACAAACACCGTCAGCGGCATGGCTGAGGCGCCAATCGCGCCGATCACGCCCAGCCCGTCCAGTTCCGGCATCTGCACATCGAGAAACACCAGATCCGGCCGCTGTCTTTCAATCGCTTCCACCGCGGCCTCGCCATCCGCGGCCTCGGCAATCGCCGCAATCTGCGGGTCGCGTCGCAGCAGGTCCACCAGCCGCTGGCGCGCGGGCGCTTCGTCGTCGGCCACCAGCACGCGGATGGGTTCACACAGTTGCGCTGCCATCGTCGTCCTCCCCCACCAGCCGCAGCGGCAGGTCAATCTCCACCGCGACGCCGCCCTCCGCGCGGTTCGCCACCGAAAACCGGCTCGCTCCATGCGGATGCAGCCCGGCGATCCGCTCGCGTGTAATCGAAAGCCCCAACCCGGCCGGCTTTTCCGCCGCCTGCTCGGCAACATGCTCCATTGACCAGTTCGGCGGCAGCCCCACGCCGTCGTCCAGCACCCGCAGCTCCAGCCGGTCGCCCACGGCCATCGCCCGCACCGTAATCGTGCCGCCTGAAGCCCGCCGCGAGATGCCGTGGCGAATCGCATTCTCTACCAGCGGCTGAATCACCAGGCACGGCACCCGCGCATGGCGCACCCCCGGAGCAATCTCCATCACCACGCGCAGTTGCTCGCCAAAGCGAATCTTCTGGATGGCGAGATAATGCCCCAGAAACGCCAGCTCCTCGAAAAGCGGCACCTCCTGCTTGTCCCTCGACTCGAGCGACAGCCGCAGCAGGTCACCCAGGTGCTCGATCATGCGCCGGGTCAGCTTCGGGTCGCGCTCCACGTGCGACGAGATGGTGTTGAGCGCATTGAACAGAAAGTGAGGATCGAGCTGGGTGCGCAGCGCATTCAGGCGCGCCTCCACAAAGCTGTGCTCCAGCCGCTCCAGGTTCAGTTCGCTGCTCATATAGCGCTCGTAGTATCCATAGGCCTGGATCGCGCCGGCCACCACCCAGTAAATGAGCCAGCTCCACAACTGCCAGCCCAGCACGCCGGGGCTCAGCAACTGCGCCGGCTCCAGGGAGCTCCACGGCGTCTCGCCCATGGCGGCGCGCATCGCCGTGAACAGGACGAAGTACACCTCGGTGAACACGATGCTGAAGCCGAGATGCGCCAGCGCGCGCTTGTTGATGTCCCGCGCCCCGAAGGGCAGCCGCCGGTCCACGGCGACAATCGCCGGCGTAATCAGCCCCCAGCTCCAGAACTGCGCCAGATAGATGCGCAGCTCGTCGTGCCAGCTCTTGGTGGAGAAGGCCGGCAGCGCGAACAGCACGCCCAGCGCAGTCCACCCCAGCACGGCCAGCAGAATGCGCACCGGCCGCCGGCGCGTGAACGCATGCAAAACGTTTTCTCGCGCACGGCTGTACTCCGCGCCCGACCACACACCCGTCTGTGCGCTCGATGCAACCACTCTCACTCACTTTGCCGCCCGGCCGGACGCCGTGCACATCGCCGCGGCAGATACTGCCCGCCCCACACGGGCGCCGCGGCGATGTCTGCCCTTCATTATCGTCGCCGTTCCAGCCTCCGCCGGGCCAATGTCACCGCCGGGACCGCGCGGAGGGCAGGGCGGCTTCGCTGACTCGTCAGCAGGAGGCCGCGCCGATATATTCCTGCGGAAACTCCGGTTCCATGCTACACTCTGTGTAATCGTAGAATTCGATCAAGAAGCCCTTGCCTGTTTAGCTTACCCGCTTACTCGCAAACACTTCCACGTTGCGTTCGCGGTAAATTTCTCCAAAGGAACATCTCACAATGGAAACAGGCACAGTCAAGTGGTTTAACGACGCCAAGGGTTTTGGTTTTCTGAGCCGTGAAAACGGCGAGGACGTCTTCGTCCATCACACCGCCATCCAGTCGAGCGGCTTCCGTTCGCTCCAGGAAGGCCAGCGCGTTCAGTTCAACGTGACCAAGGGCCCCAAGGGCTGGCAGGCTGAGAACGTTCAGGCCATCTAACACGGTCCGGTTCAAAATCGAAAGCAGAGTGGGACGGCAAATCGGCCGTCCTTTTCTGTTTTTGGCGCAACCGGCGCAAGCCTCTGCGGCGGGTTCCAGCACAACCCAATCCCTGTTACCATAAAAGTCGCATTCCCGCGCATGCGGGACCCATTGCAGTTCATTGAGCGAAAGAGGTTTTTGAGTGGCAGATACCAAGAAGATGGAAGACAAGCTGGAACGGAAAAAGGTGAAGCGCGCCGCCCGCAAGAAGGCCGCTCCCAAGGCCAAGCGCACTACCCCGCGCGGCTCGAACAAGAAGAAAGTCAAGAAGCTGGCACGCGGCCAGTCCAAGCGCTAAGCGCCCGCCGCACATGAGGCACAGGGCCGGCTTTCCACGCCGGCCCTGTCTGCTTTTGGGCCCGCGGCATCATGTACACTTCCCCCTAAGGCTTCCCGACCAGCCCGGAAAGATGGGCACGCCGCACACCGTCCGCGAGGAGAACTGCGCTGCCGAGCCAACTGCTTGCCTGC
>DASZRQ010000020.1:0-19034 GCA_035549115.1 Occallatibacter sp. | reverse complement strand
ACCATGCGGCACAGCGCCTCGAAGTTGCCCACCTGGATGCGCACCTTGAGCGGCATGTTGATCTCCTTCGCCGCCTGGCTGATATATGCATGCATCGCGCTGCCTTCCAGCAGCCCCACATAATCGCACTCCAGCGATTCGCTGAAGGCAATTGTGCCGCGCTCGGCAAGCGGATGGTTCACCGCGGTGGTCAATACCAGCCGGTCGCGCTTGTAGGGCAGAACCTGCAGCGTCCCCGTATGCACATTGCCGGCCACGATGCCGATGTCCGTGCTCCCTTCCATCACCGCCTGCACCACATCCCGGCTCAGCCGCTCCCGCAGGTCGATGCTCACATGGGGATGGCTGGCCAGATACGCCGCCAGCGCCACGGGCAAAAACTCGATCGAGTTCGTATTCGCGCAGATGCGCACATGCCCTTTGACCCCATTCGCATAGTCATGCATCTCGCCCATCAGGTTCTCGATGTGCTGCATCACCAGTAAAGCGTGATGAAGAAACGCATGCCCTGCCGGAGTAATCGTCACTCCCTGGCTGTGCCGGTAAAGCAGTTTGGTGCTCAGCCGGTCTTCGATGTTCTTAATGCGTGTGCTTGCAGCGGGCAGCGACATATATGAGAGCTGCGCGCCATGGGTAAGGCTGCTTGTCTTGGCGATGTTCACGAACAGCCGCATATCTACGAGGTCGAAAAACATCGGTCACCCTTGACGTGGCGAACTGGAAGAATCGGGATTTTACTATATTGGCGCAGCCGTTGGGAACGGGAACTGCATCAGGGAACAAGCAGACGGAAAATCCGTCTCTTCACGCGCGGGCGGGCGCCTGTACACTCATGCCTGCGCGCAGGCAGGTTTCGATCTGCGGCATGCTGGCCAGCTCATGTGCCGCATGCACAAGCGGTTGCCAGCGGCGCAGCATGCTCGGCGCCTGCAGCTCGCAGAAGTACTCCTGTATGCACACCGGCAGTGCCCACTCTGCGGCAATGCGCAGCCCGGCCGCGGCCATCTCGCCCTGGCCCAGCACCGGCCGCGACCACCCCAGCACCGCGGGCAGCGCGCCAAGCTCGTGAAAAAGCCCCACGAGGTAGGCTTCCTGCGGCGCAAGTCCCGGCGTAAAATCCTCGGTCATCAACTGGCAGTAGGTGGCAATCTTCCGCGCATGCACCCATGTCTCCGCAAACATGCGCTGATCTTTGCAGAATCTCTCCTCCCGATGCGCGATTGCCTCTGCGCATCCGCGCGCGCCCAGCTCGGCAACACATTCCTCCACGCTTGCCGCGCGAATCCTGCTCCTGCGCCAGTCGGCCAGAGTGCGAAATAGCTGCAGCGTCGCGCCAAGATCGCTCGCCACCAGTTGCGCGATTTCCCTGGGATGGCCCTGCGGCTCGCGCGCTTTGGTCTCCAGCAGCAGAGCGGTCTCCGGCAGCACCGGCACATCCGGCAGCTCCTGCAGCAGGTCGCGCCGCAACCGCAGATAACCCGCTGCCCTCCCGGACTCTGTGCCGGATTCGATCATCCGTCTGAAAGACATTCTTCTCGCCACCCGCAGAGCCTATCGGCAGCACCGCGGAAATCTTCGCCTCTGCGACGCACCTTGGTCACCGGCGTACTGGATGGACGCTCCACATCGGTAAATCCTTCTATTTGATCCCCGAACACATGCTGCGACCACACGGCAGAAACGCTTCCCCGCTATACTGAACTTTCGGCTCAGCCCGCATTCATGACCGCACCCACATTCACCCTGATTGTCTTCGCTGTCTCTGCGCTTGCCGGTTTCCTGGGCGCGCTCACTGGCCTGGGCGGCGGCGTGGTCGTGGTGCCGGCGCTCACCCTCGCCCTCGGCGTCGATATCAAATACGCCATCGGCGCTTCGCTCGTCTCGGTCATCGCCACCTCCTCCGGCGCGGCCGCGGCCTATGTGCGCGAGGGCTACTCCAATATCCGCATCGGCATGCTGCTCGAAATCGCCACCACCCTCGGTGCCATCGTCGGCGCTGTGCTGGCGGCGCATGTCACCACCCATGCCATCGCCATCGTCTTCGGCCTGGTGTTGGCGCAGGCCGCTTATCAGTCGTTTCTGCCGGGGCATGGCTCCAGCACGGATGTCGAGTCCGACGCCCTCGGCCGCAAGCTCCGCCTCGGCGGAACCTACCCGGTTGACGGCGAGATGCACAGCTACGGTGTCCGCAACGTGCCCACGGGTTTCGGCCTCATGTTCGGCGCCGGCGCGCTCTCCGGCCTGCTCGGCATCGGTTCCGGTGCGGTCAAGGTCATCGCCATGGATCGCGCCATGAAGATCCCCTTCAAGGTTTCCACCACCACCAGCAACTTCATGATCGGCGTCACCGCCGCGGCCAGCGCGGGCGTTTATCTCAGCCGCGGCTATATTGATCCGCGCGTGGCCATGCCCGTCATGCTCGGCGTGCTCGGCGGCGCGTTTCTTGGCACCCGCGTTCTGGCGCATGCCCGCGTCCGCACCCTGCGCCTCATCTTTGGCGTCGTCGTGGCCGCGCTCGCCATCGAGATGATCACCAACGGCATTCTGGGGAAGGTCTAGCCATGGACGACCGCCGCCTCGAAATCATCATCGGCAACCTGCTGCGCGCCGGCGTGCTGCTGGCTGCCGCCGTCGTTCTGGCGGGCGGCATCGCTTATCTCGCGCAGAATCACGGCCAGGCCGTCAGCTATCGCACATTCATAGCCGGCGGCGATGACACCCGCACCCTCGCCGGCATCGCGCGCTCTGCCGCGCATCTGCACAGTGAAGGCATCATCCAGTTTGGTCTGCTGCTGTTGATTGCCACGCCCGTCGCGCGTGTCGCGCTGGCTGTTGTCGGCTTCTCGCTTGAGCGCGATCGCCTTTACGCCCTCGTCAGCCTCATCGTGCTCGCCATTCTCGCCTTCAGCCTGCTGCACGCAACCTGACGCAGGTCAGCCGAGATCGGCGCCGCCCCTGCCAATATCCATCGACGGCGAAATCGGATTGCGCTCGTCGATGTAGGCCTCGATCACCTGGTCGAGAATTCCCTTCGCTTCCAGAATGAACTCCACCGCATCGCGGCCCGCGCCGTAGCCGCCGGCATTTGGCGTCACATAGTGCGCCGCGGCCTTCACCTGCGCCCGCGCATTCGCCACCGCCACCGCAAAGCCGCACTCGCGCATCACCGGCAGGTCGATCACGTCGTCGCCCACATACGCAATCTCGTCCAGCGCCGCGCCTTCCTTCTCCATGATCTCGCGCACCGCCTGCATCTTGAACGCCTGCCCCATGTAGACATACTCCAGCTTCAGGTCGCGCGCCCGCGTGGCCACCGTCTCGCTCACGCGTTTGGTAATCACGCCGCACTTCATGCCGCCCAGCCGCGCCATTGAAATCGCCGTGCCGTCGTGCGCGCTGTAGCCCTTGGCCTCCATCATGGTGGCCGACTGCACGCCATAGCCAACGCCGTCCTGATGTTTCGACAGGTGCTCCTGCGTCGCCGCGCTGCCCGGATTCGGCGCGGGCACCAGCCAGATGGTGCCGTCCGTCAGCACTCCATCCACGTCGAAGAGAATGATCTTGATGCGCCGCGCTCTGTCCTGTGCGGTGCGGTCCTGCGGAGTCAGTGTCATGCCTCGATTCTACCCGCGCATCGCACTGGCCGAATCGGCGACAATCGCTTCATGGACGAAAAGCCCGTTCCGGCGGCTCCGCTCGATCCCGAGGATTTCTATTGGGAAAATGGCTTTCTTGTTTTCACCGCGGCCTATCACCTCAAGCGCGGATACTGCTGCAATTCCGGCTGCCGCCACTGTCCGTACCGCGAATCCGGCCCCGCGCAGCCTGAAGCGCAAGGCTAAAACGCCAGCACCGGCTCCTGGGCAGCCTCGGCCTGCCGCACGCGCGGCGCGGGAGCGGTCTTCTCCAGGATGTACAGCATCATCCGCGCCATCTGCGCCGGATCGAAGGGATCGGTCACGCCCAGCCGCCCGGCCGGCGGCTCTTCCCACCCATCCGCGCGGCCAGTACGTACCAGCCCCGGCTCAATCGACGAGATGTGCACATCCGTGCGGCTCAGCTCCAGGCGCAGCGCCTCGGTCAGCGCCTCCACCGCATACTTGGTGGCCGCATACGCACCCAGCGCCGGCTTCACCTTCTGCGCCAGCACATTCGATGTGTTCACCAGGTGCCCGTGTCCCTGCGCCACAAAGTGCTGCAGAAATGTGTAAGCCAGCCGGAACGCGCCCTCCACATTCACGCGCACCATCGCGCACACGCGCTCCACATCCAGCGTGCCGATGGTGCCTGCTTCCAGCAGTCCGCCGTTGTTAAAGCACACATCGCAGCCGCCGAACTGCTCCTTCGCTGCCATCAGCAGGGTCTGCGGCATGCCTTCCATGTGCAGGTTGCCGGCCACCGTGATGCAGGGCCCCTGCAGTTGCGCCCGCAGCCCGATCAGCGACTCGCTCGACGGCGCATTCAGCACCAGCGCATAGCCCGCCGCGGAAAGTGCGCGCGCCATCGCCGAGCCAATGCTGCCCGTTGCTCCTGTAATCACCGCGACTCTGCTGCCAGCGCCCATCTTTACCTCGTCTTCACAGGATAAGCACAAACGCGCGGCGCTCATCCCCCTGCAAAAACAGGGAGACTCCTTTTTGATACCCAGTCCCGCCGTTTCCGTGTAGCATGGCTCTCCATCCAGGGCGCTGAAGACATCGAACCCCGGAAAAAGGAGAACGCAAATGCATCTTCTCTGGTGGATTCTCGTAGGACTGATCGCCGGCTGGGCTACCGGCAAAATCATGAAGGGCGGCGGTTATGGTTTCTTTGCCGATGTGGCTCTCGGCATCGTCGGCGCCGTGGTCGGCGGATACATCGCCCGCGCTCTGGGCATCTCTCCTGTTGGCGGCCTCATTTACACTCTGCTCATCGCCATCGGCGGAGCCGTCATTGTCGTCATTCTCTTCCGGCTCATCACGCGCCGCGCTTGAGCATCGTCAGCGCGAAGACGGTGCAGCCTCTGGTGCCGCGTCCGCAGTCGGTGGAGCGGGCGCGCGCACCAGCACGGCAAACCGCGGAAAGGCAAAGCTCCCCGCCGCATCGTCGACCACGTTGAGCTGGCAGATATACGCGCCCGGCTTCAGCCCATCCAGCGGAACATCCAGTTCCATCGCCACCGCGTCGCGCCCATCCACGTTGATGGTCTTCGCCTGCACCAGCGGCGTCTCGTACACCTTGGTCGAGCCCTGGATCAGTTCCAGGCTGCTCAACACATTTATGCCCGCCTTCGCGCCCTTCGCATGGTCCTCGGGCAGCTTCTCGTGCGCCGGGTCATAGACCTCGTAGAGCAGATAGAGGTGCTGGTTCTGCCGGAAGACGTGGCTGATATTCGGCACGTACTCCTCGCCCTCGCGCACCAGCGGCGTCTCGTGCTTGCTCGGCCTCCGCTGAGAGGCCAGCAGAATCGAGCTCATCTTCAGCGGCGCCTTCTTCATGTCCGGCAGCGTAATGTCCGCCTCGAACGAACCCATCCGCCCCGTCTGGTTCTCGCGCACCACGAACTTCAGGTGATATTTGCCCGGCGGCAGGTTGAAGCTCGTCGTGTACTCGATATTCCGCTGCCGCGCCTGCAGCGAGGGGTCGAGATTCAGTTTCACCGTCTCGCGCGCCCGGCCGATGGGCCGCTTCACCTCGTCAATCACTTCGCCAATGATGTCCAGCGTGGCCTTGTCCTTGTCGCCGCCCTTCACAAACGGAATCTGCGAGCCTGGCACGATCAGCGACACCGGCACATAGAAGCGATTGTCGTCCAGCCGGAAGTACATCGCATCCAGATACACCGCCATGTCCGTCGCAGGCAGGTCGCTGGCAAGCTCATCCTCAAGCTGCTGCTCACGGTCCTCGCGGCCGGAGTGCCTGAAGTCCGCCGGCGCGTAGTAGCCGGGCCGGTACTCGAGCTTGATCCCCGGCCGGTTCACCTTGATCGTCAGCTTGCGGTACTTGCCGTCCCGCGCGGGGTTCGACGAGTGGAACCCGATCGCGTAGTACTCCGACGAGTCGCGCTGCACCTGCGCAAAGGCCGGCGCAAAATCATTGGAGTCGAAGAACGCCTTGCCGCCCGTGTCGGAACTGAGCGTCGCCATCACTTCCTGCGAGGCGAAATTCGCGTTCATATTATTGGTCAGCGCCGCGCCCGTGTACGCGCCCGAGCCGCGCAGGCTTCCCGTCGAGGCGTCTCCCAGCGGCGAAATCGCCTGCAGCCCCCGCGTGTCCACGCTGTAGATGGCCAGGTTCGCCCGCACCGCCGCGTTGATGGCCGAGCGCAGCGACGCCTCATTTTCGATGCCGTCCCGCGAGATGCCTCCCGAAAAATAGAGCAGCGATTTCTTCTCGCCGATCTTTTCGAGCGACTTCGCGATTGCCCGCAGCGCGAACAGCTCGCGGTCCGTGTTCAGGTCGTTGTACTCGCTCTCGTCCGGCGTGTAGCCGGTCGTATCCTCCACCTGATTCGAATTCGAGGTCGCGCCCTGCGCAAAGCCCTGCCCCTCCGTGCCGTTATACGCACCCACTTCATTGATCAGCGCATTCTTGTCCGCCGTAAAATCCTGGTCCACCCTCAGCGTGTCGCCCAGGGACACCAGCGCCACCAGGTCCGCGGCCTGCATCTTCATCCGCAGAAAATCCTTCGCCGCATTCACGCTGCGCTCCAGGTCCTCCGGCTGCATCGAGGTCAGGTCGAAGAACATCACGATCAGCCGGTGATTGCGCAGGTCCTCGAGCCGCGCCACCACCACCGCTTTGCTGCCGCTCGGGCCCGCGGCCAGCCCGCTCACCGTCGCCTCGTTCAGCGGCGTCGCCATCTCCACGCTCTGGTAGTCGAAGGTCGCGATCTGCTGTTTCTTGCCGTTCTCGTAGATCGTGAAATCGCTCTGCTTGAGCCCGCGCACAAACTCGCCCGTCTTCGTGTCGCGCGCCACCACGTTCGTCAGCACCAGATCGGAGTTGGTCTTCAATACGTAGCCGATATCCTGGTTGTCGCCGCTCTGTGTGCTCTCCTGGGCATGCGCCGGCAGCGCGCCCGGCATCGTCAATGCCGCCGCCATCAACCCCGCAACCACTCCGCGCACACGCTCTGTCATCTGCATCTCGCTAGAACCGGAACCGCGCCATGAACTGGAACGACCGCATCGAACCCACCGACGTCACCTGCGCAAAGGTGGGCGACGCCACATTCGTATCCACGCCCGAGTACTGCACCGTATTGAACACGTTGTCCATCGTCGCGCGGATCTCCATGCTCCGCGTATCGCCCAGGCCCAGCGTCTTCGAGAGCGACATATTGTTCTCAACCGTTCCCGGCCCCATGATCGGGTTGCGCGGCGCATTGCCGAACACGCCGCAGGGATACGCCGTCGAGGTTGTGCTCCCCGCCGGCGCGGCAAACGCCCCCGGATTGAACCACTGCTTCAGCGATCCCCCGCCCTGCGTCGGCGATTCGCCCGTCAGGTCCGGCCGGAACGTGCCCGCCGTGCCGCACGCCACGCTCAGCACCGCGGCCGAGTAGCTCGGCGACAGCGGCGATCCTGTGGCAAACGTAAAGCTCCCCGAGACCGACAGCCCTTCCAGGACGTGCGAGGCCGTTCCCGCCGTCACCCACTTCTTGTCCTGCCCGAACGGCAGCTCGTACACATACGTACCGCTCACCTTGTGCCGCACATCGAGGCTTCCGTTGGCGTCT
Source organism: Occallatibacter sp. (assembly GCA_035549115.1). Lineage (GTDB taxonomy): Bacteria > Acidobacteriota > Terriglobia > Terriglobales > Acidobacteriaceae > Telmatobacter. The sequence goes on along the minus strand of DASZRQ010000020.1, from coordinate 11,314 downwards.
TCCGCACTCAGGTTCTGCCAGTTCTGCACGCTCACGCCCGCGCTGCCGCCCTCCGAGCCCGCATTGTCGATCAGGTGCGAGTACTGGTAGTTCGCGCCCAGCGCCACCCCATGCGTCATGCGCTTGTTCACGCGCAGCGTTCCCGCCGTAAACTTCGAGAACCCCACTGCCTGGTCGTAGGTAAAGATCGTGTTCCCCGGATTCGTCGCCGGGCTGCTCGCCGTCGCGCGCGGCGCGCTTGTAATGTCCAGATGGTTGCCCTTCGATCCGTTGTAGCCCACGTTCACCACAATGCCCCACGGCAGCGTCTTCTGCACGTCCAGGTTCCACGTCTCCACATAGGGCAGTTGATAATGCGGGTCGAGCGCGTAGTTCCCGATCGTCGCCGCAGACGGAAACCCCTCGGCCAGCGTCAGGCAGCTTGCGGGCATAGTCCGCGCGCAGGCCGAGCTCGGCGTTCCATCGGCGTCGGCCTCCTGGTTCGTCTGCTCGTTCGCAAACGGCGGCTCATGCGCCATCTTCGTCGCAAAGCTCGCATACTGGCCCACGGTGTAGTTCATGCCAAACCCTGCGCGCACCACCATCGACTTCACTCTGGGCACGCGCCACGCCAGCCCCAGCCGCGGCGCAAATGCCGTGCGGAAGGGAAACACCAGTCCATCCGGCAGATGCATGCCGCTGACCGGCCCCGTCCCTCCCGGCAGCGCTTCGGCCAGCCCGGTAAAGCCCTGCGACGGATTCGTGTCGATCACGCCCAGGTGCCCGAACTTCTCCGTATACGGCGCGTAGAACTCGTAGCGCACGCCATAGAGCAGCGTCAGCTCCGGCAGCACGCGCCAGTCGTCCTGCGCATACGCGTCGAACACGTTGTCGCGCAGGTAGCTCTTGCTCGTCACCGAGTCCAGCGTCGTCTCCTGCGGCAGCCCCAGCAGAAAATCCGCGAACGGCGAGCCCGTCGCCGCGTCGCCTGCCGCATCCTCAGTGAACAGCCCGGAGAAGGTAAAGCTGCCCGTCGCATTCGATCCCGCCAGAAAATCCCGGTGCACGCGCCGGTAGTCGCCGCCAAAGCGCAGGTTATGCGTACCGTGAATCCAGCTCAGCGTCTCGCTTGCGGAGATCGTCTGTGCCACGGAGAAATTCGGCTGCTGCTCATCCAGACCGGCAATGTCGCTCAACTGCACATTCGGCAGTCCGTAGTTGACCGGCGTTGCCGCTGCCGACTCGCCGCTCGGCACTGCGATGCCAATCTCGTTCGCAATGTCCGTCGTGTTCGTGAAGAAGTTCGTCGTCTGGCTGCTGCTGCGGTTCCAGTTCGAATTGAAAATGCTCGTCAGCTTGTGATACCCAACCGTGTAGCCCGCCTGCAGTGAATTCGAATCCGACGAGGTCTTGCCGCCCAGTTGCGGAAAGATGTTCACGTTATCTTTGGCTGAGTGGGTCCAGTTGTAGTTGGCGTTTACGCTCTGCCGCAGTCCCTGGCTCTGTTGGCCGCGCCGTCCGCCGCGCCCGCCCAGCCCGAACGGCGACGCATTCGAGCCGATGCCCCGCATGTAGCGCATGCCCGCCTGCGTCGAGTTCGACTGCTGGGTCGAGAGCAGATGGTAGTTCTGCACCGTGCCCGGCAGGTTCGGTTCCGGAAAATACGCCAGCAGCGCCTTCGCCTGATCCGAAATCCGGTTCGACGGAATCGCATTCGCCGTGCCGTTTGAGATGAACTGCGCCTGTGTCGCCGGATCGTAGATCGTGGGCAGCCCCGCCGCCGAGAAATCCCCGCTGCGCTCGGCATCCGTCGGCACGGTCGCGTACTCATCCAGCGGCGTCGAATTGCGCGAGCCGGAAAGTGTCAGGAACATCGTGTCCTTACCGCTCGGCTTCGTCAGCCCCGGAATATACGGCGGCGTAATCAGCGTCAGCCCGAAGCGGTTCGTGCCCGATGCCGGCTGCTCCTGCTCCTGTCCGCGCAGGCTGAAGGGCTCGGCATCGAGCGCCGAGTTGCTCCCCATCCAGAAGATCGCCCCATGCGGCTGCCCCGGCTTGAATCCCCGAAAATTGCCGCGTCCTCCGCCAAACCCGCCGCGCCCGCCGAACCCTCCGCCGCCGAATCCGCCTCCCCCAAACCCACCGCCGCCAAACAGGCCCGCGCTGCCCCCGAAGTTGCCGCCGTTCTGCGCGCGGATGGTCTCGATCGCATCGCGCAGCCGGTCCATATCCACGCCTGCCAGCGGGCTCACCGCGCCTGCCTGTCCGCTGATCGCCACCGATTCGTCGCTGAACCCCGAGTTCCCCGCCGCCGAGGGCAGTGCCGCTCCATTCGCGCCCGCCACGCCTTCCTGCGTATCGGTATCCGCCGTGAGCGCATTCATCAGGCTCAGGCTCTGCGCCCCGTTGCCCGCAAGCTGGCGAATCGCCTGCTCCATCTGTGTCGACTGCGCCTGCTCCTGCTGTTCCTGCTGCTGCGCGCGCGAGGCCAGCGTCAGTTCGAAGTTCACCGTCGCATCGTGGCTCGCCTCATTCAGCACCGCCTCCTGCGCTCCCTGTGCAAAGGCCGCAAACTGCGTGCGAATCACGTACCGTCCGTTCTGCGGAATCGTCAGCGCCCATGCGCCGGTAATGTCGGTGGTCGTCGAGTAGCGTTTGCCCGTGAGCGTGTTCTGCGCCGTGATCGTCACGCCCGGCAACGGGATAGCGCCGCTCTTCACCGTCCCATGCAGCCGTCCTCCCGCAACCGCCGGGGCAGGCGGCGCTTCGGCAACGCCCGGCGCAGGCATCTGCGCCCGCGCGGCAAGGCACGCGGCAAGCACACTCATCGCTGCCCATCGCCGCATCCCTGCCTGCCGCATGCATTCTCCTCTGTGGGGTGTACGTCTGCACTCACACAGACGTTCCGCGCGCTGCGAAGGTTTACCGTCATCGTAAACTGCGCATATGTCCAAAGACGCGGCACAGGACAAATCCATACACATCGGCGAGCTCGGAGCCGAATCCTCGGGAGCCGCTCGCGCACACGCCCGCGATCTGTTTCTTGAGTATGGCCGCTTCGTCCTCGCCCAGCCCGGTGCAGCCCGTTTCTGCTTCGGCTCGCTCGAGGAAGAAGCCGCGCGCCTGCCGCACAGCTATCTCGAGCAGCATGGCGGCCTGCTCCTTGCGTATGTGAACCGCGCGCCTGCCGGCTGCGTGGCCTGGCGCTCCCTTGCAGCCTCGCAGGTCGTCGTCCCGCATGCCTGCGAGATGAAACGCCTCTGGGTTCGCCCTTCTGCGCGCGGCCTTGGCCTTGGCCGCAGGCTGGCGGAAGCCGTCCTGGCCCGCGCCGCGCGCGATGGCTGCAAAGCCATGTACCTCAATACCGCTCCGGCCTCCATGGGCGCCGCGCATCGCATGTATCTCGATCTCGGCTTCGTTCCCTGTCCCGCCTATAACGACAATCCCGTCGAGGATCTGGCGTATCTTGTAAAGTTCCTGTAGCCGCGGCAGCCCGTCGCCGCCAAAATCCCGCACCCCACTGCGAGGTCACCCATGAAACTCATCCGCCTGCTTCCCTGCGCCGCGTTCCTGCTGGCCGCGTTCCCGCTGCATGCCCAGCAGCCCGTCACCTTCCCCAGCGGCAGCGGCACGGCTCAAGGCATCCTCTATCTGCCCGGCACCCCTGGCCCCCATCCCGCCCTCGTTGTCATTCAGGAGTGGTGGGGCCTCAACGACTGGATCAAGCAGGAGGCCGCAGGCTACGCTAAACAAGGCTATGTCGCTCTCGCCGTCGATCTCTACCGCGGCAAGGTCGCTACCGATCCCGAGACGGCTCATGAGCTCTCCCGCGGCCTGCCGCAGGACCAGGGCGTCCGCGATCTCGTCTCCGGCTTCAACTTTCTCGCGGCGCGCAAGGATGTCGACCGCCATCGCATCGGTGCTGTGGGCTGGTGCATGGGCGGCGGTTACGCGCTGCAGTTCGCCATTGCCGAGCCCGGCCTCAAGGCTGTCGCCATCAACTACGGCGCGCTCGCCACGGACCCTGCAGCCCTCCGCAAAATCCACGCCGCCCTCATCGGCAACTTCGGCGGCCAGGACCAGGGCATCCCGCCCGATGCCGTGCATGCCTTCCAGGCCGCGATGCAGTCTCTCGGCAAGCCCGTCGACACCAAAATCTACCCGGACGCGGGCCACGCCTTCGAGAATCCCAACAATAAAATGGGCTACCGTCCCGCCGACGCTGCGGACGCTCTCGCCCGCATCGACCGCTTCTTTGCCGCCGAGCTGAAATAGCGCCGCCGCGGGTACCAAGCAAGACACCCCCGGCATCTTGCGCCTGTGCCCCGCCCATGTTAACCATTAAGGCAATAACTTCTCGGTTGTTGTCAGGAAAGTAACCTGCGGCGGCTGGACAGGAAGACACAAGCATGAAGATCGGCACAACCATTCGCGCGCACCGCCTCCAGAAGGGCCTCTCCCAGGGCGACATCGAAAAGAAAACCGGCCTGCTCCGCTGCTATCTCTCCCGCGTCGAAAACGGCCACACCGTGCCCTCGCTCGATACGCTCTCCAAGATCGCCGTCGCGCTCGATCTGCCCATCGCGCAGTTCTTCGCCGAGGACTCGGTCGGCCGCCAGCTCAACACCCAGCGTCTCTCCGACGATGAGCTCCGCTTCCTCACCCAGATTCGCCGCTACTCCACCAATCTGAACGACAGCGACCGCAAGCTGCTGCTCGCCATGGTCAAAAAGTTCGCCGCCGCCACGGTAGTGCGCTAGCGTCTCTTCCGCCCTCGATGCGGAGCGCAAAAACAAACGGGGAAGGCTCAAGCCTTCCCCGTTTCGCGTCTGCGCCTCAATCCGCTAAACATCGTTGCCCAGATGGAAGATGGGCTCGACTCCCTTGCCGCCCGCAAGCAGGGACTGCTCTTCTTCGGCGTTCAGCGGCGCGTAGTTCTGGGCCACATCCATGGCGAGCCGGAAGTAGCGCTCGTCGCCCGGCGGTATAGCCGCGGTAATGGGATGATTCAGGGTCCAGCGCAGACCGCGCGAGGCCTCCTCGGGAAACGCCGCCGGCTGGTACCAGCACTTCGGCTCGGGGTGATTCTGCTTCTCGTCCGCCGGCCACACCGTCTTCGCCATGCTCTTCAGCGCCAGAATGCCCATGCCCTTCTCCTGGGCCTTCTTCAGAATCTGCGGGCCGAAACCTGCCTGGGTATAGAGCAGCCAGTTCAGCGGGAACAGAACCGTATCGAAGTTGTAGCGCTCCATCGCCGCCACCGCGGTCTCCTGCGAGTGCACGCTGAAGCCGATAAAGCGAATCTTGCCTTCCTTCTTCGCTGCCTCCATCGTCTCCATCGCGCCGCCGGGCCCCAGCACCTGGTCCAGCTCCTTCATCTTCGTCAGCGCGTGAAACTGGTAGAGGTCGACATGGTCCGTCTTGAGCAGCCGCAGCGACTCTTCAAGCTGCTTGCGCGAGTCGTCCTTCATCCGGCCCTCGGTCTTGCAGGCCAGAAAGCTCTTCGCGCGATACGGCGCGAGCGCTGGCCCCAGCATCTCCTGCGCATTGCCGTAGCTGGGCGCAACATCGAAGTAATTGATGCCCCGGTCCACCGCCTCGGCCACGATATTCGACGAGTCGGCCGAGGACTCGTTCATCACGACGATGCCGCCGAAGCCGATGATCGAGAGGTGTTCGCCCGTCCTGCCCAGCGCGCGCCGTGCAATCGGCTGCGTGGGTGTCGTGGCCGCGCCGCTCAGCGGAGCCGTTGAGGCAACAGCGGCAGTAATGGCAGCTTGCTTCAGAAAGTCGCGGCGTTCCATCGCATTCCTCCCGGAAAGATAAGAGGTAAAAGGTTGAAGGAGGCGATCGAGTCAGAGTTGGAGCACGCTTGCACTGCGCTCCCCGTCTGCTCACCCGCATTCTCGCACAGAAGTGGCGGGATGCGCGGTGCGCCGTCTGGACTAGCCCGCCAGATGCGTGAGAAAGACGACAAAGAGCACGAGCACGGCCGTCACCATGGCCATGGCTGCGCCCAGCCGCGCGCGAAACACCGGCCTCGGCGAGCCCAGCCGCGGCACCATCGGCATGGCAAACAGCAGGCCGCACAAAAATCCGCCCACATGCGCCGAGTTGTCGATCAGCACGCCCGCGCCAAACAGATGGGTGCCGCCTGTGATCGAGAGGCCGAGCACCAGGTTGATGCCCGCAAAGTAAATCACCGAGCGCCGCAGCCGCTTCAGCTCATACGCCGGCACCGGCAGCCGCGTCGACTTGAGCAGCACAATCAATGCCCCGGCAATGCCAAACACCGCGCCCGATGCGCCGGCGCCCACCGGAAATACCACCGCGTTGCCCTCGTGAATCGGATGCAGCCAGTTCCACAGCGTGGAGAGCAGGTTGCCGGCCGCGCCTGTCAGCAGATACACGGCAAAGACGCCAGCCGATCCCATCAGCGGCTCGGCCAGCAGGCCCAGATTCCACAGGCACCACATGTTCGTGGCAAGGTGCAGAATTCCCACGTGCACAAACATGGCTACGATGATCCGCGACCATTGCCCGTAGAGCAGCACCGCCCCTGCATTGTTGGCATGCCAGGCAAAAAGCTGCTGGGGAGTGGGGTCGAACGCGCTCACATGGTTCGCCACCATCGCCAGAAACACCAGGCAGTTGATCGCCACCAGCAGATGCGTCGCCGGAGCCGCAATCCACGCGGGCTTTGGCCGCCTGCGCTCCTGCGGCGGCGCGTACTGCACGCCGGGCGGCAAAATCTCCGGTTCGGGAACCGAGTGGGGGCTGCTTCCCATGTCTTTCATCGTACTGTATTGCGCGCTTTCTCATCGCGGCCGCGCGGCTGCTGTTGAAATCGCATCCGCATTGCCCGCATCGCGCCATGCGCGGGTTGTAGTCTGTTCTTTGGTCCCGAGCGCGCCAGGCTCCGCCATGCGCCGGGAACCGCCAGGAGCGCCTTCATGACTTCGTCTTCCGCAGGAACAAAATCCATTCGCCGCGCGCTGCTCAGCGTGACCGACAAAACCGGCCTCGTCGACTTCGCCCGCGCCCTCTCCGGCTTCGGCGTCGAGCTCATCTCTACCGGCGGCACCGCGAAGGCTCTGCGCGAAGCGGGCCTCACGGTCAAGGACATCAGCGACCTCACCGGCTTCCCGGAGATGCTCGACGGCCGTGTCAAAACCCTGCATCCCCGCGTGCACGGCGGCCTGCTTTACATCCGCGGCAACCGGGAGCACGAGGCTGCCGTCGCCGAGCACGGCATCCAGCCCATCGACATGGTCGTCGTCAATCTCTATGCCTTCGAGAAGACCGCTGCCCAGCCCGGCGTCGCCTTCGGCCATCTCATCGAGAACATCGATATCGGCGGCCCCTCCATGGTGCGCTCCGCCGCCAAGAACTTCGAGGACGTGGCCATCGTCACCCGCGCCGCCGATTACCCGGCGCTGACCGAAGAGCTCACGGCCAACAACGGCGCCCTTACCCGTGCCACCCGCTGGAGTCTCGCCAAACAGGCCTTCGCCACCACCGCGGCTTACGACTCCGCCATCGCCAACGCCCTCGACACCATCTCCGAGGCGCCCGCACCGCAGGCCCCGGCGGCCTTCGACGCTTCCGCTCTTCCCTCCACGCTGCGCATCAACCTGCCCCTCGCGCAGCCTCTGCGCTACGGCGAAAACCCCCATCAGCGCGCCGCCCTCTATAGCGATGGCTCAGGCCTCGGCATCGCCGGCGCAACCCAGCTCCAGGGCAAGGAACTCAGCTACAACAACCTCGTCGATCTCGACGCCTGCTGGGAGCTGACCCGCGAGTTCGACGAGCCCATGGTCGCCATCATCAAGCACACCAACCCCTGCGGCGCGGCCACCGGCGCATCCATTCTCGAGGCCTACCAGAAAGCCCTCGCCTGCGATCCCGTCTCCGCCTTCGGCGGCGTCATCGGCATCAATCGCGAGATCGACGGTGAGGCCGCCGAGGAGATCGCCAAGCTCTTCGTCGAGGCCATCGCCGCGCCCGGCTTCACCCCGGAAGCCCGCGCCCGCTTCGCCGTCAAAAAGAATCTCCGCCTCGTTGAAGTCCGCCCCGCGCCCGCGCGCTCCATCGTCAAGAATGTCTCCGGCGGTCTGCTCCTGCAGGATGCCGACGACGCGCGTGTGAAGGAGTCCGAGCTCAAGGTGGCCACTTGGCGTCCTCCCACCGCCGGGGAGCTGCGCAGCCTGCTCTTCGCCTGGCGGGTCTGCAAGCACGTCAAGTCGAACGCCATCGTCTATGCTCGCCAGATCGACGGATTTGCCCAGACAGTCGGCGTCGGCGCCGGCCAGATGAGCCGTGTCGACGCGGCGAAGTTCGGCGCACAAAAGGCCATTCTCCCCCTCGCGGGCACCGTCGCCGCATCTGACGCATTCTTTCCCTTCCCGGATGGCCTGGAGGCCGTCGCCGCTGCCGGAGCCACCGCCGTCATCCAGCCCGGCGGCTCGGTCAACGATGCCGCGGTCATCGAAGCAGCCGACAAGCTGAGCCTGGCCATGGTCTTCACCGGCATCCGGCACTTCCGCCACTAGGCTCTGCATGCGCGAGCAGGTTGGCGGAAAGACCGGCAACTGAGCAACACTAGAAACATGCCTCCGCGCATGGATTCCCTCGAACGGATACGGCAGAAGATTGTCTCCCTGGCGCGGCGCATGGACTGGCTGCGGGGGCTGCGCGCGGCCGTGGCGCTGAGTGCGCCGCTGGTGCTGGGCGATGTGACGGGTCTCGCCAACATGGGCTGGGCCGCGCTGGGCGGGTTCGAGGCCATTCTGGCGGACATGGGCGGCACCTATCGCGGGCGCATGAGCAGTCTTGCCACGCTTTCGCTGGGCGGCGCGGCGGGCCTCTTGATCGGGTCGCTCGTGGGCAACGACCTGCGCTGGGCCATCGCGGTCACCGTCGTCTGGTGTTTCCTGTGGAGCTATCTCGCCGTGCTCGGCCAGCCGTTTGCCTCGGCGGGCACGCTGGTGCAGGTGATCTACATCTGCGGCGTGGGCACTCCGGCCGCGGACTGGCACACGGCGATGCGCTGGTCGCTGGCCCTGGCCGGCGGAGGCGCGTGGGCGGCGGCTCTGTCGCTGTTCCTCTGGCCGCTCGATTCCTACAGGCCTGCGCGCAATGCGGTGGGCGCGTGCTATCACGAGCTGGCGTCGCTTCTGAGTTCGGTGGCGGATCTGGCGGCGCGTCCGCGGCAGCGGCCCGCGCTGTGGCACCGGCTGGCGCAGCATCACCAGTACCGCATTCGCCGCACGCTGGAGCAGGCATGGCACGTCGTTGCGAATATCCGCGCTACGCGCGCTGCGGAGAGCCTGCGCGGACGCCAGCTCGTGGTGCTGCTGGAGCACGCGGACCTGCTGCTTGCGCGGACCATCGCGCTGGCCGAGCATCTGGAGGCCGAAGCTGGCGGTCCCTCGGGCTGCGTCGAGCCGGTGCTGCGCGGCCTGGCGCAGGTGCGCGCCGCGGAGCAGTGGGTGGCCGCGCTGCTCACGCGCCGGGGCGGCGAATCGCTGCAGACGGCGCGGGCACAGCGGCGGCAGATGGAAGTGCTGCCGCGCACTCTGGGCCCCTGCTTCGCGCAGGAGGATGCAACGGAGCGGTTTCTGCTGTCCCAGATAGCGCAGGCCGCTTCGCTGCTGGAGTCGTCGATTGAGGCGGCGGCGCTGCTGCGGCTGGGCAGGCCCGCCGACCCGCACGCACGGCCGCCGGGAACCTCGGCCAGTCATTTTGGCTACGTGATGGGACGGCTCGCCGCGCAGCGGCAGGGTTGGCGGCTGGATGCGCTGACGGCGAACCTGACGCCGCGCTCCCTTGCGCTGCGCCATGCGGTGCGGGTTGCGCTGGTGTGCGGTCTGGATGTGGCCATCATGCTCCTGCTGCACATCGATCATGGCTACTGGCTGCTGCTCACCTCGCTTATCGTGCTGCAGCCGCATGTCTCCGGCACGCTGCGCCGGGGGCTGGAGCGCGTGGCTGGCACCGTCGGCGGCGGCATTCTGGCGGCGCTGCTGGCCGTGGCGCTGCACGCGCAGTTGACCACCGCGGCTGTGCTGTTTCCGCTGGCGCTGCTGGCGCTGGCGATTTTGCCGGTGAGCTACGCGGCCTTTGCGTTCTTCCTGACACCGACCTTCGTGCTGGCCTGGCTGCCCTACAGCGGCGACTGGCAGCTTGCGCTGGTGCGCACGCTCAACACCATGGCCGGCGCGGCAATCTCGATCCTCGCCATGATCTTTCTCTTCCCCGCCTACGAGCGTGACCGCGCCGGGCAGTTCCTGCAGGCGAGCCTGGCGGCGGACAGGCGGTATCTCGGACTGCTGCGGGAAAGCTGGCGGACGCACGCACGCTCTTCCCGCATCCTGGCCGAGGCGCGGCGCATGGCGGGTTTGGCCCACAACGACACCGAAGAGTCGCTCGAACGGCTGCTGGCCGAGAGCTGGCCTCGCCGTGCGCCCTTTGCGCGGTTCGCCACGGCCTTCGTCACTTACCTGCGTAGGTTTGCCCAGAGTGTAACCACCCTGGCCGCGCTTGAAGATGCATGGAGCTGGAAGCAGTCGGCGGCGATCCACGACCGGCTGGAGCTGATGGACCGGCGGCTGGCGTGGCTTGAAGCGCGGATGACGTCAGAGACCGTGAATGCCGCTGTGGCTCCCTGGCCGGAGCCAGCCACGGCCGCAGCGGCCGCACCCATCGCCGAGGACCACCCCGGCGAGCGCCAGATGCAGCGCCTGGAACGGCAGGTGGATATCCTGCACCGGCAGCTCGAATCTTTGCGGCAGCACGGCTGGACCCTCGGACCGGCGCGCGGAACTGAAGCGCCGCCAGAGAGCGTAAACAGACCGGCGTAATGTGCCAAAACCCTCCGCAATAGCCCTCTGCGACAAATCGCGCGTAAAATCGTCTGTACACGTAGGCGGACAGGCCCGGCCACCTGCCTTCGTGGCCTTGTTGTCTTCCGGGAAAGCGCACACGCTCCCCGGACCCGAAAGGCATGGAACCACTTAGGATGATGAGATCAAAGCACTTCCCCGAGCCTAGCCGGCTCGCCTTTGCCGCGGCGCTTCTGGCGCTGTCCGCGGCTGCCGCAGTCGCGCAGTCCACGCCCTCCACGGCGCCCGCATCCACAAAGGCCGCCAGCACTCCGCCGGCTGCTCCCGTGCAGATACCCGCCCGCGCCCACGCCTACTACCATGACGCCCTCGCTGCCATTTATGAGGATGAGGCCGTCAACACCGGCCAGCCGGAGTACGTTTCGCAGGCCATCGATCAGTACAAGAACGCCCTCGATGCCGACCCCAACTCGGCCCAGCTCAACGATGCG
>DASZRQ010000019.1:0-1561 GCA_035549115.1 Occallatibacter sp. | reverse complement strand
CCTACAACCTGTCGGTTAAGAGCCGAATGCTCTGCCAGTTGAGCTACGCGTCCAGGGATTGTGAAGCCGCGCGGCGGGAGACTGCGAAGCGCGGTGCGGCAGGCAAAAACCCTCGCTGCCATCAACGAATATAGCACAGTGCGATGTGGATTCCCAAGCCGTGGGCAGTGCTCAGAAGGTGAAAGCGAGCCCTGCGCGGATGGCGCGCTGGCTCTGCGCAAAGATGAGCAAAGAACCGTCACTGGTGATATAGGGGCGATAGCCCTCCGCAAGAAGATTGCGCACATCGAGCAGTGCTTCGATGTTGGTGGTTCCACGCCTGTGCGGGCAGATGGGCTGGCGTATATGGATGTTCAGATAAGGCGCCGAGGCATCTTCCGCGAAGGGAGCAGCCGCGGTCACGGCATCATCCGGCTGCCAGCGATAGCTGGCGCGCCAATGCGTGCCGGTGCCTTCCACCGTGCCGGAGAGCGCGAGCGCATAAGTCTGTACGCGGCGCGGATGCGCGGATGCAACAAGCTGCGCGAGCTGCACGGGATGAACCGAGGCGGGCACGGCAAGCGCATCGCCGTTGGCATAGCTCAACCGGATGCGGTTGCCCGCAGGCAGCATGCGCTCCACCGATGCGGTGAAACCCTCGCCGGAGAAGTCGTCGCCCGCCATGCGGATCAGGCCGCTGACCGGATCGAAAAGGGCAGACTGATCGCCGGAGAATGATGCCGGAGCCGCAGCCTCGAGAACCGGATTCTCAAGATGGTCGGCAAAGACTGCTACCGCGATGCTGGACGCATCGGTACGCCGCTCCCAGCCAATCTCCTGATGCATTCCATGCTCGAGGGCAAGGCGCCCCTCGCGCAGGGCGACTGCCGGCACGGAGTAGGCCATGCGCGTAGAATCCGCTTCAGCGGCAGGTGCAACAGCCGTGGCCATGCGATAGCGCACGATGGAGTTGCCCTCGCGCCAGCCAATGGAGGCAAAGGGCAGCGCTGCCAGAATCGTGTTAGGCGTGTTCTGGCCGAAGCGGGCCAGCACCTGTTCCGAACCGACTTCGCCGTCAAACTCGTCGCCGAGATGAATTGTCTGCCAGGTGCGGATGGCAGCTTCGTCCAGGCCTTCAGCGTCCTGGCTATCGATTGCAGGATGAATGGCGACGGCGGCCACTGACTGCACCGAACCGGCAAAGCCGAGATCCTGCCGGAAACCAAGCATGGATTCCATGCCGGCATCGGTCGAGGGATCGAAATCGACACGAGCCAGCAGCTCGCGGCTGCCTGCAGGGGTATCTTCCACAGCAGCGGTAATGCGCTCTCCGCTCTCGCCAAAGGTTCCTTCACCGCCGGTTGCCATCAGGCGAGCCTTGAGTTTCGGGTGCGCGCCGGAGCCATCAGTCACGACGACCAGCGGGCCATCCTCCAGCCAGCGCAGCAGCGGTCGGTCTGCTGCCGTGCGCAGCGTCCAGGCCCAGTCATCTTTTTGCGCGTTAGCCGCGCGGGGCTCAGCGGGGAGCCACTGCATCACCTCATATAAGGTGTTGAGGGTCAGATTGACGATGGTGGTGCGG
>DASZRQ010000018.1:0-3435 GCA_035549115.1 Occallatibacter sp. | reverse complement strand
TCAATATCCAGGGCAACCGCACGGAAAGGCGTGTGGCGGCCGGGATGCCGTGCATCCTCAGCCTGCAGGGCGCGGTTCAGCCATCCATCCTGCGTGCTTTTCAGCCCCGGAGTACCAGATTCCATATAATCCTGTGCGTCGAAGTGCGAGCGCGTGCTATCCGGCGATCCCACGGCATGCACAATGCCAAGGTGTCCCTGTGTGTAGAGCGACTGCAGGTTCGCCATTGCCGGATGCAGGCCAAAGAAGCCGTCGAGATCGAGCACCTGATTCTGCGGAATGGCGATGCTGGGCCGCATGGAATAGTAGTTCTTCTCGCGGTAGGGGACCACCACATTCAGCCCGTCCACCGCGCCGCGCTGGAAGATAACCACCATACGCCGTTTGGGCATCGCTGCGGTCTGTGCCAGCACGGAACGCACCAGGAATCCCGGAATAGCGGTGGTTCCGGCCAGAGCCAGTGCTCCACGGTGAAGAAAGAATCGGCGATTCATCGGCATGGTGTCTTCTCGGTTCTCCGCTCAGCGGCGTTGAAATTCAGGCGAGCCCAGAAGCAGCCCGGCCAGGATCTGGTCCTCGCGCTCCAGCGCCGACGGGGCAAAGGCTCCGGCGCGCGCAAATACAGGAACCGCCCGCGCAGGCTGGCCTTCAGGATTCTGCATCATCTGCTGCTGGAACTGCTGCAAGACTGCACTGCGCGTTGTGTCACTCAGTCCCCCGGCCAGGAGCAGCGCCTCCAGCCTGGCCTCTTCGGTTTCAGGACTGGGTTGGCCCGTAGACAGCGTCGAAGCAATGCTGTTGTCGGTCGAGGGATTCCACGCAACCGTGACGCCCGGCAGGCGGTTTGCGGCAAGATTCAGGGCAAAGTTCATACGGTCGACAAGTGCTCCTGTGCTCACCCACGTCGCCGCATCGTCGTTGTAGCCCGTGGGTGGAACGCAGCCATAGAGCGGCATGCCCATCTCGCGCAGCGCATTGGCCAGCGGCCGCAGATTGTCGATGCGGGCATTGCTCGCGCGCACGGCAGACAGCACATACTCGAGCGGCGTTTTCACCTTCGCATGGTACGCGCTCGTGGACCAGAATTCGGGAGAATGAAACAGGGTACGCAGCACGGCTGAGATATCGCCGCCGCTTGTGAGATAGGTCTGCGCCATCCGGTCCACCAGGCTCTGCGGCGGGTCGTCGCTCACAAAGCGGATGGCCAGCTTGCGGCAGATGAACTGGGCAGTGGCCGGACGGGTCGCCAGATAATGCAGCAGGGCGCGCCCTTCCATCTCGCCGTCCTCGTGGACCTTTTGCCCGAACACTGTTTTGGTCCCAGGATCGTGGCGATTGGGGTTGAACTCGAAGCCGCCCCCACGCTGTGGCTGATCGATGGTCCAGCCCGTCAGGATGCGCGCCACCTGGGTTACGTCGGCCTGCGTGTAACCGCCGTTTACGCCAACGGTATGCAACTCCATCAGCTCGCGCGCGTAATTTTCGTTCAGCCCTTCGCGCGCCGCCTTTTTGAGGCCCGGATGCCGTTCGACAGCGATGCGCATGCGCTCAGCGGCAAGCGAGTCGGGTCCGATGCTTTCGTTGTTGTCGAGGTACATCAGCATGGCCGGGCTGTGTGCCGTGGCTTCCAGAAGATCCTCGAACTTGCCCAGGGCATGCGGGCGGATCACGTCCCGCTCGTAGCTCACCAGCTCATAGGGCATCGTCTCGTTCTTGCGCAGATACACATTGAAGTGGTTGAGCCAGAAGTCGGTCATCACCTCCTGCAACTGGGCAGAAGAGTAGAGGTCGCGGGTTAGCCGGACCGCGATCAGCTCCTCGGCAACGAGACGCTCGGGGTTTTCAAGGGCTGCGACGATCTCTTTCTGTGCCGGTTCCATGCCGGCCACAAGCTGCAGGCGCTGGATGGGGCGCAGCGACTTGAACATGCCATCGAGCTGCGGCTGCGTATAAGAGGCCAGCCGCGTGATGCGCTGGGCAGGATCGAGGTCGAGCATTGCGTCGATCTCAGCGCTGGAGAGTACATTTGCATCCTGGATTGCAACATCCGAAGGCGCTGCCATTGCCATGGTGTTGGCGGTATCCGGGGTATTGCCCGCCATCACGCCCGCGCCGGAGGAGGCCATACCTGCAGAAGCACCGGCGCCTGAAGCTGTCTGCTGCTTTGTGTCGCCGTCTTCCTTCTTCTTCTCCTGCCGTGCCTCGACCCGCGCCATTTCGTTTTCGTAGATGGTGCGCAGAATGCCGTGGTCCGGGATCGTCAGTCTGCCGTTGATCGCCTGGCGGATGAGAGTGTTGCTGGGCAGCCGGTAGAGCAGGTCCGCCGTGCTCCACTGCATGGCTGGATACTCGGCCAGCCGCGTGTTCAGATCGGAGAGATCGAGCGATTCTGGGTGCAACTGCTGCTCGAACCAGTTGTCCAGCCCGATGGAGCGCACGACCTCCAGATCGCCAGGGCGTGGGCCAAAAGTGAATCGGTTGAGCGCATGCAGAATGCGCGCCTCGCCCTGAAGCTGCGTGGATACATACTCCTGCCGGACTTTCTTGTGCGGGGGAGGCGGAGCTGCCAAAACAGGAACTGGCGCAGGCGCGAGCAGGCTCAAACAAAGGCTGACCGTGAGCAGTCTTTGAAGCCTCTGCACGAAAACCCTCCTGGGCAGGGAATGGGCGTGCCACCGCGTGCTGCAATGACTAACGCAATTTTAGGGAGAAAGTTGTGGCAGAAGAGGAGGGAAGCGTTACTTCAGATGTCCATGGTACCGGAAGGGGGACCGGAAAAAGAAACCGCGGGAGGCATCAGCAGCCCTTCTTGCAGCGCTCCATGATAGCTGTGTGCAGGCGCTCGCGCAGGCCGGTGGGCAGTTCGTAAATCTCGTGCGACCGATAGATTTCAATCGTCTTGCGCGTCGTGCTCAGGGTGACCTCGCAGTGCTCGCAGCCGCGCAGATGCTCCTCCAGGTCGGCACGCATCTTGGTCGTGACTTCGTTGTCGATCAGGTCGTCAAGCTGGGCGAGAAACTCGGTGCAGGTCACTTTTCAACTCCCTTGTTCCTGCGGAAGTAGCGGCTGAGCCGCTCGCGCAGTTGCAAACGCGCGCGCAGCAGGCGCGATTTTACGGCCGGAACGCTCAATCCCAGCGTTTCCGCCGTCTCTTCCGTAGAAAGTCCATCCACATCGCGGAGAACGAAGACGATGCGAAATCCCGGCGGCAGACCCTGGATCGTCCTGCGCAGAATCTCGGCCAGCTCCGACTGCGTATAGTTCTGCTCCGGGTCCGGAGCCCAGTCGGCCAGATCGCGAGGGACGCTGCCCTCTTCCGTCTCGACATCCTCGTCGATCGAAACCATCTTGCCGGTGCGCCGCTTGCGCAGGCGCATCAGGCTTTCGTTCACTGCGATCCGAACCAACCATGTGTAGAACTTCGAGTTTCCCTGG
>DASZRQ010000017.1:0-9374 GCA_035549115.1 Occallatibacter sp. | reverse complement strand
TGCGCGGGCGTTGCCTGCGAACCGGACGATCGAAGCGAACGAAAACGGAAGTTATGCCAGGCAGTTGGAGGGAGGCGGACGGGTGAAGAGCTGCGGATGCCAGAGCCGCATGAGCGGCCGGACTTCAGCGGAGGGAACGGTACGCGCGACAAGCACCAGCGCGACCGAGGCCACCGTGGCAGTGGCCGGCGCCACCGAGTGCAGCACAATGCACAACTGGCAGTGGTCGGCATCCGAGGCGACGGAGTGGGTGTGCGTGACCTGGGCAACGCTCAGGAAGGCGAGCAGCGCAAGACACACCACCGCGACCGCCACAAAAGCGCGCGAGCGCCTGTGGCCAGTACCGGAAGGATGTGCCTTGAAGCCAGGAAGCACAGAGGTTCTCCATATCCAGAATACACATAATTGGATGCACGTTGCAGTGAAGGCGCCGGAAACCCGGCAAACCGGCGGGGCGGTGGTTCGTCTAAACTCTGTCTACACGCGGGGACAATGGCACATCTCTTCCATCTGCGGCGGCTTGTGCGCGGCCTGGCCGGGCTGGGCGCGGCAGCCCTGCTGGCATGCGCGCTGGCCCCGGCCCAGCAGCAGAGCACGGAGCAGAACCGCCCCACGCTGACGCCCACGGCTCCGGGAACAAGCGCGAACCGCAGGCTGATTCTGAAGGACGGCAGCTACCAGATTGTGCGCGAGTACCAGGTGATCGGCGACCGCGTGCGGTACTTCTCGCAGGAGCGGGCCGAATGGGAAGAGCTGCCCGCGGACCTGGTGGACTGGGAGGCGACGCGGAAGTGGGAGCGCGACCACGCGGGCCCGGACGCGGACAGTGCTTCTCCAGCGATGCAGGAGGCCGCAGAGCTGGACAAGGAAGAAGCCGCCGAGCGGGCCGACGAAAAGGCGCGCATGCCGGAGGTGGCCAAGGGCCTGGATCTGCCGGACGAGGATGGCGTGTTTGTGCTGGATACGTTTGAGGGCACGCCGGAGCTGGTGGAGCTGACGCCGGTGGACCTGAGCATGAACCAGCACAACCGGCACGGGCTGGCGACGCTGAATCCGCTGGCCGGGGCGAAGGCCAACCTGGAGATCGACGGCGCGCATGCCAAGGTGCACCTGCATGTGAACGATCCGGTGCTGTATCTCTCGCTGGACAGCGCGAGCGACGACCAGCCGCTGAAGACGCACGCCTTTACCGTGGACACGAGCGTGAGCAAAGACGCGAAGAACGGCAGGCATGGGGCGCACTCGGCGCAGTCGGGCTTTGCCATTGTGCGCGTGGACGAGCGCAAGGCAGTGCGGATTGTGGGCGCGATCGAGGTAAGCCGCACCGGCAAGGTGACGCAGAGCGAGGATGTGATTCCGGCAAAGGGCGAGGTGCTGGAAGGCAAACGCTGGCTGAAGCTGACGCCCACCGAACCGCTGACCGTAGGCGAGTATGCGCTGGTGGAGATACTTTCGCCGGAGGACATCAGCCAGACGGTGTGGGACTTCCGGGTGGACCCGCGCATGGGCGACAATCCCGGCTCGCTGGGCCCGATTCAGCAGTAGGCGCGGAGCCTATTGCACAGCGATGGGCTGTGGCGCGCGGCGCACCAAAAAATAGACTAGGAGAAGCGAGGCCACCACGGCGCTGAGCGCGGCGTCGATGCCGGGCATGCCCCGCGCTCCCCAGTGCGCGTAGCCGCGCCCATCCACATACGACATGTAAGCCACGGGCAGATTGCCGAGCGAGTTGATGATGGCGTAGCGCGCGCCGCCGCTCTTGCCGGAGCCGCCGAGAAACTCCAGCACCACGCCGGTGAAGAGCGCATAACAGACGCCGATGGTGAAGAGATAGAGCACGGTTCCGGTGAAGTAGACCGCCGGACGCTGCGGGCCGAGAGCCAGAATTGCCAGCGCGGCTGCGTTGGCAAGGCCGGCGAGCAGAAACGCGATGGGCGCGCGGATGCGCACGGGAATCCAGGTGACGCTGAAGGAGCCGGCGGCGGTGAGCAGCGCTCCGGCCAGGCCGTTCATCCACGCCACCTGCGCGCCGCTGACGCCGAAGTCCGCGGCGAGAGCGGGCAGAAGGCCGATCATGGCTCCGCTGCACATGGGCATGACGATGAGCAGCGTGTAGGGAATCGCGTCCCAGCGCAGGAAGGTGAGCCTGAACTCGCGCAGGATGCGGGCAGCGGTTGTACGCAGGGTCTGGTCGGAAGGCGCGTCTCCGGCGGGCGCGGCGAAGGCGAAGAGCGCGGGCAGAAAGATCATGGCGGCGAGAAACCAGCCGAGGACGCCGAGCGGGAAACGTCCAACGAGCGAAACCAGCGCAAAGACGGCAAGCGCGGCAAAGACGAGCGAGCCAACCTGATAGAAGCTGCCGGCGGCGCGGCGGTTGCGCTCGCTGGCGAGAGAGCCCATGAGGCCTCCGGTGCTGGCGGCGGCCAGCAGGCTGAGGCAGAAGCCGGCGAGGATGAGCCGGATGGCCCACGGCGAGGCGAGGCTCGGCTGATGAAACGCGAGCGCGAGCAGAGCAGCGGCCGCGGCGGAGGCCACGAGAATCCATGTGCGGCGGCGCATCCAGAAGTCGGCGACGGGGCACCAGAGAAAGTAAATGGTGTGGGGCAGCGTGAGCAGCGCCACGATCTGCGAGCCGCGCGCGGGATCGATGCCCTGGCGGCGGAGCAGATACGAAAGCGCGCCGTCAACGAGGCCGATGGCGATGACCGCGGTGGGCGCGATGAGGAATGCGAAGAGCCATGGACGCTCCCTTGCGGCCGCGAGCGGAAGCGAGGGAGCGCCTGGTTGCATGGGCACGAGAATAGCACGCAGCCACGCGGCGGAAGACTACTCCGGCGCGCGGACGCGCATGAGCCTGACGCGGCGCTTCTCCCACTCGTCACTGGAGAAGATGCGCGGGCCGGCTTCAATGAGGCGGGGCATCATGTTGAAGACGGCGACGCGGCTCCAGGGCTTGCCCTCGCGGGTGCGGAAGCCTTTCTCGTTCAGGTCGCTCACGATGCTGGCGTAGCTGAAGTCCTGCGCGAGCAGATCCATCATGAGCAGGAGGACCTGGTTCTCGTAGGCGTCGATCTCGAGGCGCTTGCAGTCGTCAGAGATGCGGAGGCCGTAGGGAATGTCCTCGGAGAAGCCGCCCTCGGGCGGACGCTCGGAGTCGGGCAGCTCGCGCTGCCACTCGATGGAGACCATCTGCCAGCCGGCGGCGGTGCGCTGGCGGATGATTTCGGGGCTGAAGGGTTCGGAGAGTACGTCACGCATCCGTTCGAAGTAGGCCATGGTTGCCCTCCCGGAATGAGTGCTGCGCCGGTGAAGGAAGCAATTGTGTTGCCAGCCCCGTGCGTGTGCGGAACGGGCCAAGTGATTGATTCTAATGGAAGAACGGCGCGGGACGCAGCGCGGAGCGGGTGCGAAGCTGGCCGGTTTCGGGTTTTGCTGTCCGCAGGCGGACAAGCACCTGCGGTGCGGCAGGCTCGCTGCTCGCACCGGCACGTTACCCCGAAGGAGGGGGGGGAGGGGGGTATAGCCTCCTCCCGGTTCGAAGCGCTGGGCTCGCAGTTCACAGTTCACAGTTCACAGTTTGCGGTTTGTCGTTTGCGGTGCGCATGAGTTGATTGTGCGCGTTTGCGGGAAATAACACGCAAATTGGCGGCGGAAATTGAATGAGTGGAATGAAGAAGATGCGAGAGAAGCGGGGAGCGGAGGGGTTGACAGCACCTGCGGTGCGGCGGGCGCTCCGCGCAAAAAGCCCTCTGGGCTGAGAATCCTCGCGTCCGGCAGTGTCTATCTTTTGTAATGGAATCCATTACATTGTAATATTCAAGTATGGCTACTGCTGCTGCAAGGAAATCGAAGGTGTACACGATCAGCCTGCCGCCCGAGCTTGCGCAAAGGGCAGAGGCGCTGGCTCAGAGAGACAGCCGCACCATGAGCGAGCTATTCCGGGAAGCCTTTCGCACGTATTCCGCGCAGCAGGCGCGGCGGACACTGGATGAATTGGGCGAGTACGCGGCGGCCCGCAACCCGAAGGGCTACACCGAGGCCGATGTTTCCCGGCTGATCAAAGAAGTGCGTGCCGAGAAGCCGCGCCGCCGCAAGGCGCGGTCGAACGGGTGATTGTCGTCATCGATACAAACGTCTGGATTTCCGCGCTTCAGTTTGCGAAACGGCGCGGCACACCGACTCTGGCGCTTGAAAAAGCGATGAGCGAAGACGTGATTGCCACCTGCGATGAGATCGACGCGGAGATTGTGCGCATCCTGACGGAAAAGTTCTCCTGGGAGCAATACAGGGCAGCATCGGCGCTGGAGGCGATTCTGGCGCGCAGCATCCGCGTGAAGATTCGAGGCACGGTCAAGGTATGCCGCGATCCAGGCGACGATATGTTTCTGGAGTGCGCCGCCCTTGCGAAAGCGGACTTGCTGGTCGCAGGCGACAAGGATTTATTGACGCTGGACGCATACAAGGGAACGCGCATCGTCACGCCCTCGGAGTACCTGACACGATAAAGACGAGGCAGGTTCGATCCATGCCGCGCCGGGAACGTGCCCCTTGTTTTTCTCCACCGCAAATCAGGCGGGAGGGACGAAGCCGTCGAGGAAGACGAGGCTTTCAGTGGCGGCGGCCTCGTGGCGCAGGTGCCTGACGGCGGCGTATTCCGGCGAGGTGTACCAGGCCACGGCGTCGGCTTTGGTGGGGAACTCGATGATGGTGACGAGCTTTGCGGGGAGCGCGCCTTCGCGGATGTCCGGGCTGCCGGCGGCAACGAGGACCTTGCCTCCATGGGACATCATCAGGGGCGCCGCGCCCTGGCGGTAGAGGGCGAACTTCTCCGGATCGTTGACGGTGAACTGCAGCAACAGGTAGGCCCTGGGCATTCTCGTTCCCTTTCTTGTTTGGATTGACCCTTGTACGATAGCCGCGCGCTGTCGGGGATGACAATGGCTGAATGCGCTTCCTCCCCGGTCCCCAAAGGCACGGGACTGGGAGCACCGGGCGCCGGGGCTAAAGCCCCTCGGTCAACGAGCAGGCTTTCAGGGGCCTGAAGGCCCCTGCCCTCTCCGTAGTTTCCCACTCATCGCGCAAAGAACGCGCGATGAATGGGGCACCCGGGTCTTGTGGGGATTGATGCTGCGCGAAAAACAGAAGCAGGTCCTTCGACTCACCACCCCCGAGCTGAACTCCGCTCGGGGCCCCGTTCGCTCAGGATGACAGGGCTTGATTGGGGGCGTGCTCTCCCACCCTTCGCGCGAAGAATGGGACACCCATGGTCGTGCTCACTGACGCCTTGCAGAACGTTGCCTGGAGGGCCAGTCTACTCGCGGATGCTGATACCGAGGGCTTTCATTTTGCGGTAGAGGTGGGAGCGCTCGAGGCCGAGGAGCTCGGCAGCGCGACTGATGTTGCTGCGGGCCTCCTCGATCTTCTTGAGGATGTACTCGCGCTCGTAGGCGTCGCGGGCCTGCTGGAGAGAGGCGAACTCCTCCGTGGAGCGGACGGCGGCTTTGTGGGTGAGCGGGGGCAGGTGCTTGCGCTCGATGCGCAGGGCGCGGGGGTTGAGGATGAGCACGCGCTCGATGACGTTCTTGAGCTCGCGGACGTTGCCGGGCCAGTGATATTTGCCGAGGAGGTCGAGGGCTTCCTCGGTGATCTCCATGCGAGGGCGGCCATACTGGCGGCCGAAGTCGGCGAGGAATTCGCGGACGAGGAAGGGGATGTCTTCCTTGCGCTCGCGCAGGGGCGGGACGAAGAAGGGGACGACATTGAGGCGGTAGAAGAGGTCTTCGCGGAAGTTGCCCTTGGCGATTTCCTCTTCGAGGTCCTTGTTGGTGGAGGCGACGAGGCGCACGTCGACGCGGAGGGGCTGCGCGCCGCCAACAGGGGTGAAGTTCTGCTCGTCGAGGGCGGAGAGCACCTTGGCCTGGGTCTTGAGACTCATGTCGCCGACCTCGTCGAGATAGAGGGTACCGCCGTCGGCGCGCTCGAGGGTGCCGCGCTGCTCCGGCGGGCCGCCGGGTTGTGCGCCGTGGCGGTAGCCGAATAATTCGGCCTCGATGTGGGCCTCGGGGATGGCGGCGCAGTTGAGCTCGACGAAGACGCGCTCGCGGCGCGGACTCTCGGCATGGATGGCGCGGGCGATGAGCTCCTTGCCGGTGCCAGACTCGCCATAGATGAGCACGCGGCCGTTGGTGGGGGCCATGAGGCGAATCTGCTGGCGGAGGGCTTTGAGGGGCACGCTTTCGCCGGTGAGCACGGTGGCGGCGGAGAACTGGCGGCGAAACTCGATGTTCTCCGTGCGCAGGCGGTGGGCTTCGACGGCGTTTTTGAGGACGATGAGGGTGCGCTCGAGGGAGAGTGGCTTCTCGAGGAAGTCGAATGCGCCGAGCTTGGTGGCCTTGACGGCGGTTTCAATAGTGCCGTGGCCGGAGATGATGACGACCTCCGGGCGGGTATCGGCGCTGAGGGCGTGCATCTCGGTGAGCACGTCGAGTCCGTCGCGGTCGGGGAGCCAGATGTCGAGCAGGACCACGTCGTAAGGCACGTCGCGGACGAGGACGAGAGCCTCGGCGGCCGTGGCGGCGGTGGCGACGGCGTAGCCCTCCTCGCGGAGGATTTCTTCAAGGGAGGCGCGGATTTCGGCTTCGTCGTCGACGACGAGGATGTGGTTCATGAGCGGGTCCCGGTGAGCGGCGTGGTGGTTCCTGGGCTGGAGCTGGATTCGCCGGGCTGGGGCGCGTGCTCCATGAGCGGCAGACGGACGAGGAAGCGCGCGCCTTTGGGCGCGTTGCTCTCGGCGCGGATGGAGCCGCCGTGCTCCTGGATGATTTTGGCAGCGATGGAGAGGCCGAGGCCGGTGCCGCGCTGCTTGGTGGAGTAGAAGGGCAGGAAGAGCCGCTCGCGGATTTCGTCGTTGAGGCCGTGGCCGGTGTCGGCGATGGCGATCTCGATGGCGGCGCCATCCTCACTGAGCGCGCTGGAGAGGGAGAGGACGCGGAGCAGGCTGCACTGCATGGCCTCGGCGGCGTTGTCGATGAGGTTGGCGAAGGCGCGGCGGATGGAGTCGGGGTCGGCGAGCACCTGGGGCAGGGCGGGATCGAGCTCGCGGCGGAGGGTGATGCCGTCGAGGCGGCCGGCGAAGAGCGTAAGGGCCTCGTCGGCGACCTGGTTGATGTCGCAGGGGCGGGGCTGAGGCGAGGGGAACTGCGCGAGCACGGAGAACTGATCGACGAGGGTGCGCAGAGTGGCAACACAACCGAGGATGACCTCGCTGCATTTGCGGATGATGCTGGGCGAGTCGGGCTGGGCGCGGTCGAGATGGCGGCCGATGCGCTCTGCGGAGAGCGCAATGGGCGTGAGCGGATTCTTGATCTCGTGGGCAACGCGCTGGGCAACCTCTTTCCACGCGAGCTGGCGCTGGGCGCGGAGGAGCTCGGTGGTGTCTTCAACGACGAGGACGGTGCCAGGCTGGCCATGGGCAAGCTCAAGGCGGGCGCTGGTGATGGCGAGGTGCATGGCGCGGCCGCGGGCGTGGAACTCCACCTCAGTGGATGCAGCGCCCATGCGCTGGCCGCGGCGGATGAGGGCGGCGAGGTCATCGGCAACCTCGGCGGGCAAGAGCGCGGCGATGCCCTGGCCGCGGAGGGCGGCGTCTTCCCGCTGTCCCATGAGCACGGCGAAGGCGCGATTGGCCTGCAGGACGCAGCCTGCCGCATCGAGGGTGACGACGCCGCTGGGGATGGTCTCGACGATGGTTTCAAGCTCGCGGCGGCGCTCCTCGATGGCGAGGTTGGCGGCGGTGAGCTGGGCGGAGGAGCTGAGGGCAAGCTTGCGGCTGGCGTCGAGGTCGGCAGCCATGTGATTGAAGGACTGGACGAGCTCGGCCATTTCTCCGGTGGTGACGAGGGCAACGCGGTGCTCGTAGTGGCCCTCGGCGATGTGGCCCATGGCGTCCGCGATGGCCTCGACGGGGCGCGTGATCTGCTTGGAGAGGAAGAGAGCGAGCCAGACGCTGGAGAAGAAGACGAGAGTGGTGATGAGCATCAGCATCAGCAGGAAGGTGGAACGGACGCTGCGGCGGGAGCGGTAGAGGTTCCAGTAGACGGCAGCGCCCTCGCGGATGCGGGTGGTGGTCTGGCTGAGGCCCTGGGGCATGGGCAGCGCGGCGACGACGGATTTTCCGGTGGATGCAGCGGCGAAGCCGAGCACGTACTCTTGGCCGGCGATGCGGAGGACGGGCTGGTCATTGCGCTGGGCCGCGTCAAAGAGCGCGAGGTGGAGCGGACCGGTGAGCTGGACGATGGTGTCGGGCGCGGGCGCGCTGTCTCTTTCCGCAAGCCAGGGCACGAGGCTGGCGGCGCTGGACTCCGGCGGCGCCTCAAGGCTGGCGATGAGGTTGCGGTCCTTGTCGAAGACGAGGACAAAGCCGCCCTGCAGAGTGATGCGATGCTGCTCGAGCAGGGCGCGGACGGCGGCGGGACCGGCGTTCATCGCTGGAGAAGAGGCGATGGAAGCAGCTTCACCGCGGGCATTGCTCGAAACATATTGCGCGAGCTCGAGGACGACGCGGGTCGAGTCCTCATGCAGCTCGGAGGTGTTGGGCGAGAACCAGCGATCGAGCGAGCGGTTCATGAGCTGGAAGCTGAACAGGAACATGAACGCCGCCGGGGCGAGCGCGATGAGCACCGCGCCCAGCACCATGCGCGTGCGCAGACGCACACCGAGAGCGCTGCCGCTCTGGTCAGCATAGATTTTGAGGATGTTGCGCAGCAGCAGGAGCAGGAGAACGAGAAGCAGAAGGAAGACGAGTACGGTGAGGCCGGTGAAGGCGAGGGTTTCTCCGGCGGACTCGGGCGTGAGGAAGCTGACGTTGGAGAAGTTAAAAGCCTGCAGCGCGCCCAGCACGGCCAGAATGAGCACTACCCCCGCGCCGAGCAGGAGGACCGTGCGCTGCCGTACATCGCCCTGAGGGGACATGCGGCGATTATAGGCGCGGCACGAATGTGGCGGCTATTGCCGTTGACTCAGGCGAGCAGGCTGGCGGCGGCGGTCCAGGGCTTCTTCTGGCTTTCTGCAACGCCGCGGTAGGTGAGCGTGCCGAGCCAGGTGTTGAGGCCTTCCGCAAGGCCGGGATCCTGTTTGAGCGCGGCGTGCACGCCGAGATTGGCGATGCGCACGATGTAAGGGAATGTGGAGTTGGTGAGCGCGAGAGTCGAGGTGTGAGGCACAGCGCCGGGCATGTTGGTGACGCAGTAGTGGACGACTCCGTCGACGACGTAGCTGGGGTTGGAGTGCGAGGTGGGGCGCGCGGTTTCCACGCAGCCGCCCTGGTCGATGGCGACATCGACGATGACCGCGCCTTTCTTCATCTGGGAGACCAT